>NZ_JBHULX010000017.1:103851-105408 GCF_042684685.1 Aquimarina hainanensis | reverse complement strand
CGCTGAAAATCTACATTCAGTAAATGACCTCCTGCTTTTAATCCAAAACTTAACTTCCCAACATCTGAAGTAGGTATTGTATATGAAAAATCAATATCAAAATAGGTCTCCTGAGTAGGTCCTATCTCATCATTGACGATAGAAACTCCCAAACCTACCCGGTTACTCTCTCCTATAGGCGTATTCATCGATAAGGTCTGAGTACGGGGTGCTCCATCCAATCCTACCCATTGACTCCGGTGAAGACCACTGATGCTCATCACTCCCCGACTACCAGCATATGCAGGGTTGACACTTATCGTATTATACATATATTGTGTATACTGAGCATCTTGCTGAGAATACCCTAACACAATATGAAGCATTAAGAAAAGAATACTTATACTATATTGAAATCTCATCTGTCTGATTTAAAATATTTTACTTGTCAAAAATATTACTTTTTAAAAAAACAACCCTCCTATCTGTTTGCTACAAAAAGGAGGGACTTACTATTAATTGTTTATGTATAAGTAACCTGTCTTACTCTTATGTTCTCCTGTAGGCAATGTATATTCGATTACATAATAATAAGTTCCAACTGGGAGGTTATCACCTTTTTGAACCGTAACTCGACCATTACTTTGACCTCGGAAAAACGCTCCATCTTTACCATAAGATTCTGCCTCATACACCTTGACCCCCCAACGATTATAAATCGTGACAGTGTTGGTTATATTCTCCAGACCTCGAATCACAAAAACATCATTAATCCCATCTCCATTGGGAGAAAATCCTGTATAAACCTCTATACCATCCTCCGCTGTAGGATCTACTGAATTAGGCTGTAAATAATCTGGAATACCATTGCCATCTGAATCTACAGCATCATCTGGATTTCCATCTCCATTAGGATCTGGACGTTCATCAATGGTAGCAATACCATCTCCATCATCATCTTCATCTAAATAGTCCGGAATACCATCATTATCCGAATCATCATTCGTATAATCACCATCGCCATCAATATCCTCGTACTGGTTCTCTATACCATCGCCATCACAATCTCCTGTAGGAACTCCATTTGGATCACATGCATTTAGCGGGTCACTCTCTACTAATGGAACTACTGAGGTATCCGGATCATCTTCTACTAAAACTTCTTCACCATCTGTATAACCATCTCCGTCTGTATCTGGATTTGTCGGATCTGTACCAAGATCTTCCTCTTCCTCATCTGTTAAACCATCTCCATCCTGATCAAGCATATACTCCTTCTCCGAAATTACTTCGGTAACATTTCCTGCTACATCTGTAACGGAAACACTTCCTTCTATTGTTACATCTGGATCACTTAGTAAAACCGGTCCCGGAACTTCTATAGAAAATAACCCTGAACCATCAACTGTACCCGTATAAACAGAACCGTCAATAACCAAAGTAACAATATCTCCTTCACTAAATTCTCCTGTTACAACTCCCGTAATAGCTATAACTCCTTCTGCTTCCTCCCCTGTAACAATATTATCTGTCGTAATATCATCTATCGATAATGTAGCTGTAGGATCAGTAAGATCT
>NZ_JBHULX010000017.1:0-103841 GCF_042684685.1 Aquimarina hainanensis | reverse complement strand
CTCCGGTGAAGACCACTGATGCTCATCACTCCCCGACTACCAGCATATGCAGGGTTGACACTTATCGTATTATACATATATTGTGTATACTGAGCATCTTGCTGTGCTGATGCTGACCATACACTAGTTACAAAAACAATTAAAAGTATAAGTCTATTCATTTATACAGTTTTTAATTTTTCAATAAAAAGAGGAGAGGAAACTCTCCCCTTTCACATAATTATCTATTTAAGTATAAGAATCCTGATTTAAATTTTCTTTCTCCTGCTGCATCTTCATACTCTACGGTATAAAAATAAGTTCCTACCGGTAGCGGTTCATTTTCATCAATAGTAGCTCTCCCGTCACTATACCCTTTGAACATCTTATTATTTTCTTGCTCATATCCTTCTTCTTCAAAAACTTTGACTCCCCATCTATTATAGATTGCTACTGTATTATTAGGAAAGTTTTTAAGACCTACAATTCTGAACTCATCATTGATCTGATCACCATTAGGGCTTACTCCAGTAAAGACCGTAAAATCGTCTACCATATCAATATGTGTTATTGTGATATCTTCTCCATCTCCATCATTATCATCATCAACATCAGTATCATTATCAGGATCATCAGAAAGATCTATTACATCTTCTCCATCAGGGTTTTGCCCTGTAATTGTAGCTTGATTTTCAACATTCCCTTGATTGATATCCTTTGCGGTCAAGGTATACACTCCTGAAAAAGTACTTCCATCCACCTCTCCTGGTTCTAACGTTATCGGACCTCCGGTAATTTCTATACCTATTAATGGATCTGTTAACACAATGTTCTCTATAACTACGTTTCCAGTATTTGCCACTGTGAAAAAATAAGTTATTTGATCTCCAACATTAGGCACTCCATCATTGTTCGCATCTACATATACTCCTTTTTTGGTCAATGCCAGATTAGATACTGTATCTAAAGAAGTAATTGTCGGATCATTCCCTGGATCTCCATCTCCATCATCATCTATAGTCTCATCTCCATTATCAGAAATATCCATAATATCATTTCCTTCTGGATCGACTCCAATAACAGTCGCACTATTGATCACCTCCTGATCTCTTATATCTTCATCTGTAATTGGATAAATCGCTGTCACGGTTCCTACTTCTCCTGGCAATAATGTACTGGGAACTAATACTAAATCACTAGCATTTAATCTCGCATCATCAATAACAATATTATCAATTTCGGTATCTCCAATATTAGTCACTGTAAAAGTATAATGTACTTCTCTGTTAATTAGCTCTCCTGTTTTTACCAGACGTAATAATGGGTCTGGAACATTTGTTACCACTATGGTTATATCTCCCTGATCAGTCAACATCCCATCAGATACTGTATATGTTATCACCGGTAATGTCCCATGATAATCTTTTATTGGAGTAAAACTCAGCGTTCCATCCGAATGAATAACAACAGTTCCTATTCCATCCAAGATTACCTCATTACTTCCTCCATCCGGCACTACATAATTAGTTCCTTCTACAGTAAATTCAGTCACTGTTAATACAGCAGAATCAATATCATTATCTATTCCATTTCCATTATCAGCTGTAATAATATTTCCTGTTATTTCTGTTTCTTCTGCTCCAGTAAATAAGTCATCAGTTGCTATAGGAGGATCATTTACAGGTACCACAGTTACTTCGACTGTAGTTGTATCACAATTTTGAGGTGAAGCTGTATCACATACCGTATATGTAAACGAATCCATACCATTGAAGTCCGGATCAGGAATATAGGTTAATACATCATCTGAAGGATCATCTGGGGTTCCATTATCATCTATTTCGACTGTTCCATTTGATGGGTCACTTGCTGCAATAGTCCCTTCTGTTGGAATTCCGCTATCATTATTCAATATATCTACCTGAACTGAAGTATCTTCATTAGTGATTACGGTATCAGATTGCAACAATAAAATCGGACAAAAGTTGAAATCATAAATTCCAAAACCAGGAATACTCCCTGGATTAATAACTGCTCCCGCATCAATAGAGAATCGTATCTCTACCTTATCTACAGCAGAAGGGAATCCTATATATACGGTTCCTTCTTCCGAGGTAGCTCCATTAGGTTCTGAAGGGTCCACTCCTAAAATTGTATTTGCCGTTACAAGCTGGCTTCCTGATGCATTAATCACCGGAAGCACGGTAGCGCCATTCAGAAATCCTGTAATTACATATTTTTCTTGTCTGAAGAAAGCTCCTAGTTCTCCATCCACATCAAATAATTCAAAATTAAGACTATTAACTCCTATTCCTGAAATCCCTAAATCTACCTCGACAACAACTTCATTAGTGGTTCCTAATACTGTAAGGTCTGAAGCTAACAATAATGTTTCCTGAATTCCAGCTTGGCTTCCTCTGTAAAAAGCTCCAGACACTGGTAATTGTACAGGAGCAGCGATCAAAGAATTTGATGCATCTGTCACCGAAAAATTAAGTTCTGTATTACTAACTGTATAGGTTGCAGACGCGTCTCCAGGTCCCCATGTCACACCAGACCAATCTAAAGTTTTTTGTGTATCACACTCAATCGCTGGGATAACAGTAATACGCACAGTAGCTGTATTACAACTTGCTACAGGTGCATCGTCATCGCATAAAGTATAGGTAAATGTATCTATTCCTGTGAATCCTGAAACTGGTGTATATGTAAACGTTCCATCTCCATTATTAACAACTGTACCTCCATTAGTACTTGTCGCATCAAAAGCAATAATACTTGCGCCATCAATAACAGTATCATTAAGCAACACATCTGTTGTTGTCACCGGTGTATCTTCTACGGTATCAAAAGCATCATCTACTGCTATTGGGTTTCCTTCATCAGTAATGGTAATCGTTACAGTCGCGGTATCACAACTAGCTGTAGGTGTATCATTATCACATATTGTATATGTGAATGTATCAGTTCCTGTATACCCTGAAACCGGAGTATAAGTAAATGTTCCGTCTCCATTATTAATAATGGTTCCTCCATTAGTTCCTGTAGCATCAAAAGCAGTAATGCTCGCTCCATCAACAATTGCATCGTTAAGCAAAACATCAGGAGTCGTCAGAGCAACATCTTCAATAGTTGTATACGCATCATCTTCTGCTACCGGATTTAAATCTAACACTGCTTCATCAGACAGTTGATTGCTACATACATAAGAAGTACTTGTTATCCGAACTCTATATGTATTATCATGATCCGCAACAGGAATATTCGTTAAAGATAAGGTCGCTGAATCACTCCCTGTGTATATATCAGTCATATCAGCTGGATCGATATCCATAAACCCACTCCCTGTATCCACCTGCCACTGATATACGATTCCTGTACCAGAAACACTTACTTCAAATATTATATCCCCTCCAGCATTTATTGTTTGATCTACTGGCTGGGTTGTTATAACTGGAGCATTTCCTGCTGTTGTGACATTGGTATTCGTCCCTAAACTATAATCTATCCCTGCTTCAGTTACTAATCCATTCGCATCTACTGTCGATGGGTCTACTGTTCCATATTGTCCTCCATCACCTCCGTCGGCATTCTCATCATTATATGCTTCGTTTGCATCAGAACAACCATCTCCATCACTATCCAAAGTAATATAATCTAATGAACCGTCATTTCCGGTATCAATCACTGTAGCAGATTCTATAGTATCTTCTTGTCCGTTATTATTTACATCAACATAAGTTCCATCTGCAAGATTCAGTCTCCCATCTTTATTTGTGTCTTTTGCATCAAAACCTGCTTCTACCACATCATAGATTCCATCATTATCTGCATCTAAATCTAAGTAATCAGGAATCATATCTGAATCCGTATCCAATGCGATACATGCATCTATAATAATTTCAATCCCATCTCTATTTAAGTGAGGTACGGCATTTCCTAATTCAATAAACTGAAACGTAACCGTAGATACTACCTCATTAATCATTACGGATCCCGCTGCAGATCCATCCGCATCATCCATTGTACTTTCTGAACCTACTCTTCCTGGTGCGGGTAATGTTCCTGCCCCTCCATCAAAAACAGTAGTAGGAGTTACTTCAAAATCAGTCGTACCTGCTAACTTTGTCCATGTGGCACCATCTTGCAAGGTAATGACTGCTGAGTTTTGTCCTGTAGCAATATACCCTCCTACTCTATCAAAATGAAAAATCGGATTAGCTACTAAGACTGGATTTCCTAATGCATCCTCAAAGTTAATAGTCAAAAAAGAATCCCAATCATACTCATTTTGAAGAGAAACATTCCCTTCCAGAGGTTTTGACCAAAAGCCAGTTCCTGACGGATTAAAATTTCCTGAAGAAAAAGCAAATGAAGTTGTAGTAGTAACTCTGGCGATAATTCCGTTTCCAAAATCATATGAAAATTCAGTTCCTGTACCTGTTGCTGACCAGGTTCCTGATTGTGCTACATTACACCTTCCTTCTGCAACATCAGAGATTCCATCTCCATCATTATCTGCATCACAAAAGTTGTTAATCCCATCCCCATCTGCATCAGAAACTGTAATCTCCCCTGATACACTGGCTCCATCTGTACACGGATCGACAGCCTGTCCATACGCTCCTAGTCCTATAACCAAGAAAGCTATTAAAAATAATCCATTTACCCTTACCGGTACTCTAATGTGTCTGTAACTCGTTTGAAAATATTCAAAAGCCCCTAGAGTTAATAACCTTTTAACAAAGTGAAAAACTACCATATTGAATGATTTTGTTAGTTATGTAATACTTGTAACGTAATTTTTATCTATTAATAATCGTGCCCCCAATACACAAATCACTAATTAAAAATCACTTACAATGTTGTTCTCAATCAATTAATGGTTTTTATAATATTAATTTTAAAAAAAGCCCCTAAAATCATTGATTTATAAAACCTTAACAAATATACGGTTTTCCCGTAATTAATTTTAAGGGTACAATTTACAAAGAGCGTGGTATTAAACACATACAGAAATTGGTGAAATTTTAACATTTTAGATCAAACACTACTTTACTCGACAAAAAACACTGCTAAACGTTTAAATTGGTAAGTAACTTACACCTTCTTTATGCTTTACATTCTTTATTTAATAATAGTATATTTGCTCCTTCATTAAATAGTAGCATGAAATTCACAGAAGAAATACAACGAAGAAGGACATTTGGTATTATTTCTCATCCAGATGCAGGAAAAACCACACTTACTGAAAAACTATTACTTTTTGGAGGAGCTATTCAAGAAGCCGGAGCTGTAAAATCGAATAAAATTAAAAAAGGAGCCACTAGTGATTTTATGGAAATCGAAAGGCAAAGAGGTATATCTGTTGCTACTTCTGTTCTTGCTTTCGAATATAAATCATACAAAATAAACATACTAGATACTCCTGGGCATAAAGATTTTGCTGAAGACACTTTTAGAACTTTAACCGCTGTTGATAGTGTTATTGTAGTAATAGATGTTGCCAAAGGGGTAGAGGAGCAAACAGAAAAGCTGGTCTCCGTATGTAGAATGCGTAATATCCCTATGATTGTTTTTATAAACAAATTAGATAGAGAAGGAAAAGATGCATTTGAGCTACTTGATGAAATCGAACAAAAACTAGGACTTACAATCACTCCTTTGAGTTTCCCTATCGGTATGGGCTATGATTTCAAAGGAATCTATAATATATGGGAGAAAAACATTAATTTATTTAGCGGGGACAGTCGAAAAAACATTGAAGAAACCATAGAAGTTTCGGATTTGTCATCTCCTGAGTTAAGTGATCTTATAGGTGACACTGCTGCTGATACCCTCCGTGAGGAAATAGAGTTAGTAGAAGGAATCTATCCTTCTTTCGATCAGGAAGCATATAAAAACGGAGAACTTCAACCTGTTTTTTTTGGTTCTGCCTTAAACAATTTTGGAGTTAGAGAACTATTAGACTGTTTTATATCTATTGCTCCTCCTCCAAGACCAAAGGAAAGTGATCTTAGGGTTGTACACCCGGAAGAAAAAGACTTTACTGGCTTTGTTTTTAAGATCCATGCGAACATGGATCCCAAACACAGGGATCGTTTGGCTTTTATAAAAATTGTATCCGGGACTTTTGAAAGAAATGCTCCCTATTTACACACCAGGCTTAATAAAAAAATGAAGTTCAGTAGTCCCAATGCTTTTTTTGCCGAACGAAAAGAGATTGTAGATATTTCATACCCTGGAGACATCGTAGGACTACATGATACCGGAAACTTCAAAATCGGAGACACACTGACTACCGGAGAAAAACTGAATTATAAAGGGGTCCCTAGTTTCTCACCTGAATTCTTCAGATATATTAACAACGCAGATCCGCTAAAGTCAAAACAACTGGCTAAAGGAATTGACCAGTTAATGGATGAAGGAGTTGCTCAACTTTTTACCTTGGAAATGAACGGACGAAAAGTAATCGGAACAGTTGGGGCTCTTCAATACGAAGTAATTCAATATAGGCTGGAGCATGAATATGGAGCCAAATGTACTTATGAAAACCTCAATGTACACAAAGCTTGCTGGGTAGATCCCGAAGATGAAAATGGAGAAGAGTTTAAAGAATTTAAACGAGTAAAGAACAAATTCTTAGCCAAAGACAAACATGGACAACTTGTCTTCTTTGCAGACTCATCTTTTTCACTACAAATGACAGAACAAAAATATCCTGCTATAAAATTCCATTACACTTCGGAATTTTAGAAAAGAAAAAAGCCGAATAATTATATAATTATTCGGCTTTTTTTAATCTTCTTCACTATTAAATGATCTTTTCCGAAAAAGGATTTCAAAAAATAGTTTAAAATCTGACAATAGGCTCCATACAGGATATTGAAATGTAGCCGGTTTATTTTTTTCAAAAAAAGCATGTCCTACCCATGCAAATCCATATCCGACAAGAGGAACAAACACCCAATGCCATGTCCATTGAGAAATAACTCCTAAAACGACTAGAATAAACACGAGTAAAGTCCCTACAAAATGTAATATCCTACTTACTTTATTCTTATGTTCTTTTAAATAAAACTGATAAAATTCCTGATATGTTTTTATAGTATTATCTGACATCGTACTATAAAAATACTAATTATCAGCAAAATAAACTATTACGCTTGTCCTGTAGGTCCAAAGTTCATTGGAATTGGAGGTTGTTCGTAGTCTTTTATCTCTCCATGTGCCTCTTCAAACCTTTGTACATTATCAGCCAATGCTTTTAGAAAACGTTTCGCGTGTTGCGGTGTCAAAATAATTCGACTCTTCACTTTACTTTTAGGTCTCCCTGGCATTATATTCACAAAATCGACTACAAACTCAGAAATCGAATGATTAATTATAGCTAAGTTACTATACGTACCATCTGCTACATTTTCATCCAATTCGATATTTAATTGGTGTTGATTTTTATTATCTGACATATATCTTTTTTTTAGGCAAAGCAAAAAAAAGCCTGCCGTCTGGCAGGCTTTTCGCTCTATTAGTTAAAATTTACTTCTTGTTTTTGTTCCATTCTATCTTCGAACTCTTCTTTAGATCCTACTATGATGCTTTCATAATCTCTCATTCCTGTACCTGCTGGTATTCTATGTCCAACAATTACATTTTCTTTAAGACCTTCTAAGCTATCTACTTTTCCACTTACGGCTGCTTCATTCAGTACTTTTGTAGTTTCCTGGAATGAGGCTGCTGATATAAATGATTTTGTTTGTAGAGACGCTCTGGTAATTCCTTGTAAGATAGGTGTTGCTGTTGCAGGGGTTACATCTCTAGCAGTTGCTAAATTCTTATCCTCTCTTCTCAACACAGAATTCTCATCTCTTAATTCTCTAGGAGTAACGATCTGACCAGGTTTTAATAACTCACTATCTCCTGCATCTTCTACCACCTTCATTCCGAAGATTTGATCGTTTTCTTCTATAAAATCAGATTTGTGAACTAATTGATTCTCTAGGAATATAGTATCTCCCGGATCTACAATTCTAACCTTACGCATCATCTGACGTACCACTACCTCAAAGTGTTTATCATTGATCTTCACTCCTTGTAATCGGTATACTTCCTGTACTTCGTTTACAAGGTACTGCTGTACAGCAGAAGGTCCTTTGATCTTAAGGATATCCTCTGGAGTAACTGATCCGTCTGATAACGGCATTCCTGCTCTTACGAAATCATTCTCTTGTACCAGAATCTGATTCGATAACTTAACAAGGTATTTCTTTATTTCTCCTATTTTAGATTCTACGATAATCTCTCGGTTACCACGTTTTATCTTTCCAAAAGAAACAACTCCATCGATTTCACTTACCACTGCTGGGTTTGAAGGATTACGTGCTTCGAATAATTCTGTTACTCTTGGCAGACCTCCTGTAATATCCCCTGCCTTAGCAGACTTTCTAGGAATCTTCACTAGGATCTTTCCTACTCTGATCTTCTCATTATCTTCTACCATAAGGTGGGCACCTACAGGTAAGTTGTACGATCGTAGTACTTCATCTCCTTTCCCTAAAATCTGTAACGTTGGGATTTTCTTCTTATCTCTTGATTCTGAAATTACTTTTTCCTGGAAACCTGTTTGTTCATCTATTTCTACCTGATAAGTAATTCCTTGCTCGATATTTTCATAACGAACTTTCCCTGCAAATTCAGAAATAACCACTCCATTATATGGATCCCACTGGCAAATCACCTGATCTTTGGTAATTGTATCTCCATTCTGAATCATTAATTGAGAACCGTAAGGAATAAGGTTCGTACTTAACGTAATTTTAGTTTTAGGGTCTATTATCTTAATTTCTGAAGTACGAGAAATTACTACATCAATTTCATTTCCTTCTGGATCTTCTCCTTTTACCAATTTCAATTCTTCTATTTCCACCTTACCAGCGAACTTAGATTTTAATTGGTTTTCTTCGGAAATGTTTCCTGCAATACCTCCTACGTGGAAAGTACGAAGTGTAAGCTGTGTTCCTGGTTCTCCAATGGATTGTGCAGCAACAACTCCTACCGCTTCTCCTCGCTGAACTGTTTTTCCGGTAGCAAGGTTACGCCCGTAACATTTTACACATATTCCGCGTTTTGCCTCACATGTCAATGCTGATCGTACTTCTACTGATTCTACAGGAGATTCTTCTATTCTCTTAGCGATCTTATCATCGATTTCTTCTCCTCCTTCAACGATAACTTCCTGTGTCAACGGATTAATTACATCCACTAATGAAGTACGTCCGACAATACGTGCGCCTAATGGTTCAATTATTTCTTCATTTTTCTTCAATGCTGATACTTCAACTCCTCGTAATGTACCACAATCTTCAATGTTAATAATTACATCTTGTGCTACATCTACCAAACGTCTTGTAAGGTATCCTGCATCGGCAGTTTTCAATGCCGTATCCGCTAGTCCTTTACGAGCTCCGTGAGTAGAGATAAAGTATTCTAAGATCGATAACCCTTCTTTAAAGTTAGAAAGAATCGGGTTTTCAATAATTTCACCTCCGGCAGAGTTAGATTTCTTAGGCTTAGCCATCAATCCACGCATTCCAGTTAACTGACGAATCTGCTCTTTAGACCCCCTCGCTCCGGAGTCAAGCATCATATACACAGAATTGAATCCTTGTTGATCTTCTCGAATTCTCTTCATCGATAACTCTGTCAACTGAGCATTTGTCGATGTCCATATATCAATAACCTGATTATAACGTTCGTTATTGGTTATTAATCCCATGTTATAGTTTGCTACGATATCATCTACTTTACCATTAGCATCTGCAATCATCGTATGCTTCTCTTTTGGGATAATAATATCTCCCAAACTAAAGGATAACCCTCCTCTAAATGCGAAATTAAATCCTAATGTTTTAATTTCATCTAAGAATGCCGCTGTTTCAGGAACACTAGTTAAACTAAGAATACGTCCGATAATATCTCTAAGTGACTTCTTAGTTAATACCTCATTGATGAAACCTGCTTTCTTAGGTACTTTCATATTAAACAGTACCCTACCAGTAGTCGTTTCAATTATCTGAGGAACTAATTCTCCTTCTTCATTAAAATCAAGAGCCTTGATTTTAATGTTGGCATTAATATTTAATTTTTTCTCATTATAAGCAATAATCACTTCTTCTGGAGAGTAGAAGGTTAACCCTTCTCCTTTTATTTCCAATTCGTCGGTTGACTTACGAGGTTTTGTCATATAGTACAACCCAAGCACCATATCCTGTGAAGGTACTGTTACCGGAGAACCATTTGCTGGATTCAGAATATTATGAGAAGCTAACATTAACAATTGTGCTTCCAGAATAGCTTCTGGTCCTAATGGTAAGTGAACCGCCATCTGATCCCCATCAAAATCGGCATTAAATGCCGTACATACTAATGGGTGTAACTGAATAGCTTTACCTTCTATTAGTTTTGGCTGGAATGCTTGAATACCTAAACGGTGAAGTGTCGGAGCACGGTTTAGTAATACCGGATGTCCTTTTAGTACATTTTCTAGAATATCCCATACTACCGGCTCTTTTTTATCAATAATCTTTTTAGCAGATTTTACAGTCTTTACAATTCCTCTTTCTATCAGCTTTCTGATAACAAAAGGCTTGTATAACTCTGCTGCCATATTTTTAGGCAATCCACATTCGAATAGCTTTAATTCCGGTCCTACAACAATTACAGAACGAGCAGAATAATCCACACGTTTACCTAATAAGTTCTGGCGGAAACGTCCTTGTTTTCCTTTTAAAGAATCTGAAAGTGACTTTAAAGGTCTGTTCGAATCTGTTTTTACTGCTGAAGCTTTTCTTGTGTTATCGAATAACGAATCTACAGATTCCTGTAACATACGCTTTTCATTACGCAAGATAACCTCTGGAGCTTTTATCTCCATCAATCGCTTCAAACGGTTGTTTCGTATAATTACTCTACGATATAAATCATTCAAATCAGAAGTAGCGAACCTTCCTCCATCCAATGGTACCAACGGACGTAATTCTGGCGGAATTACAGGAATCACTTTGAGAATCATCCATTCTGGTCTATTCTCTCTATTCTTATTTGCTTCTCGTAATGATTCTACAACCTGAAGTCTTTTTAATGCTTCAGTCTTACGTTGCTTTGATGTTTCATTATTTGCTTTGTGTCTCAGCTCATACGAAAGCGCATCCAAATCGATTCGCTTTAATATCTCTATAAGACATTCAGCTCCCATTTTTGCAATAAATTTATTTGGATCAGTATCATCCAGGTATAAATTTTCTTGCGGTAAGCTGTCTAATATATTTAGATATTCTTCTTCTGTTAAGAAGTCCATCTTTTGTACAGGCTCCCCTTCTTCATTCTTAGCAATTCCTGGCTGGATAACTACATAACGTTCGTAGTAGATTATCATATCCAGTTTCTTAGAAGGAAGTCCTAACAAGTATCCAATTTTGTTTGGTAATGAACGGAAATACCAAATATGAGCTACAGGGACTACTAGGTTAATATGTCCTACTCTATCTCTTCTTACTTTTTTCTCCGTTACTTCTACTCCACATCGGTCACAAACAATCCCTTTGTAACGAATTCTTTTATATTTACCGCAAGCACATTCAAAGTCCTTTACAGGACCAAAAATACGCTCACAAAATAAACCATCACGTTCTGGTTTATGTGTACGATAATTAATAGTTTCAGGCTTTAAAACTTCTCCATTTGATTGTGCCAATATAGATTCTGGAGAGGCTAATCCTATAGAGATTTTATTAAATCTCTTTACTGCATTCTTATCATTATTTCTTGCCATAATATATGGTACCTTAAGAATTATTGTATTTTAAATATTGAATAGTACGATGAATACAGTCTTACTTATTACTTCTATAAGTAAGACTGTTATTTTTCACTATTCTTCTAATCTGATATCCAGTCCCAGTCCTTTTAATTCATGCATTAATACATTAAAGGATTCTGGTAATCCAGGTTCTGGCATTGGTTCCCCTTTCACAATACTTTCGTATGTTTTTGCTCTTCCAATTACATCATCAGATTTTACCGTCAATATTTCACGAAGTGTACTAGAAGCTCCGTATGCTTCTAATGCCCAAACTTCCATTTCTCCAAAACGCTGTCCTCCAAACTGAGCTTTACCTCCTAATGGTTGCTGCGTAATCAATGAGTATGGTCCAATAGAACGTGCATGCATCTTATCATCAACCATGTGTCCTAGTTTCAGCATGTAGATTACTCCTACCGTTGCTGGCTGATCGAAACGATCTCCTGTACCTCCATCGAAAAGATAGGTATGACCGAATCTTGGAATTCCAGCTTCATCAGTAAATTTATTAATCTCATCCAGAGAAGCTCCATCAAAAATAGGTGTACCATATGTTCTACCTAATTTTTGTCCAGCCCAACCTAATACTGTTTCATAAATCTGACCGATATTCATACGTGATGGTACCCCTAATGGATTCAATACAATATCCACTGGTGTTCCGTCTTCCAAGAATGGCATATCTTCTTCTCTAACAATACGTGCCACAATACCTTTGTTACCGTGACGTCCTGCCATTTTATCTCCCACTTTCAGTTTACGCTTCTTCGCGATATAAACTTTAGCAAGCTTTATAATTCCTGAAGGAAGTTCATCTCCTACTGAAATTGTAAATTTCTCTCTTCTTAAGTTCCCTTGTAAGTCGTTTTCTTTGATCTTATAGTTATGCAACAGATCTGCAACTAATGAATTTAACTCATCATCAGTAGTCCATGTCCCTTTTGTCAAGTGTGTATAATCATCAATACTATTCAGCATTTTCTGAGTATACTTCTTTCCTTTTGGCAACACTTCTTCTCCAAGATCATTCATAACTCCCTGAGAAGTTTTTCCTCCTATGATAAGGAATAACTTTTCTACAAGTTCGTCTTTTAGCAATGCAAATTTTGCATCATACGATCGTTCTAAGATAGAAATATCTTCTTTATCCTGAGAACGTTTACGCTTATCTTTAATTACTCTGGCGAATAACTTCTTATCAATTACTACTCCGTGTAAAGAAGGAGAAGCTTTTAATGAAGCATCTTTAACGTCTCCAGCCTTATCCCCGAATATAGCTCTAAGTAGTTTTTCTTCTGGTGTCGGATCACTTTCTCCTTTTGGTGTAATTTTACCAATCAGAATGTCTCCAGGTTTTACTTCTGCACCCACTCTGATCATTCCATTTTCATCCAGATCCTTAGTTGCATCTTCGGATACGTTTGGAATATCATTGGTTAATTCTTCGTTACCAAGTTTCGTATCTCTAACTTCCAGTGAGTATTCATCAATATGAATAGAAGTAAAAATATCTTCTCTTACTACTTTTTCAGAAATCACAATCGCATCCTCAAAGTTATACCCTTTCCAAGGCATAAAGGCTACTTTCATGTTTCTACCTAAAGCAAGTTCTCCATTTTCTGTAGCATACCCCTGACACAATACCTGTCCTTTGTTTACTCTGTCACCTACTCTTACGATAGGTTTAAGGTTAATACAAGTTCCCTGGTTAGTCTTACGGAATTTGATAAGATTATATGTTTTAGAATCTCCATCAAAGCTTACCATTCGCTGTTGATCAGTTCTATCATACTTAATCGTTATCTTATTAGCATCTACATACTCTACTTCTCCGTTTCCTTCTGCATTAATCAATACACGGGAATCGGAAGCCACCTGTCTTTCTAATCCTGTTCCTACAATTGGTGCCTGTACTCTTAATAATGGTACTGCCTGACGCATCATGTTTGATCCCATCAAGGCACGGTTCGCATCATCATGCTCCAAGAAAGGAATTAGAGACGCTGAAATAGAAGCAATCTGATTTGGTGCTACATCGGCATAGTTTACACTTTCCGGATCTACTACCGGGAAGTCACCTTCCATACGTGCAATTACCTTATCAGAAGCAATTGTTCCATCTTCTTCTAATGGTATATTGGCTTGCGCTATTAATTTTTCTTCTTCTTCTTCAGCACTTAGGTATCTAAATTCTTTTAGATCCACTTTCCCTTCAGTTACCTTTCTATAAGGGGTTTCCAGGAATCCCATCGAATTCACCTTTGCAAATACTGATAATGAAGATATCAATCCAATATTTGGTCCTTCTGGCGTTTCAATAGGACATAAACGACCATAGTGTGTATAGTGAACGTCACGAACCTCAAATCCTGCTCGTTCTCTTGATAATCCACCAGGTCCTAACGCTGATAATCGACGTTTATGTGTGATCTCTGCTAATGGATTTGTTTGATCCATAAACTGAGACAGCTGATTTGTTCCGAAGAAAGAGTTAATTACAGATGATAATGTTTTGGCATTAATCAAATCGATTGGAGTAAAGACTTCGTTATCACGAACGTTCATACGCTCTCGGATAGTACGCGCCATTCTTGCCAATCCAACTCCGAATTGCTGAGACAACTGCTCTCCTACTGTTCTAACACGACGATTAGAAAGGTGATCAATATCATCAATCTCTGCTTTAGAGTTAATTAACTCAATCAAGTATTTTATAATAGTTATGATATCTTCTTTGGTAAGTACCTGCTTATCCATTTCGATATCCAACCCTAATTTTTTATTCATTCTGTAACGACCTACCTCTCCTAGGTTATATCGCTGATCAGAGAAGAACAACTTATCGATGATCCCTCTTGCGGTTTCCTCATCAGGCGGTTCAGCGTTACGTAATTGTCTATATATGTGTTCTACTGCTTCTTTTTCAGAATTGGTAGGATCTTTCTGAAGGGTATTATGAATAATTGCATAATCTCCTTTTTGATTATCTTCTTTATGTAATAAGATTGTTTTAGCTCCAGAGTCTACAATCTCATCCAAATGATCCTTGTCTAAGATCGTATCACGATCCAATACAATTTCATTTCTTTCGATTGATACTACCTCTCCGGTATCTTCATCTACGAAATCTTCATGCCATGTATTCAATACACGTGCGGCTAATTTACGTCCTAAAACTTTCTTCAATCCGGATTTAGAAACTTTCACCTCTTCTGCAAGATCAAAAATTTCTAAAATATCTTTATCGCGCTCGAATCCAATAGCACGGAAAAGTGTTGTTACCGGTAATTTTTTCTTTCTATCAATATATGCATACATCACACTATTGATATCTGTAGCGAATTCTATCCAGGATCCTTTAAAAGGAATTACTCTGGCAGAATACAGCTTTGTTCCATTGGCGTGGAATGATTGTCCAAAGAATACACCAGGAGATCGGTGTAACTGTGACACTACAACACGCTCGGCTCCATTGATACAGAAGGTACCACTTGGTGTCATATAGGGGATCGTTCCCAAATATACATCCTGCACTATGGTTTCAAAATCTTCGTGTTCCGGGTCGGTACAAAAAAGCTTTAATCTCGCTTTTAAGGGAACACTATATGTTAACCCTCTTTCTATACATTCTTGAAGATCATATCTTGGAGGATCTACGAAGTAATCTATAAACTCTAATACAAATTGATTACGTGTATCTGTAATCGGAAAATTCTCCATGAAGGTATTATACAGACCTTCGCTTCCTCTTTCTTCAGACTTCGTTTCTAGTTGAAAGAAATCCTGAAATGATTTTATCTGAATATCAAGAAAGTCTGGATATTCAGGTCTATTCTTTACAGAAGAGAAATTCAATCTTTCAGTTTGTGTTGCTAACATCAATGGACGGAATTTAAATTAAAACTTTAAAAAATGATGCGATTTAATAAGACTTATTACTTATATACGCAAAATGGTTTAGACCTTAGAGAAATAATCTCCAGGTCTAAACCTATATTTTGAACTATGGTAAGCTTACTTAAGCTCAACTTCAGCTCCAGCCTCTTCTAATTGAGTTTTAAGAGCTTCTGCTTCGTCTTTAGCTACTCCTTCTTTTACTGCTTTAGGAGCACCATCTACTAATTCTTTAGCATCTTTAAGACCTAATCCTGTTAAATCTTTTACAAGTTTTACAACAGCTAATTTAGATCCACCTGCAGCTTTAAGGATAACATCAAATTCTGTTTTCTCCTCAGCAGCTTCTCCACCACCAGCAGCTCCTCCAGCTACAGCTACAGCAGCAGCAGCAGGTTCGATACCATACTCTTCTTTTAATATATCAGCTAATTCATTAACTTCTTTTACTGTTAAGTTAACTAATTGTTCTGCGAATTCTTTTAAATCTGCCATTTTCTATCGTTTTAAATAATAATTTTAATTTGAAATATAATTTGTTAAAAGTGCGTACACATTATGATTATCCTTCTTTCTCGGATAATGTTTTAAGGATACCAGCTATTTTTCCTCCTCCTGACTTCAACGCAGATACTACGTTCTTAGCAGGTGACTGTAGTAAGCCAATAATATCTCCGATAACTTCTTCTTTAGACTTAATGTTAACTAAGGTCTCTAAGTTTTCGTCACCTACAAATATTGCTTCTTCTACAAAGGCTCCTTTTAATAAAGGCTTTTCTGATTTCTTACGAAATTCCTTAATTACCTTCGCTGGTGCATTCCCAGTTTCTGAGAACATAATTGAAGTATTACCTTTTAATACATTTGGTAATTCTCCGAAATCCTTATCTGAATTCTCCATAGCTTTTGCTAATAGAGTATTCTTTACCACTGCTAGTGATACATTTGCTTTAAAACAAGCTCTACGTAAGTTTGAAGTTGTTCCTGCATCAAGACCTGATATATCAGCTAAATAGATGTTAGAATTATCAGCTAACTGAGCAGTTAAGTCTTCAATAACTTGTGATTTTTCTTCTCTAGTCATAATCGTTTATCTTAATTACCCAGCAAAGTTTTTAGAATCTACTTCTACTCCAGGACTCATTGTAGAAGACATATATATAGACTTAATATATACTCCTTTTGCTGCCTGAGGCTTTAACTTTACTAATGTTGTTAATAATTCCTTAGCATTTCCAGCTAATTTATTCGAATCAAAAGATGCTTTTCCGATAGAAGCGTGAACGATTCCTGTTTTATCAACTTTAAAATCGATCTTACCAGCTTTTACGTCAGAAACAGCTTTTGCTACATCCATTGTTACTGTTCCAGTCTTTGGATTAGGCATCAATCCTCTAGGTCCTAAGATTCTTCCTAAAGGTCCTAATTTACCCATAACACTAGGCATTGTGATAATTACATCAACATCAGTCCATCCTCCTTTGATCTTATCTAAGTACTCATCAAGCCCTACAAAGTCAGCTCCTGCTTCTTTTGCTTCAGCTTCTTTATCAGGAGTAACTAATGCTAATACTTTAACATCCTTACCTGTTCCATGTGGTAATGTTACTACCCCACGTACCATTTGATTCGCTTTACGTGGATCAACGTTCAAACGAACAGCTAGATCTACAGAAGCATCAAAATTTACATTTGTTATTTCTTTTACTAAAGAAGAAGCTTCCTCTAACGTGTAAGCTTTATTCTTATCAACCTTAGCACGTGCTTCTTTTTGTTTTTTAGTTACTTTAGCCATTTTATAAACGTTTAATGATTAAAATGGTGCGTCACCTTTAACAGTTACACCCATAGAGCGAGCTGTTCCGGCAATCATTTTCATTGCAGACTCTATAGTAAATGCATTAAGATCCTGCATTTTATCTTCTGCAATCGCACGAACTTGATCCCAAGTAACACTAGCTACTTTTTTACGATTAGGCTCTCCTGAACCTTTTTTCTGTTTAGCTGCTTCCAATATTTGAACAGCTGCTGGTGGAGTCTTTATAACAAAGTCAAACGACTTATCCTTATAAACACTAATAACCACTGGCAATACTTTTCCAGCTTTATCCTGTGTTCTACCATTGAATTGCTTACAGAATTCCATGATATTTACTCCGGCAGCACCTAAAGCAGGTCCAACAGGAGGAGAAGGATTAGCAGCACCTCCACGAACTTGTAGTTTTACTACCTTACTTAATTCTTTAGCCATTTCTCTAATTTTAAATTAGAATTGTCCTACAGTTTTGGAAGCGTTAAGAACAATTCAGGATATATAATGTAACAATTATTATACTTTTTCTACTTGCATATAGCTAAGCTCTAATGGTGTTTTTCTTCCAAAAATCTTAACCATTACTTCTAGCTTACGCTTTTCTTCATTTACTTTTTCTACTGTCCCATTAAATCCATTGAATGGTCCATCGATCACCTTCACCGTCTCTCCTACAGTATATGGTATAGCAACGTTATCTGTTTTTACAGCTAACTCATCTACTTTACCTAGCATTCTATTTATTTCTGATTTCCTTAAAGGAACAGGATCTCCTCCTTTTACTTCTCCTAGAAAACCAATAACTCCATTTATTGATTTTATAATATGCGGAATTTCCCCAGATAAATTTGCTTCTATCATTACATAACCAGGAAAATAAACTCTTTCTTTATTTATTTTCTTCCCGTTACGTATCTGAACAACTTTTTCTGTAGGAACTAATATCTTAGAAATATAATCTTCTAATCCCATATGAGCGATTTCACGCTCTATATAATCTTTTACCTTATTCTCCTGACCACTAACTGCTCGAACAACGTACCACTTCTTTGTATTATCTACCTCGGCCATGCTATAAATTTAAGATTTAACTAAAGAAAAATAATACTCTATAACGTTACTAAATACAGTATCAACACCCCAAATAGCTAAAGAGAATAACACTGAAAAAACAATCACTACTACAGTTAATCTTTGTGCTTCTGCCCAAGGAGTCCATGTAACATGATTTCTTAATTCGTTATACGATTCTGTAATGTAATTTGAAAATCCAGCCATCTTATTTTATCTTTTGAACGGATTAAGAAAGTCTCTTTTTAGTTTCTAACTAAAAAATTAATTCTTATCTCATTATAAAATTCTTAGTTAAAAAACAGAAGTAGTACAAGACTACTTTCTATTTATTTTTTATGTTGCACGGGTTGCGAGACTCGAACTCACGACACCTGGTTTTGGAGACCAGTGCTCTACCAACTGAGCTAAACCCGTATTTAGATAAAGTAAGGTATCTTAATAAAGACACCTCACTTTTATATCTTTATTCTAATTAGTCTAGAATCTCAGTTACCTGACCAGCTCCTACTGTTCTACCTCCTTCACGGATAGCGAAACGTAGTCCAACATTCATTGCGATTGGCTGAATAAGCTCAACAGTGATTGTTAAGTTATCTCCAGGCATTACCATCTCTACTCCATCAGGAAGAGAAATATTTCCTGTTACGTCAGTTGTACGTACGTAGAACTGTGGACGGTAGTTATTGTGGAATGGAGTGTGACGTCCACCTTCTTCTTTCTTAAGGATATACACCTCAGCTTTGAAGTTTTTATGTGGAGTTACAGAACCAGGCTTAACGATTACCATACCTCTAGAGATTTCAGTTTTCTCGATACCTCTTAATAGGATCCCTACGTTATCTCCTGCTTCTCCTCTATCTAATATCTTACGGAACATTTCAACTCCAGTAATTGTAGAAGTTAATTTCTCTGCTCCCATTCCGATGATTTCTACTGGATCACCAGTGTTAGCAACTCCAGTCTCAATACGACCAGTAGCAACTGTTCCACGTCCAGTAATAGAGAATACATCTTCGATTGGCATTAAGAAATCCTTATCTACATCACGCTTTGGTAACTCAATCCATGTATCAACAGCTTCCATAAGAGCTAATACTGTATCAACCCATTTTTGCTCACCGTTAAGAGCTCCTAATGCAGATCCAGAAACAACAGGTCCATTATCTCCATCATACTCGTAGAAAGAAAGAAGATCTCTTACTTCCATCTCAACAAGCTCTAATAATTCCTCATCATCAACCATATCCACTTTATTAAGGAATACAACGATTCTAGGAATACCTACCTGACGTCCTAAAAGGATGTGCTCACGTGTTTGAGGCATAGGTCCATCAGTAGCAGCAACTACTAAGATCGCACCATCCATCTGCGCAGCACCAGTTACCATGTTCTTTACGTAATCCGCGTGACCTGGACAGTCAACGTGTGCATAGTGACGGTTAGCCGTTTGATACTCTACATGAGAAGTATTAATAGTGATCCCTCTTTCTTTTTCTTCAGGAGCATTATCGATAGTATCAAAATCTCTTGCTTCAGAAAGTCCAGCCTCTGCTAATACTTTTGTAATTGCAGCAGTTAACGTTGTTTTCCCGTGATCTACGTGTCCAATAGTACCAATATTTAAGTGCGGTTTGGAACGATCAAAAGTTTCCTTTGCCATAATTAATTTATTTAATCTTAGTTATATATTAGTGTTCATTTTATGCTTCTGAACTAAGAGCCAATGACGAGATTTGAACTCGTGACCTCTTCCTTACCAAGGAAACGCTCTACCCCTGAGCTACACCGGCTTTTTAAAAAGTACGATGACAAACCCGAGCACTTTCATTTTTATTTCGAAAGAAATCCGATTCGTCATTTTCTTTATATTAAAAAACCAACCTTAAAAACTCATTAAGATTAGTTCTGCGCTTTAGAGCGGGAGACCGGGTTCGAACCGGCGACATTCAGCTTGGAAGGCTGACGCTCTACCAACTGAGCTACTCCCGCATTATTTTCTTAGACAATCTAAACTTTTAAAAAGTTTTGCAAAGATAATCCTTATTATTTTACTGCCAAAAAAAACAAGCCAATAAATTACTAAAGACTTGTATTTTTCTTTTTGTGGGGAGAGCAGGATTCGAACCTGCGAAGGTAAAAACCAACAGATTTACAGTCTGTCCTCGTTGGCCGCTTGAGTATCTCCCCAATGGTATTTTATATCATAATTATTCTAAGAACTTGAGCCGATAGAGGGACTCGAACCCACGACCTGCTGATTACAAATCAGCTGCTCTAGCCAGCTGAGCTATATCGGCTTTTGCCTTCCTTTTAACTTGTAAAAGGCTGCGTTATCTCTAACGCGGTGCAAATGTAAGAAAACATTTTAATTCTCAAAAACTTTTTCTGAAAAAAAATTCGCTAAGCATGCGCTTTTAATTTTTCCTTTCTTTTCCTCAATTGACGCTCTAAAGAACTAACACACTCATCCACACCTTCTTCAAACGTCCTATTGATCTTTTTAACCATAAATTCATCCCCTGGAACACTCAATAAAATTTCTGTAAATTTATTTTCTTTCCCACTTGTATTTTGAACTCTCAAGAACACATCGGCATAAATTATACGATTAAAATGCACTTCTAACTTATCCAATTTACCCTGAATAAAATCAACTAATTTCTTATCTACATTAAAATTTACGGACTGCAAGTTTACTTTCATAACTAAAAGGTTTAATAAATTGAACAAAAAATAACTTAAAATGCGCGATAATGATTCCTCAATCACGAATCACTTTTTATTCCGAGGATGGGACTTTCTATACACTTTTGACAATTCAGCCACGCTATGATGTGTATAAACCTGTGTAGCCGCTAAACTGGAATGCCCAAGTAATTCTTTTACCGCATTTAAATTTGCTCCTTCATTGAGCAAATGAGTTGCAAAGGAATGCCTTAGAATATGCGGACTCTTTTTTAACTTTGAAGAAGCCTTACTAAAATAGCCATTTATTACTCGATACACAAGCATTTCATAAATTTTAATTCCCTTTTCAGTCAAGAACAACGCCTTTTCATCTTTCCCCTCTAACAATTCATTTCTCACCTCCAAATACATGTTTAGTGTTTTCAAAACCGAGGTTAAAAGCGGTACGAATCGCTCCTTCCCTCTTTTCCCCAACACCTTAAGTAATTTTCGCCCCCTATCCACATCTGATAAGCTCAAATTAACCAATTCAATTCTTCTTATTCCTGTAGAATAAAAAAGCTCTACAATCAAACGATCCCGCACACTGACAAAATCACCAGCATCCGCCAACACCCCCAGCACATCTTCCACTTCTTTTTCAGAAAAAGGAACCTGAAGCTTCTTTGACACCTTCAAAGCCTTATGTTTCGCCAGAGGATTCTTATCAACCACCCCTGTTTTCAACAAAAACTTATAATATGATCGCAAGGAAGAAATCTTTCTATTCACCGTTCTATTGGTCAGTCCGGTTTCCACCAAAAAAACAATCCAGGATCTAATTTGCGCATAATGAACCGATACCACATCCCCTCCTTCTTCTTTTTTTAAAAACTCAGAAAAAGCCAACACATCTTTCTCATAAGCCAACACAGTGTGAGACGAATATTTTTTTTCTAACTGTAAGTAGTCAATAAATTCATTTAAAAACATAAAAAAACCGTTATAAAACAAAAGTATAAACTTTTGCCATAACGGTTTTATTTATTTTGAGACGGTTTTCTTATCAAACAGAAAACCTTAACGAATCACTTCTTAGATCTCTTCCTGATCTCTTAAGCCCTGAATATATTGAGCTTTTTGAATTTGCGCTCTGCGCAATACAGAAGGTTTTGTAAATTGCTGACGTTTACGTAGCTGACGCATAGTACCTGTTCGGTCAAATTTACGCTTGAAACGTTTTAAAGCTCTATCTATATTTTCTCCGTCTTTAACTGGTATAATTAACATAATGCACCTCCTTTCTTTAAAAATTTTAGGTTGCAAAGATAACAGAAAAGTATTACCTACAAAGTTTTCTGCTCTTTTTATTCTAAAAAGATTTCAATCCTCTTTACCTTCTCTGCTATGTAGCTGGTTTATATTCTTTCTTATCTATAATAATTTTTGCAATAATCTCTTTGAGAATCTCTGATGTTCCTCCTCCAATAGGACCAAGTCTACTATCTCTCATCAATCGCGCCAATGGGTAATCCTCCATATATCCATAGCCTCCTAACATTTGCAAACACTTATAAGCAACCTCATCAGCAATCTTAGTGGAAAGCAATTTAGACATCGTTGCCTCCTTTACCACATATTCTCCTTTATCCAACCTTCTTGCCACTGAATAATTAAACTCCTTACTCATTTCTATTTCACTTGCCATTTCCGCTATAGAATGCCTCAATGCCTGAAACTTGTCCAGTGTCTTTCCAAAAGCTTCTCTTTCTGACATATATTGAATCGTATATTCTACTGCATATTCGGATCTAGCATGAGCATTAATCCCCATTATCAATCGCTCTAGTGAAAAATGCTGCATAATATAAGAAAAGCCTTTGTTTTCTTCTCCCATCAAATTTTCCTTAGGTATGCGTACTCCATCAAAAGCAATCTCTCCGGTATCGGAAGCTCTCCACCCTAATTTATCTAATTTTACAGAGGACACCCCTGGAGTATCTCTATCTATAACAAAAATACTAATCCCTTTATTTCCCAATTCCGGAGATGTTTTTGCCGCAACCACCAAATAGTCACTATACACTCCATTGGTAATAAATGTTTTTGATCCGTTTATCACATAATGATCTCCATCCTTAACTGCAGTAGTTCTCATTCCAGCAACATCAGACCCTCCAAAAGGCTCTGTCACACATAAGCACCCTATTTTATCTCCTGTTATACTAGGAGACAAATATTCTTCTTTTATTCGCTGGTCTCCTTCTTTGTTAATATGGGTCATCGCCAAATATGCATGTGCCCATATTGCCGCCGCAAAACCTCCTGAATTAATTTTTTGTAATTCTTCTAAAAGTATTACTGTATAAAAAAGATCTAAATCCAAGCCTCCAAACTCTTCGGGGTAAGCAATTCCGAAATACCCCATATCTCCAAATTTTTTCCAGATAAAACGATCGATCGTCCCTGTTTCCTCCCATTTTTCTATATGAGGAACCACCTCTTTCTTTAAAAAGTCTTGAAGACTCTTTCTAAAAAGTTCATGCTCTTCAGTAAAATACATTTTACTCATATGATAACTTACCTTTATTTTTCACAACTATTCTAAACTTTATATAAAAAAGACCAGAAACTACATAAATATTAAAAAATAACCATTTTAAAGGCTATTTTTTAACTATTACTTAATATACACTATTGTTTTTTGAATAATCCCTAATCTGCATACAAATATAATGCTATTCTATTAATTTTAAAGCGATCAAACCCTTCAATTCCTCTTAATTCACCTAATTCTGAAATAGATTTATTTTCTTCTATAAATTCTCTTATCTGAATTGCTGTTTCAAAATCAAAATAAGGAACGGTTAACAACTCTTCTACCGTAGCTTTATTGACATTAATTTTCTGTACTGTCTTTTTTTGTTTTACAGTATACAGTTTCAGGATATTTTCTCGTTGCCATTTATACAATCCATATACCTCTTCCAATTGCTCATCTGCTAAAAAACCTTGCAACTTATCCCTGTACTTAATAATTCTTTCAGCGATAAAATCAGGTATCTTACACGTCCCTATTAATTCTTCCGCAGATACAAAATTCAGATCTTTCTTTATTCTATGTATACTAACTGTACGGAGGTTTCTTGATTTAACACTCCATTCCGGAAACAAAAACAAAGGAATCATCGCATTTAACAACGAATCAGAAACCTGTGTTACTTTTTGAAAATCTTTAGCAGAAGTAATCCACAAACCTTTTTTGCGATATGCGTGCAAACGATCCAACTCTTCTACCGACATTCCAAGAATATATCCTTTATAATCAGAAATAAAATTAGGATTAAAAGATACCTTCTTTCTTTCCTGTCGTTTTATTTCTTCTTCTAATTTTAGAGAATCAATTTCTTTTTGATAGTTCTCTAGCTCTGTCAAATGATATTCTTTTTCTTCTACTGGATAAAAAAAGAAAGCGAGACCTCCTAAAAACAATATTACTAATAAAAGGAAAATCCCATTTCGAAAACGCTCATGCATTTCGAAATGGGATTTTATATTTTTCATTTCAGAAAAAAGTTTTTCTACGATTTGGCGGCTTTTATTGCATCAAAATATCGCACCAATTGTTTTTTAACTACTGGAAACAAAAAGAACAACCCAACCATATTAGGGAACACCATGGCAAATATCATTGCATCTGAAAATGCCCAGATAGACCCCATACTAGCAGCTGCTCCAATAATCACAAAGGTCAAAAATAATATCTTATACGTTAAATCCGCTGCTTTTCCTCTTCCAAACAAAAACTTCCATGATTGTAATCCATAATACGACCATGAGATCATTGTAGAAACAGCAAACAACACTACTGCTATTGTTAAGAAAATATTTGAAAACGGAATGTATTTTTTAAATGCTGCAGCTGTTATCCCCGCACCTTCCTTCAATTCTCCATTAATAAGCACTTTACCCTTAACATCTTCATACAAAGTTCCATCCACCATTGCATTAAAAGTACCATCAGCTTGTTCTACTCTTTCTGGCAAACCTCCATAATCAAATTCTCCATTAAAATTAAAGATAATAATTACCAAAGCGGTCATCGTACAGATCACTACAGTATCAATGAATGGTTCCAGTAAAGCTACCAAACCTTCACTAGCAGAATACTTAGTTTTCACTGCAGAATGCGCTATCGATGCAGAACCTGCACCTGCCTCATTCGAAAAAGCAGCTCTTTTAAATCCTACTAACAAAACTCCAATAACACCACCTACTCCAATAGCTTTCGGGTTAAATGCTTCTGTTATGATCAATCCTGTAGCATCATCTACTAAAGAGAAGTTCCCAAAAATTATATACAAACAAGCCAAAATATACATAACAGCCATAAAAGGAACAACCTTCTCTGTCACTGATGCAATACGCTTAATTCCTCCTATAATAATAATACCTACCAACACTGCCAGAATAACTCCTATCCAAAAGCCAGCTCCAGTATTATCTAATTTCAAAAGCTCTTTTAACACTACAGTTGCCTGATTAGACTGCGCAGCATTTCCTCCTCCAAAGGATCCTCCAATACAGAAAACAGCAAAAAGCGCCGCAACTACTTTTCCTAACGTCGCAAATCCTCTTTCTTTTAATCCTTTACTTAAATAATACATCGGTCCTCCATAGACTGTTCCATCTTCTCCCACATCGCGATACTGAACTCCCAACGTACATTCTACAAATTTAGTAGACATCCCTAATAATCCACAAATAACCATCCAAAAGGTTGCCCCGGGACCTCCCAAAGCAATTGCCAAAGCTACCCCTGCAATATTACCATTACCAACTGTTCCTGAAACCGCGGTTGCCAATGCCTGAAAATGCGATACTTCTCCTTCTTTTGACTCATCTCTGATTGTATCTGGAATATCTCCATCCACCGCTGCTGATGGGTCTCCTACTCCATGCCCTTCTAGATCATCATACTTTCCTCTTACCACATTAATTGCTTTCCCAAAATATCGAATATTTGGAAATCCAAAATACAGTGTAAAAAACAAAGCACTAAATACTAATAGAATGATAACAAATGGAGCATCTTTAAAAACTTGAAAAAAAACGATGCCGGAAACAGCGTCTGAAAAAGGTTTAAATGCTTCGTCTATTTTCTGATCAAGCCCTTTTTCTGATGCTTCTTGCGCAAATGTCAGTAACGGTATAGTGAGTGCTAAAATTGAAAGAAGAAATCTCTTCATGATTTTATGAATTATAAATTTTATTGTTTAGTAAAGTGAGCAATATGCAAAAAAAAGCCTTTGTTTACAATTTTTTCACAATTAAATATATTGTAACCGCTAAATTCCGAACTCCTTATTTAGAAGGTTAATTTGCTCTGGTCTCCCTAAAACAACGACTTTACAACCAGGTCTTAAAACTGTATCTGCTTCCGGGTTTACTATGTATTCCCCTTCCGGAGATTTATACCCTATAATAGTACATCCGGTTCTTGCTCTCATATCTATAGTTCTGATCGTTCGTTTTTCCCCATCCGTAAACATATCTTCGAAAGTAATCTCTTCTATATTAATGAGTCCTTTTCCTACAATTGATAAATTATCTAAAAACTCGATTAAATCCGGCACAACGACCAATGATGCCATATGATCTCCTCCGATTCGATCCGGCATAATTACATTATCCGCTCCTGCTAATCGTATTTTCTTATAGGAAGCATCCTGAGAAGCCCTACTTATTATTTTTAGGCGTCTGTTGATCTGTCTTGCTGACAATACAATAAAGAGGTTATCTGCATCATCTGGCAAAGTACATATCAAGCAAGAAGCTCTCTTTATACCTGCATCAATCAGCACCTCATCTTCTGTTGCATTGCCTTCCATAAAAAAAAACTTATCATTCTGATGTTTATCAATGATATCTTTATCTTTTTCTATGATAACAAACTTCTTGTCGTAAGCTAATAATTTATCGGCAGCCTGCTTCCCGTTTCTTCCATATCCCACTATAATAATATGGTTTTCCAATTTTTCTATCATATTTTTTATCCTCTTATAATATAATCTTTCGGGATCATTTTTACTCACAATATATTCTGTAATTACGGAGACTGAATAGGCAAATACGACTGCATTAATCGCAATGAGGAAAATAGTAAATAATTTTGCCATCTCATTTAAAGGACCAACTTCTCCAAAACCAACTGTAGACAGTGTAATTACGGTCATATATAATGCATCTATCCAGGAATAGCCTGCAAACAGATGAAACCCCAATACACCAATTAACACTGATATAATTAAAAAAAACAGTGCTATATATATTTTAGATCTTAACCAGTTCAACATCATTAAAGATCAAATACCGAAGTTCTCTTGGTATACACCAAGTCTTTTAATTTTAACCAAAATGCCATTACCAGATACAATACGAATCCCAGTCCTACCGTAGCAAACGTTATATAGATAAAAAACAATCGTACATTTTTAGCTCTGATACCAAGTCTGTCTGCTAACCTGGATGATACATAAAATCCATTCCTTTCCAAAAAGTGTCGTAAATCATAAATCATACTGCAAATTAATTATAATCTAATTAATTTTATTATCTATTGAGTAAATAATTCCCAACATCGCATTTCAGACATGCCTTCTTATCGCAATACTTATTCTTTAATTCAATCATTGCTTGAGAATGAATTGCATTCTTCATGGTTATTTTCATGGATTCGAATTGCCTGATTATAGCGTTTTTCTCTAGAGAAACCTCTGACATCAAATCAAATATATTTTTCTCTGCATCCACCCCTTGCATTGTATCAAACAAAAACTTTAAAGGAATTATCGTATTTATTACAATTAGATCAATAAACGATTTAGAGATTCTTTTTTCCACTTTTTTTGAGGATTCTTTAGAAAAAACGTAATGGTTATTCCAAAAATCACTTGCAGAAACAGAGAACAAACCATACACTTCCTTAATATTTTTCACATGTATTAACCTATGGAATAATTTATTATTTTGATTGTACAAATTGGCTAATTGAGATAATCGTATTGTTGGAAAATTCCCCGGGCGTAATCTAAAAAAAAGTGGAGACAGCACTCCTGTAGTAGTTAACGAAAACTTTTTTTTCAGGAACTGATACTCTTTGTTTAGATTTTTCTCATATTTCGAATCTGGATTTTCCGGAAGCATCTTAGCCTGACCAAAAAACAATGCTTCTAGTTGACAGAGAGATTCTTGACATTTTTTAAACACTGAAAAATCAAAAGACATCCCAATACTAAGAAATGCATCACTATTAATTCTCAATCCAAAACTCTTACAGATTAATAAAAACAACACTTGTTCCCAATCATTTTTTGTCTTTTGTAGCAGTCTATGAATTTCTACTGTTTTCCTTTCCAGCCTTTCTATAAATAATCGTTCCTGCCAATGGTACATTCTAAAATCAGAAACACTAGAAATTAGCCCTTCACAAATAATTGTTTTTCGTTTCATATTTTCGAAAAAGATCTGATATCTCGCCAACAAGGCTGGTTTAATAAAGTCTTTTAACTGTACAACAGGTATCTGGGTTTTATCCTTTCTATAAACAGGCATATCATTTTCCCAAACCACGTGAAGTATAACTTTATCATACGCCTCATTATCTTGATGCGCATGTGCATACCAATCACTGGCCTTTATATGAACTTCTACATTTCCTACCCATAGCTGATCTCCTATTTTTAGTTTGGCATTAAAAAAGTCAGGACCAGAAGTATTTTTATTGTGGATCCCTGATGAATAAATAGAAACCAGCTCACCTGCTGATGTTTTCAGGTTAAAAACATCAAACTTTTTATGATTCCATATATATTGAACAAAATGCTCTTCCACAAATACAACACATTAAAGAACAACAAGATAACTATAAAATATGGGTTATTAAGCTCTCTGACATTTTTTCTTAAAAACGATCATTTTTCTGAAAAAAAGTTTGTTTTTCATTATTAAAAAAACTTATTAAGCTTAAAATTTTTATAAAAAAATGTTAATAATCAAACAGTTGGACTATTGGTAATATATTTTGTATTAATGGAAACGAATCTACGTCTTCTTTTAGTTATTTTGGTCATGAAGCAATTGGGAAAACGTCTTTCAAAATATATACTTAAAATTTTAAAACCCTAAACGAAGTTGAGTTTGTGTTAGGTTATAGATGGTTGTCATTTTTTGATGACCATCTTTATTTTATATCATATTTTCTCAATCAGGATAAATATTAAATCGATCAAAAAATGCTTTCCTAAACTTAGAAGAGTTAGAATAGTTCAAATTACTCATTACCTCTTTTACAGATAATTGTTTTGTAAAAATCATATTATACGACCTTTCTAACTTCTTATTATTAAAAAATTCTAAAGGGGTCTGGTTATGAATCTCTTTAAAAGTATTAAAAAAGCTTGTCCTGCTCATATATGCCATTGTAGCTAGCTGATCAACCCCGATAAAAGGTTCATTTAAGTTATTTTCCAAATAATCAGTTACTTTATAAATTCCGCCAATCTGAGAGCTATTAATACTAAATGGGTTTTCCTCTGTTGTCCACTTGAGTACATCTTTCCAAAATGTTTCTAATAGTAACACCGCTCTGGCCAGATAAAACAAGTAACTTTCCACTTTATCTTCAAAAGGTTCTACGATCTGATCAAATAACTTAGACTGCCTATAGGAAAGATAAAACTTATTAATGTGTTTATGGGATTGTTTTATATAATGATCTACTTTATCAACAAGAGCCTCATTTCCTTTCATCAAATACGATTTCGTAAATGATTTTTTTAAAACAATCATAGTAGACTTCACAACACCTCCTTTGGCTATAAATACCCGCTCTCCGGTTCTGGCGTCTATACAGCGCATATTTCCTGGCGTATAACCATTAGAATACCTGCTGATGATCTCATCTGAGGTCACTTCATGATCTAAAGCATATTTTCTAAAATGTAAAATCAGGTCTCTTTCTTCAGCAGGTTTCCTTATATATTCAATATCAGCATTTGCCGTATAATTATTTATCAATAAAAAAACCTCTGGAGAAATTTTATAATACTGAAGATACCCATCCCCAATCTCAGGAGGAAAAAAAATTCTATCTGTAGTTCCTTTGGGGTCTAATTCCGAATGGAAATAGTCCCTTAAGCGATCTATATCAGAAAAATCAAACGTATATTTATACATAGGCAATGATTTTAATGATGCCCCACTATGTGTATCTTCTGGATACACCATAAACTCCTATCATCCAACTAAACAAAAAATTAGACATAGAAAAACACGAATCCTACTAAAAAAGATCACATTATTAAATAGAGGGGGTAATTCATCCCTCTAAAGATAATAAATTATTTTATATGACTTATAACGTCATACTTGGTAATGATATGGTGCTTATTATTTCCTAAATTTACCAGAACAGCAGAGTTCCCTTTTTTAATGAGTCCTGATATTTCATCTAATGAAGTGTTTTTTTCCACGATAGGAAATGGCGGATTCATAATTTCTTTTATGGGAGTATCTGCCAGGTTTTTATCATCCAGAAAAGCTGTAAAAAGAGCACTTTCATCCACTGAACCAACAAACCCCTCGCTATCTACAACGGGTATTTGGGATATTTGAAACTTTCGGATTCGCTCAATCGCATGTGACACTAATTCTTCTGTTTTCACAGTTACCAGCTGTTTATCTTCATGCGCTTTTATAAGATCAGAGGCTGTATATGCTTCCTCTTCTACAAACCCTCTTTCTTTCATCCAATCATCATTAAACATCTTCCCTACGTACCTGCTTCCATGATCGTGAAAAAGGATAACAACAACATCTTCAGGTTTGAATTCTTTTTTTAATTGCAATAACCCTTTGATCGCTGCCCCTGCGCTATTCCCTAAGAACATTCCTTCTTCTCTTGCCAATTTTTGCGTATAAATGGCAGCATCTTTATCAGTTACTTTGGTAAAACCATCAATAACCGAAAAATCTACGTTTTTAGGCAAAATATCTTCTCCAATACCTTCTGTGATATAAGGGTAGATTTCATTTTCATCAAAAATTCCCGTTTCATGATATTTTTTAAAAACAGAGCCATACGTATCTACTCCCCATATCTTTACATTTGGATTTTTTTCTTTTAAATACTTCCCTACTCCAGAGATTGTCCCTCCTGTACCAACCCCTACAATAAAATGAGTAACCTTTCCATCTGTTTGCTCCCATATCTCTGGTCCTGTACTTTCGTAATGAGCTAACGTATTAGAAGGGTTATCATATTGATTAACATACCATGAATTAGGTGTCTCTTCAGACAATCGTTTGGAAACAGAATAATACGATCTCGGATCCTCAGGATCTACATTAGTAGGGCACACCATAACTTTTGCCCCCACTGCTCTCAAAATATCCATTTTTTCTTTGGATTGTTTATCTGCCATCACACAGATCAACTTATACCCTTTCACAACTGCTGCAAGAGCCAATCCCATTCCTGTATTTCCAGAAGTTCCTTCTATGATCGTCCCTCCTGGTTGTAATCTACCATCAGATTCAGCATCCTCAATCATCTTTAATGCCATCCGATCTTTTACAGAATTCCCGGGGTTAAATGTTTCATATTTTGCCAACACCAACGCATCAACATCTTTCACCAATGCGTTCATTTTTACTAATGGAGTATTTCCTATCGTTTCTAAAATATTCTCTGCGTATTCCAAGACCCTATAATTATTTAGTTAAACAAAAACCGAATGACAGTACCAAACCTTTATTCTTTTTACAAAAAAACACATCCCTACAGAATAATCTTCTAAGAATTATCTTTAGAAATGATATTTTATTCTAAGCACAAAGATAACAAGATGTGTCATCAACCTCCACTTTTTTTAGCAAATAATCTTTTTATTCAAAACGTATTGCCTTAACCGGAGATACTTTTGATACGATATAGGATGGAATTAATAACATAATAAGACACAATAACAAGGTCCCCAGGTTTAGCAATAATACATATCCTATATCAATATGTACCGGAGCCGTACTCACATAATAGGTCTCTGGGTTCAGTTTAATTACACCGTATAATTTCTGAATCCACAACAATCCCAGCCCAATAAGATTCCCCCAAAAAAGCCCAATCATGATCAAATAGGCTGCATTATACAGGAATACCTTTCTAATGCTCCAATCTGAACTTCCTAATGCTTTCAGAATACCAATCATAGGTGTACGTTCCAAAATCAAAACTAACAAAGCAGTAATCATATTAATCCCGGCTACCAAAATAATAATCGCTATAATCCCTATAATATTGAGGTCGAATAATTTTAACCATTCGAATATCGTTTCGTATTTACTAGCAATTGTTTCCTGATATAATACGGGGTAAATAGTTTCATTGACTTCAACGCCTTTTTCTTCCAAATGCTCAAAATTGTCTATAAAGATTTCAAAATTTCCAATTTCATTTTCTTTCCATTTATTCAAACGTTGAATATGTCTTATATCACAAAGAACGAAAACCTCATCAAACTCCTGAAATCCTGAAGAATAAATTCCTGTCACTACAAAAGATCTAATATTCGGCACCGGATTAGAAGATTTTCCTTTTTTTAGGAAGTATGTATTGGCTTTGTCTCCAATACTTAGCTGTAACCTATCTGCAATATGTTTAGAAATTAGAATTTCGGTATTTACCGGGTGACTTGTATCATAATCAGGAATTTTCCCTTCTACCAAATACTCTTCGAAAGTAGACCAATCATAGTCTGCCCCTACGCCTTTTACTACAATCCCTTCAAAATCCGAAGCTGTCCTTATAATCCCAGCTTTTGTAGCCACTCCCTGTACATGTGCTATCCCTTCTAATGATGAAAACTCAGGATAGAAAGACTCATTTTTATCTATAGGCACTAATGATTCTATACTCTGATTATTATCATAACTGGAGACTACAATATGCCCATTAAATGCTGCTACTTTTTCCCGTATTTTTTTCTGAAGACCTACTCCTGTTGCTATAGTAATCAACATCATCACCATTCCCAAAGCAATTGCAAAAATCGCAATTTTTATTATTGGTGTCGATATGCTACTTTTATGCTCTTTACCTTTGATAAGGCGTTTAGCTATAAAATATTCGAAATTCAAACTTATTTATGGTTTTTATAAAACATACATTCAAAAATACATTTTTATTCTTCTTTCTCCTTTTTATTTCTTGTAGAAATAATGCTTCTTCTAATTTTGCAACAGCAAAAATAGATCCTCAAACGGTTTCTAAGGTAAATAAAACAGCTACTTCCGTATCTCAACCTCCTGTTGTAGGAGCAAATCAGTTAGACGCATACCTCCCGTTACTCAAAAATAAAAATGTAGCATTTGTGGGGAATCAAACCAGTGTAATTTTCAGAAACGATACCAAAACTACTCACCTGGTAGATTCACTTGTCGCCCATTCGATAAAAATAAAAAAAGTCTTTTCTCCCGAACATGGCTTTAGAGGTAAAGCAGACGCGGCAGAACACGTTGCTGATGGAAGAGATAAAAAAACTGGTATTCCGATTATATCACTATATGGCAAAAATAAAAAGCCTACTTCTGATATGCTAAAAGACATAGACATAATCGTATTCGATATTCAGGATGTAGGAGTTCGCTTTTATACCTACATTTCTACATTACATTATGTGATGCAATCTTGTGCAGAAAACCAGATTCCTGTTATTATATTAGATCGACCCAACCCAAACGGGCATTATATAGACGGTCCTGTTTTAGACACCAGACATAGTAGTTTTGTAGGAATGCATCCAGTTCCTTTAGTACATGGAATGACTATTGGAGAATATGCACAAATGATTAATGGAGAAGGTTGGTTACAGACCGATCAGAAATGCAATCTCACCATAATCCCTGTAAAAAACTATACTCACACAACTCCTTATCACCTTCCCATCAGACCTTCTCCCAATCTCCCTAATGATATTGCTATTAATCTATATCCCAGTTTAGGTTTATTCGAAGGTACAACTATCAATGCAGGTCGAGGAACCGAAATGCAATTTCAGCTAATTGGAGCTCCGGAATTACCTAAAGACAAATACCCTTTTAGCTATACTCCTGCTCCTAATTTTGGAGCTAAAAACCCTAAACACAAAGGAAATCTCTGCAACGGTATTGACCTTAGAAACACCGAAAAAATGAATAGAATTAACTTAAGCTGGATTATAAATGCCTATAAACTTTCTAGTAAAAAAGCTGTTTTTTTCAAAAACAAATCATTTACCATACACGCAGGAAATACTTTATTACAAAAACAAATAGAGCAAGGAGTTTCTATACAAAAAATCCGAGATTCATGGAACTCAGACCTAAACATTTATAAGAAAACACGCGCTAAGTACCTCTTGTACAAATAACAAATACCGTATAACAAAAAACCCCATTTTCAGGGATATACAGACATATAGGATTTGATACATTTGCTTATGCTCAAATCTTTTCAAAAAAACATATTAATTATCCTATTAGGCTGTTTTCCTTTTATTTATGCTCAAAAAGCAGTAGAAGAAATCTCCGCTTTTCCTGCAAAAAAAATAGCGCCCGAAGTACAAAAAAAGGAACTAGCCAAGCTTAGAATTACCACAGAATTAGGGATTGCCGATCGGTTATTTGTTCAAAAAGACATTAATGCCGCCGCTGCCATTTATAAAAAAATCTTAAAAGAAGCTATTCCTTCTAATTTATTAAAAGAGCAGGCAGAAATTTATCATAAACTAAAGCTTATCGCCTTACAAAAAGACGATTATAAAAGTGCCTTTGCACTTTCTTCTCAATATTTTGTGATAAAAGATTCTATCAATGCGTTAGAGCGTTTGAAAAAGATAACTTTTCTTGAAAACAAGTATCAAAAACTTCAGAAAGAAAAAGAAAAACTGACCTTATTAAACAAAGAAGATGAACTCAGGCATATTGACCTTCAAAAAGACATTCAGCGAAAGGAAAATGAAAATCAAATCTTGTTTTTAAAAAATACTGCTGAAAGAAGAAGAAATGAAATCATTCTTTTAAAAAAAGACAAGCAGCTCAAAGAATTAGAAATCAACCGTCAAAAAGAAATAAAGAAAATCACCTTTATTTCATTTATTATTACATTAATTCCTATCATAGGGTTGCTCATTTTATATTATCAAAAATTAAAAACACAAAGCCTGCTCAACAAAAAACTAAAAGAGATCGGCCAACAACGAATTTCTACCATATTAAAAGATCAGGAATTAAAATTAATTCGGGCTTCCATTGAAGGACAAGACAGAGAACGAAAAAGAATAGCTCAGGAGCTACATGATAGTATTGGAGGTAATCTTGCCGCCATAAAATTACAATTCAGCAATTTATCCAAAGACAGAGGCAAATTCAAAACATTATACCATCAGTTAGATGACACATACCAGCAAGTAAGAACTTTATCACATAATTTAATTCCAACCAAATTTCGTCAAAACGATTTTGTACCTTTGATCACAGAATATATGAAAAACATTGAGGAAGCAAGCAAATTAAAGGTGATGCTTTCTATATACCCGGAAGATGATATCAATAATGAAATAGACGAAAAGTTACAAAATGAAATTTTCATAATTCTACAGGAATTAATTACTAATACAATAAAACATAGCGGAGCAACTCGGTTAGATATTCAAATAGACCTTATTCACGACACCATTCATTTAATTTTTGAAGATAATGGAATAGGGTTCAGTTGTGCTCTGATTACACCAGGAGTAGGACTAACCAGCCTCAAAAGGCGTCTAAAGGCGTTGGACGGGGTCTATACCATTGATTCCAGACACAAAAGAGGAACTATCATTAATATCGAAATCCCTAATAAAAAACATATTATATTATGAAATACAACCTTATCATTGCAGACGATCATAAAATGTTTTTGGACGGTTTACTTAGTATTCTTAATGAAGAACAAGACTACAATATCTTATTAACTGCAAAAAACGGAAGTAACATCATAAAATATGTAGAGATCAACCCAAAAGAAAAAATTGACCTGATCATTACTGATATCAGCATGCCAGAAGTAGATGGCATCACATTAAACAAGATGCTGAAAGAAAAAAACAGAAATATAAAAACACTGGTTGTCAGTATGCATAACAATGCAGAAATGATTGACAATCTGATTGAGCATGATGTTGATGGGTATGTTCCTAAAAATGCTGAAAAAGAAGAATTACTTTTAGCTATAAAAACAATTTTAGGAGGTGAAAAATATTTCTCAAAAGAGATTAAAGATATTTATATTGAAAATAAGTTTTCTAAAAAGAAACAAAACGAAATCAAACTAACTCAAAGAGAAATTGATGTTATCACTCTGATCGCACAAGAATATACAACTCAAGAAATTGCAGATCAGTTATTTTTAAGCAAGCACACTATAGAAAGTTATCGAAAAAACCTCATCGCCAAACTCAATGTCAGAAATTTGGCTGGACTTACTAAGTACGCACTAAAAATGAAATATATAGAACCTTAAGCGAATATCCCTCATTAATATTTCTATCCCACTTCCTTTTTTTTATCTAGGAGAATTCATAAGTTAATTCCTTATGCTATTTTGCATCTTTTTTTAGAATTTTTATAAAAATTCTTATCAAACAAGAAAAGCGTTGCTTTCTTACTGTTTCTATACATATACGCTCTTCTTTCACCCAACACTTTCCTCTCTGCTTTTCTTCTTTTTTTATTAAAACTCACGCTATTTTCTCGTTTTCTATAGAAAAGTCAACAAACAGATAAGACCAGCAATAATTTATCAAAAAAAACACCCCCTGTTTTCAGGGTAGTTATTTTCACTACAAAGAGTGTTTATCCCCCAGGAGATATCCCCCATCTTTGCATTGTTCTTATAACACAGAGCGAGTTAAAACTATTACTAACCCTATAAATCTTATAAAATCATGACTTGGGGAATCACATTAATTATACTAAGTATTTTAGCAGTACCATCATTATTACTATCTAAAAAACCAAACGCAAAAGAATTACTGGATAAAATCGAACCATATCAAGGTTGGATTGGGCTTGTATTTTGTTTCTGGGGAGTATGGGGAGTTATCTCTGCAATTTTAAATATTGGATGGCTTACAACACACCCTATCTGGTGGGTAACATTATTAGCTGGTAACCTTGTAGAAGCAGTATTAGGGTTTTTATTAGGATTCGGAATGATCAACAAACTTGTACTTTCTAAAAATGAAGCAGCAAAAGAGAAAGCACTACAATTAAGAGCAAAATTAGCTCCTATGCAAGGAAAACTAGGGATGCTTGGTCTTATCGTTGGAGTTTGGATGATCGTTGCATACATCTTATTCTTCTAAAAAAAACAGTCATATATCATACAATCATGAAATACACAATCTACCTGCTGTTTTTAATTTGTAGCTCTCCGATCTTTTCTCAGGAGACACAAAATGCTATCGAAGTTGTCGGAGAAACTGAGGCAACCATTACTATAGACCGATATAATATGCTCATAAATATCAAAGAAGTTTTAGCCGATGGATATAGAAATTTAGAAGCTAAAAGCCTTGATGAAGTAACAAACACTTATAAAAGTAAATTAAAAACGGCAGGAATAGATTTTGCTAAATTTCAGAAAAATACCTCCTATAAACTCTATGCGGGAACTTCAGAAATAAACGAAGTAATGTATTACAACTACACTTCTAACTCCTCTGAAGAAGTCGAAAAAATAATGGCCTTAAAAACCCCTGGAGTAAGAGTTACAAATGTTGAAATCATAGCAAAAGAAAAAAGCGCAGAAGAGCTTGCTACGATTAGCCATAAAGCAATTCTAAATGCCAAAAGTATTGCGCAAAAAATGGCAGAAAAACTCAACAAAAACATTGGAGATATTATCGCTATTAGAAGTTCAAATACATCCAGCCAATACATAGATATTAACAAGATAACATCTACTCAAAAATACTATGTAACGGTTTCTTTTAAACTATTATAAATACAAACAGACCGTGTGTCTAACCTATACAATCAACACTAATAAATATTCAATAATGAAAACAAAAATTTTAGTACTACTCAGTATTTTCGCACTTGGAAGTTCTGCAACCTTACAAGCACAAAAACTTAAAAAATTCGGAAGTTCTATCGAAAAAAAGATCGGACCTAAAACCATCAAAGTTCCTTATACAGATGTTGTATCTTACCTAGGATATGCAACTCCAGGAAATGAAGATCAAGTAAAAGATGGGAAAAAATTCTACTACATATATGTATGGATTCCTGCAGTAGCTCCTGAATTAGGAGTAAGAATGATGTCTCCTGTAGGAAAAAACAAAATAAAGAATGCAACTGTATCTAAAGCATATGCTGATAACAGCAAATCGAATGACTACTTTGATACATACATTACATTAGAGCGTTCCGATATTATCAGTAAAAATAACATTACAGAAGATGCTGTAAAAAATGCCAACTGGGTAACACTTGCTAGCAATGATGACAGTGGAGAAATGCCTAAACAGCCTAGTGGGAGCAGCTACAACTCTCTTTTGAGATACAAGAGTGAAATCAGCAGCCCTACAAAAGCACTTACTGTAGGTTTATACAGAGTTGGGTTTACTACATATAAAAGAGGTGAAGTAAAAGGAACATTTGTAGCTCAGGTTGCTGCTCCTATAAAACTTCCTGGAGTAGCAATGGCAAAAACTATTGCTGACCTTAAAAAAGAGTTAAGTAAATAATTAACACTGATTTCAGACACACAAAACTACTGTCTTTTATGGCAACCATAAGAGACGGTAGTTCTCACAACAGATCATCTCAGGTTTCCTGTACTTTCAATAACACAACATAGCGACCTTAAAATAACTAACACCATCTGGTCTTGTAATTTTATCAGGAGATCTACAGAAAAAACTTGTTCATAAAATAAAACACAATACTCCCTAATCAAAAAAACATAGCTTTTGCAAAATGTTTTTTGATTACATGCATTACTACTAAACACATTTTATGTCTTTATCAAAAATCAGAAATTACCGGGAGTTTTTTTGGTCTAAAACAACAGCTGTATCCCAGCAACTTTTAGACATTATAAAGACAACATCTTCTTTATTATATCTGAATAAAGATACAAGGTCTTTCACACTATCTGATGCTTATGATGGTATAAACCAACAACGATTACGCCCTACTTATAAAATTGATTACATCAGGATCCTCCAAGTTTATATTTCCCATAGCAAAACATCAGAAAGAGACCAAAAAACAATCCCATATCTAGGTATAGCACACCTTATGCTAAGTACCGCTGTACAACACAAAAACGTATATCAGACAATAAAAAAATATCCCTTCTACTGTAGATGGGAGAAGTGACAAAAACGTATAACCAAATTTAACAAGGCAAACATTAGAAATGAGAGTAATGTTCAATTAAGAGTTCTAAAATTTCAAAATGTCGTAGCTGTTATAGATGCCCCCCAATCATCCTATAGCTTCCAATCCACCTTTACGGCATTTTGAAATTGCCTTTAGGAATTAAACAATAAATTGAAACGATCATGATGAGTTCCACAATAACAACAGATATCAATAAAGCTTTTAAGCTGGATACCATAGGAAATACTACCTATACAATACAAGAGTTAAAAAAATTAGGAAAAAATGAATTAATTGACATTGCAATCAATATCATTAAACAGAAAAAACATCTAGGAAAAATTATTTACAGAGAGGATTTTGACTTTATCAAGGTAGTTACTGATAACAGAAAAATTATTGTTTCTTTTGAGCGGAATGTACTTTATGTGCCTTTATATGCAAAATTCTATTATAATCTCGAGGTCGAATTACCTAGTGGAAAAGTAAAACAGAAAAGTAATCGGAATAATTGCTATGGGAAAAATGGTCATTTTCATAAGGACAGCGGAGTTGATTTTTATTCCAAAACAAAGTTTTATATCCCTACAAAGGAACATACAAAATATATCAACCTCGTAGTAAAAGCTATTTATGGAAGTTCTATAGAAATCAACACTAGAGCATGGGATCTAAAGATGACGATTTTTGAAGAGAATGATCACTTTTACGTAGAAGAAAAAGCAGAAAACCCAAATAGCAAAAGTAGCGGTTCTTATTACAAAATACATAAAGAAACCGGAGAGATTATCGGAACTCCTAAAATTGAAACTCATTTTACCTCTGCTCCAAAAATCCCTGGAGTATCAAAAGATCAAAACAGATTAGAAGCATTAGGATTCAGAGAGATTTTTTAATGCAATAAAAGCCCCCTTTATTTTATTGCTTTTACCCTCCCTGAAATAACATCTTCATTTTTTCTACTATTCTAAATGCTGCAGGACATATAGCCACATTGTGCATGGTCAGGTGAGCAATCTGATGAAACTTTTTTCGATCTGTATGTGGATACTCCCTACATGCTTTTGGTCGGACATCATAAATCAAACAGTAGTTATCAGAAGCTAAAAAACGACAAGGTGTTTCTTGTAAAACCATATCCCCTTCTTCATCTTTTCGAAGGTATTTCTGCTCAAAATCATATGGTTTCATTTTCATGTATTTGGCAATTCGCTCGATGTCCTTATCAGTAAACAAAGGACCAGTTGTTTTACAGCAATTGGCACATGTCAGACAGTCCGTCTCGGCAAACTCTTCATCATGCAGTTGCTGCATTGTTATATCAAACCGTTTGGGCTGCTTCTTTTTTAATTTGGAAAAGAACTTTTTATTCTCGTTATGTTTATCTTTGGCGAGTGTCGGTAATTGATCTAAAAAATCCTGCATACAGCAAAAGTAACCTATTAATTACCGTTTATAAAGAGATTGCATTTCTTATTTAGAAATCATAGCATAATATAGAATGAATACAGATATTTTTGGCTTAGCAATACAAGATTATTACACCAGTAATTCCCCGGAAGATATCACTGTAATTGCGCCCGATTTTGATGATGATCTAATTCCTATTGCTTATTTATTCAGAGAGTACTCACTCATGCCTGCAATAGAACAAAAAGCACTTGAACTTTCTTATGGAACAGTTCTGGATGTTGGTTGCGGAGCCGGAAGTCACAGTCTATATCTACAAAAAGAGAAAAAACTAAACGTAAAAGCGATCGATATCTCTGCCGGAGCAATTCGCATTGCACATAAAAGAGGCGTGTCCAATGCCGCATGCGAAAATTTCTTTGATCAGGAAGGGAGCTATGACACCCTTCTTTTTTTAATGAATGGTAGCGGCATCATCGGAAGGCTTCCTAATATTGACTATTTTTTTACTCAAGTAAAAAAGCTTCTTCATCCTAAGGGACAAATCCTCATAGATTCTTCGGACATCTCTTATTTATTCGAAGATGAAGATGGTGGTTTTTGGGTGGATGCTAATGCTGACTACTACGGAGAGATGAAATACAAACTCCGGTACAAGGGCGATGAATCTGAATGGTTTGATTGGTTGTACATAGACTACAATACGCTAGTCAATGCCGCAAATGCTCACGGGTTCATTTGCGAGTGTATTATCAAAGGAGAAAACAACGATTATCTGGCGAGAATCACTGCGAAAAAGAATACCCTTTAGCTTTAAGCTTTTTTACGGTTTCCCGGTATAAATCACGACTCCATAATTCACTAGCTTCTCCTACAGCCTTCTTTAGTGATTGACTTTGTGCTTTTACTTTCTGCCCCACATCCGAAGCTAAAAACCGTTCATATCGTTTGTTTTGCTTTCTGGATAAGCCATCGGGATTCTTCCTGAATTGCTTTCCTGTTTCGGATTTATAAAATGCTAACAACTCCTTTATCTCCTGATGACTAAAGTGCTCTTTATACACCTGAGTCAATAACGATTTTACATTTCCTAAAGTCGTATTTTTCTCTCTTTGCAACTCTTCCCATATGGCGGCGGGGACCTGATGCTGTAATTGATTTCGAAGCAACTCATACATTTGATCTACTGCATTGCTATATTGCTGTGTAGTCCCGTTCAAATCAAAATACTCTTTAACATCTTCATGGTATGATCTTTGCTGCGAAAAAACAGTATATGTCAAAAAGATAAAAAGACTAACGATTACTTTTTTCATAAGTTTTAATTTTACTAACGCTCGTTTATCTGGAAAACTCATTTTATGCAAATTACAAAATTATTAAGTCTTTTACTGATAAGTTCAATCTTGTTTACTGCATGTAGTACAGAAGATGATTCCCCAGCATTCAGCGAAGCGCAAATGGCAAATAAAAAAGGGGTAGGAACCTCTGCTAATGATCTCCTAAGTGATATAAATTACAAAGGAATCACATTGGAAATTGTATCTGTCAAAGGAGCGGAACCTACAATAGAAGCTATCAATGGTTTAAGAAAATTCTTAACTGATCGGCTTCATAAACCTGATGGCATCACCATTAAACAACGTACAGTAGCCTCTTCTAACCTTGCTCCTTTTACAATTGAAGAAATTGCTCAAATAGAAAACAACACCCGCACCTCCTATAATACAGGAGACGAAATATCAGTCTATATTTATTTTGCAGATGGCAAAAACGAAAAAGATACAGCTACTAAAAAGACCCTTGGAACTGCCTACCTCAATACATCTATAGTTATCTATGAAGACACCTTAAAAGAATTGAGTAATACCATCAATGCTCCGACCTTACCTATTATAGAGACAGCAGCACTTCATCATGAATTTGCGCACTTATTAGGATTGGTAAATGTAGGAACGCCTACTGTAACACCTCATGAAGACCTCACTGCTAAAGGTCATTGTAATATTTCAGGATGTTTGATGGGAGCAACCATTGAATTCGGAAATTCAATGATGAGTATCTTAGGGAATGGGATTCCTTCATTAGACCCTCAATGCATTGCCGACTTACAAGCTAACGGTGGAAAATGAACTGTTTTTCCCCCATTGATCCTGGCTTTATTCACCCTCTTTTTTTAACACCCTCTGACTGTTAAACTTATATTAAGGCAGGATTCGAGATATAAAAGCTTTTATATCTTCGCTGTAAGGGGAAAACATATGATATCCAGATTGTCAGTATGGTATACAAATACATTATACACAATCTCTCCTCTTAGCAATGTAATAAACCTATCCTAATCCTATGAAAAAAAAGATAACTATTGTCTTTTTTAGCCTTAGTTGTATTCTCATTTCTTGTTCTGGCGATGATAGCACCATCCCTGAAGAAGACAACAATACATCTGTGGGGCAAGATGAAATAATTACTATTCCAGTAGTGGTACATGTAGTTAACTACGCTCCGGAACCTTTTGAAATAAGCGATGATAAAATCAAATCGCAAATCAAGGTTTTGAATCAGGATTTCAGAATGAAAAATGAAGATCTTTCTAAAACACCTGATGAATTCAAACCTTTTATTGCAGACATTAAAATAGAATTCAAATTGGCAACAACATCCCCGGAAGGACAACCTACTAAAGGAATCATCAGAACCATGGGAAATGTTACCGGCTTTGATGGAAAAAGAGATGAAGGGGAATCTATAGAAGATCTGGCACTTTTTTTTACGGATAAAGGAGGGCAAGATGCCTGGCCAAACGATCAGTACCTAAATATATGGATTGCTTATTTCAGGGATATAGATAATCAAGTAGCATATGCCTTCTCCAGTGCTCCTGGAGATGATCCGAGAATTGACGGAATTGCCATTGACCCCAATGCGTTTGGAACATTAGCTCCACTACAAAATGGTGTGCATAAAGGTCGAACTGCTACGCATGAAATCGGGCATTGGTTGGGACTTAAACACACTTATGGGACTGCATTCAACTGCTCATCTTCTGACGATGTCAAAGATACCCCACAACAATCCAGAATTTATTATGGTAAACCAAAACACCCTCAAACATCCTGTGGAAGCAATGATATGTTTATGAATTTCATGAATCATGCTGATGACGATGTCATGCATATGTTTACCAAAGGACAAAAAGAAAAAATGAGAGCTATTTTTAATCCGGGAAGCCCAAGAAGAGCACTGTATATTAATATCAAAAATAATTAGATCACGATATCAGTAAAACTATAGATAATCAGATTTTGGATTTTGAAAATAGTTGCCAAAAAAACGCTTTTTTTAGTTTTAGTGAAAAGACTCCTGCCATCAAAAAAATTCGATCAGGAGTCTTTTTTATGTTATTTATCAATACACTTTCTCCCCTCCTAAATATGTTGACATCACCTTTGTATCAGGGATTTCATCTTCAGTTATCGACATAATATCCTGATTGAGAATTACAAAATCAGCAAATTTCCCTTGCGTAATACTTCCTTTTTCGTATTCTTCAAAATTGCTATACGCTGCCCATAATGTCATGCCCTTCAAGGCTTCTTCTCTGGTCAAGGCTTCATTTTTATAAAACCCTTCTTTTGGATATTGTTGCAAATCTTTTCTTGCTACCGCTGCATAAAAAGTATAAAATGGATTCACCTGTTCTACCGGGTAATCGGTTCCTAAGGCTAGTTTTCCCGTTTTATTAAGAAGTGTTTTATAAGCATATGCTCCTTTAATTCTATGCGTCCCCAACCTATGCTCTGCCCAGTACATATCACTGGTAGCATGAGTTGGCTGTACACTCATAATTAAATTATCATCTAATATATCAAACTCTAATGAATCAACTACCTGTGCATGCTCTACTCTCCATCGGCGATTTTTCTTCCCTTTCAGCACTTCATAATAGGTATTCATTACCACTGCATTTGCTGAGTCTCCAATAGCATGAGTATTCATCTGAAAAGGAGAAGCAGCTAATTTCCGAGCTAATTTTTTGAACTCGGCAACTCCGATTACCATAGCTCCATAATGGTTTTCCTGATCAGTATATGGTTTCTTAAGTACTGCTCCTCTCGATCCCAAAGCACCATCTCCATATACTTTAAAAGACGATACGTTTAGGACATCCGTCCGATAAGGTCCTTTTTTTAGATAAGTTGCCACATATTCCGGAGTATTACTAATCATTGCATAGATTCGTATCTTCAATTCTTTTGTTTTTTGCAAACTATCTATTAGCTGAATAACTTCAGGTGCCAGCCCTGCATCATCTACGGTAGTTAAGCCATAACTAAAGTTAATTGCTTCTGCTTCTTTTAACCCCTGAGCCTGTTCCTTACTACTGGGTTTGGGAATAATTGCTTCTATAAGGCTCATTGGATTATCGATCAATACTCCTGTTAGCGCTCCGTCTTTCAAAACTATTTCACCTCCTGACACCTTGGTGTCTTTTGTGATTTTTGCCAAATCGAGAGCCGCCTGATTGGCTAGCATAGCATGACCATCTACTCTAGTGATAACTACTGGGATATTTGGAAACAAGCTATCAAAAATTGCTTTGGTCGGATACTCCTTCACTTCCCAATCATTCTGATCCCATCCTCTTCCCCTAATAAATTTTACTTGTTTTTTCTTTTGAAAAGCTACTACCCGCTCAACCACCTCATCAAAACTTTTGGTTCCTACCAAATCGACATTTTGCTGCTGCATCCCCAATCCATAAAAATGACAATGTGCATCTATTAACCCTGGAACAATCGTTTTTCCTTTGACATCTAATTGCTGTATCCCATGGTATTTTTCCTGAATATCATGACTTGCCCCAACAGCAATAAACTTACCTTCTTTTACTGCAAAAGCTGTTGCTTTGGGAAGCAATGAATCAACTGTATGGATATTGGCATTATAAACTAGTAAATCAACTTTTTCTTTCTCTTGTTTGCATGCTACCAGTGATAAACCTCCCAAAAGAAGCCCCATTATTTTTTTCATATTAGCGTATTTTTAAGTTAGAGTTTGTTTATAGATATGCTAAAAATAACCATATCCTATTATTCTAAAAACAAAAAACTACGCTTCTACAAAAGATTTTGCTTCTTTATAGGGTTCCACCCCCTATATTTTTCTTTGAAGTGATTTAAACTTTTTTCAATTTGCTAAAAAAAATTAAAAGTCAAATTTATAGGTTGCCCCTCCTAGTACTTGAATTCCCTGAACTGGATAATTAATCCACTTTTCATATGTTTCTCCCAAAAGATTGTTCCCTTTGGCAAATACCGATAATCTATCATTGAATCTATACCCTATATTAATATTTGCATCTATAAAGCTATCCAGTTCTACTACAGATTGTGCCACTGAAGGAATTGTCAAAGTTGCATGATCCAACTCTTTTCTCTCTCCTACATAAAAAACTTGCGCTCCAAAAGACCATTGATCTGTAATTTGATAATCCATCGTTAACGAAGATTCAATTTCCGGAAGGTTCCATGCTTCTTGTTCTCTGTCCATAGAATAATTAAAATACGTTACAGATGCTCCCAATTTAAATCTATTACTGATAGCAAATCCTATTTCTCCAAGTGCCTTTATTGTCTTCATATCATCATATCGGTATGAAAAGGAGTTTCCGTAATCATACCCTTCTAGTAACAACGTTGTTCTGGGATTATTTACCAAAAGGGCTTTATCCATTTCTGATATATAACTTCCTCTAAAGTTATAGGTAACCATATCTGACAATTTTCCTTTAAGACCAATATATCCATCGAATTGATTACTTGTCGGAGATAAAAACAACGTAGGTGATACAAATGGGTTTTTTATAACAGCATCTCTATATGAGTTTTGAGATAAGCCTCCTTCGATTCCTCCATATGCAATAACGGCGTCTTCTAACACCCTATAGGACGCCGTAATATTAGGATAAATAAAGAAATCATTATCACTGTTTTCTATGTCCATACTATAGAATACTGATGCTCCTAATTGCACAGACAGATGATCTCTCAATATAATTAAACTTGGAGCTACTCCAATATTAAAAACACTATACTCATTCGGTATTTGTGACAATGAACCTCTATTCCTTTCGAAACTTCCTCCTAAATAATCAGCTATTACTTTGGTGGTGATTACTTCATCTGCTACCTCAAATTCGAATGTTGGTTTTATCTGTAAACGATGTTCCGAAGTATTAAATGCATCTCCAAAAAAACGATACTCTAGTTGTCCTTTTTTCAGCATGGCATCTTCTATTTCCAGTTGAGCCCCTATTTTTACTCCATAATAGCTTTGTTGTTCTTCTATTCCATCTATTTGTGCTGTTGTTAGAATAGAATTTGCGGGAAGTCCGTACCAGTTTATTAATTTATGTTCTCCTCCTGCTTCAATTCCATAAACCACATCTCTGGTTCTGGAAGTATAATTCAGATCGAGAAAGGTATTGTAAAACTTATCATCCAACACCAAGTCATCAATTCCTCCCTGAGAGGAATTATGATGCAGATACACCCCCATATTATCAGAACGATTTAACTGGAAATTACTATAAAACTCTGCCAATACTGATGTATAATTTCCAAAACCAAGGGTTGCATAATTATCATACAACTTGGCTTGTTTTGGTTTTTCTATCGCGGCAGCTTTTCCTTTTACCGGTGTAAAAGTAGAAGCGACAGGTACTGAAAAAATACTATAGTTAAGTTCTTTTTTTTGCTGTGTTACCGAATCCTTTACAGAGGGTATTGATTTTATTTTAAAAGCATCACTGATTGTAGGAGTATATGCCTTCACGATCACGACCCGCTCTGTACCTATGGTTTCTTCTTCTTTTTCTTGTGCCATCCCAACAGAACTCATAAGCCCTATCCCTACTAATGCTATTATTTTATGGATATTCTTAATCATAAAACTCTTTTCTATTTACTTTTTTTGAAGGTATTATTGGTCAGTTTGTATAGATGAATTCGTTTTGGATTCTTCTGCTTTAATTTTTTGAAGGGTTGTTTTAGCTTCTGCTACCACATCCTGAAGTTCTGAAAAATTAGTAATTACACTTTCTAAGATATATGTTGCCTGATATGCATCTTTTAATGCGTAAAAATTCTTTGCCATGAGTACTAATCCCTTTGCCCCATATAAACGGTAACCGGAATATTCTTTTGCCAGTTTCTGAATGACTTCATTCGATGCTTTGTACTCCCCTGACTCATGTATAAAATACGCATTGTAATACAATGCTTCTGCGGCTAATTCTCCGGTTGCACTCTTTTCTACTTCTTTATAAGCTGCTCTGGCTCTCGACACATCTGCTGTTTGCAAAGCTGCTCTTGCTATAAATAAATGGGCATCATTTTTTACATCTTTTTCTATTTTGGGGTTAGACAACACTTTTTCTGCATACAAAATGGTCTTTCTGTAGTTCACTAATTGATAATAGGATTTCATCAGATTTGATTGTGCAAAAATGATATTCTGGGGATAGTCTCCTGTATTTTCCAATCGTTCTAGAACCGGAATGGCTTCTTCATATTTTCTATCTTCTAGATAAACCTGCGAAAGCCTGGCTAAAGACTGCTCTGTAAATTCACCTCTAGGCTGATTTAGCACGTATAGGTAATGAGGAATGGTTGCCTCTTTTTCTTTTTTCTTAAAAAGTAACTCTGCCAGATGATAATGGCTTTTAGTAGCGTGTAGTCCTTTTGGAAACTGTGCTAAATATTTCTCAAATCCATGAATAGCAGCAGACTCATTATTCTCTAGAAACTGTTTTTCTGCTGCTTCAAATACAGTATTATCCAGATCTTCATCACTTACATTCACAAACCCCAAACCTTTTACCCAGGAAGCATATTCATCTGTTCTTCCCATATCAACATAAATTAATCTAGCTGTATTAACTGCCTGGACTGCTTCTTCTGTTCCTGGATATTTTGCTACCACTTTTTTAAATTTAGACAGCGCATTGTCTCCCTGATTCTCATTATAGTATACCAATCCCTGTTTTAGCATTGCTTTTGCCACATATGAACTTTTGGGGGTTTCTGATATAATCCTGTCATAAGCTGCAATTCCTTTGTTAATCTTTTGCTCCGAGATATACACATTCCCTAAAGAATACAAAGCATCATCTTTATACACTGAATTCGGATAGTTATTCAGAAACGCCAGCAGGTCTTCAATTTTACGATCATTCTTATTGACAAAACCATAACTAATCGCTTTCTGATAATGTGCATAATCTGCATCAGCTCCTCCTTTTTTAATTGCCATATTATAGGCTTCCATAGCGGGCCAGTATTTTCTGGATATAAAATGACAATCTGCCATTCTCAAATAACTATCTGCTTCTTTTACACTATCTGCATTTCCTTGTTTCAGAAATACATCAAAATAAAAAGCCGCTTGTTCGTATTTTTTTAATTTAAAATAGGTATATGCCAGATTATAATCTATATCTCTGAATTCCTCTAATTGAGAAGCACTGCTATTGGACTTAAACTCTTTATATCCCAGTAGTGCTTCTTCAAAATCATTTAGAACATACTGACACTCCGTTTTCCAATACATCGCTCTGGCTGTAAATACAGGATCCCGTTGTTCTGATAATGATTTATCAAAATAACGTATCGCCATTGGATAGTCGCCTTCATTGAATAGCTCAACAGCTCTGTAAAATGCTACTTTTTGGTATACTTTCTTATCCTCAAAGTTTCGGCTTCTTTCTAACAGATCCATTGCTTCTTTATAATTTTTGGATGTTAGATAAGAGCTTATCAACAGCTCATTGATTTCATCTTTATATTCTGAATTCGGGTATTCTTTTAAATATCCTAATAGTACTTGTGGAGTCGTTTTATAAGAGTTTCCTATCTCATAACTCAATTTAGCATAATTATAAGCAGCATCTTCCTTTATTTGTTGCTCAAAATTCATTTCTGATGCATTCTTAAAAGCATGTAATGCCTGCTGTTTCTTATCCGTTCTCAGATATGATTCTGCCAAATGATAATATGCATTTTGTGAAATGGCATTGCGTCCATCGACAATTTTATTAAACTCTGAGATTGCTTCTTCATATGATTTTTGCTTGTAAAATGCATATCCCAACTGATAATAATCGGTATTACTCCATTTTCCTTTTCTTCCTTTATAAGCTTTGAGATAAGGAATAGCTTTCTCATATTCTTCCAAATTAAAATAACTCTCGCCAATGATTTTGTTAAGCTCCGATTTTTCAGCTGCTTTTGAGGTCGGTAATTGAGCGATTCCTTCTCTGATTGCTCCTCTAAAATCTCCCGATTTAAAATTCATATCACTCTGGAAATATGAAAGATTCTTATTGTATTCTTTTAAATCTTTCACCTCATCAAAAAGTTCGTTTGCCTCCTTATAGTTATCTCCTTCATAGGCTATAAATCCCAAATAATATTTTGCCTGTGCTCCATACTTTTCAGAATCCTGAACTTTATTCAGGTATTTTTTTGCTTCATTAAATCGTTGAATTTTGAAATATGCATATCCATTATTGAAATTATATTTTTCCAATTCGGATCTACTCATATTTTTGGTATCTACTTTATCATACCACTTTCTGGCATAGGCATATTTTCCATGGTCAAAATAATAACTAGCTACGTCTAGATATGCTGCATTTCGCTTAACACTGGTAGGATACTCTTCTACAAAATCCTCCATTAATGTATCAGCTCCTTTTTGATTCAACCACACTGCACAATTGGCTATATAGTATGCACAATCTGCCTGAATATTTTCGTCTTTTACTTCACTTTTCACCTTATCAAACAGGTTTTGAGCTGCCAGAAACTGCTTATTATTGTACAGTTCCATCGCCTGGTGAAATAAAACTAAATCATTGGTATAAATGGCAGATTGTTGTGCTGAAGAAGTAGTAGTAAACAGGACTACCACAAAAAGCACCAAAGTGATGTATTTGTTCATTTAGTTATGTATTACAATCCAAAAGTAACTATTGTATCCCTTGAGTGGTTTTTGCGTTAAAGATAGCGTAATCTTCATTTTAATAACGAAATATTTTAGAGATAATTACATTTGGCTTTTTTTTAACAGGGCTACACAATAAAAAGTAAAAAAAACAATTTTCATAACTATACTATTTTCATTAAACTTTTTACTTTTACTGATACTTATTAAACATTATAAAAAACTATGCCAGATTCGGTTCTTTATTTAAAAAATGCTTCTATATACCAACGAGAGAATTTAATCCTTTCTGAAATTAACGTGACAATTAACAAAGGGGATTTTGTGTATCTCATCGGAAAAACCGGAACTGGTAAAAGTAGTTTTATGAAAACTTTGTATGGGGATATTCCTCTACGGGAAGGAGAAGGAAGTATTGTTGATTTTGATCTGAGAGCATTAAAAGAAAAACAAATTCCTTTTTTGAGAAGAAAACTAGGGATTGTTTTTCAGGATTTCAAACTCCTGAATGATCGTACCGTAAAAGAGAATCTTTTGTTTATTCTCAAAGCTACTGGATGGGTGGATCAAAAAGCGATGAATAGTAAAATAGATGAAGTCTTAAGCAAAGTAGACATGAAGGACTCAGGAAACAAGTTCACTTATCAATTATCCGGAGGGGAGCAACAACGCGTAGCTATTGCAAGAGCTTTGCTAAACGATCCCGAATTAATTCTTGCGGATGAACCCACCGGGAATTTAGATCCTCAAACCTCTGTAGAAGTAATGGAGGTATTGCAGGACATCAATAAACAGGGGAATACAATATTGATGGCTACCCATGATTATGCTTTGCTGTTAAAATACCCTTCCAAAACATTAAAATGCGATGGAAATAAGGTATTTGAAGTAGTTCAAAGAAAAGGTTAGTCGTCTCGGTAATCCTCGATCTTGTTAGTTTTAGTTTTTTCGAATGATAAATACATCTTTAAACAGTAATACTGTGAAAAGAAAGGTACACGCTGCATACAGTGTATACGCCATTGCCCCTCCTACAAAACTATATTCGTTTATTAAGAATACACTACTCCCATAAAATATAGCTACAGAAATCAGTTCAATTACAACATACTGCACAAACCATCCTCTAGCAACCAATTGATATGAAAAAACAAGAGTTATCATTTTTAAGAAATCCCCTATTAACTGCCATTTAAAAACAGCTTCCATCGGCATAAAATCAACAGATAGTACGAATGAGATAATTTCTTTTTTGAACACAAAAATAATTAGAAAACAACCTGCGACAAAAGGCATAATTTCTTTTAGATACGCCTCTACTACATCTCTAAAAGTATCTTTTGCATAACGTACTCTCAGCTTTGTAGAGATATACACTGTGAGACTTCCTATAAAAAACAACCAATAGTGATCACTTATTTGCTGCATTGCTTCCCAATACCCTGCGGTTTTCATTCCGTATAAGGATGCAATCTGATTTCTGATATTAATCTTCACAAAAGGAAAGATAGCTCCTGACAGAATCCCAATGATTGCATAAGGAGCTAATTGCTTGATATATTTTTTAGAAATTCTGTTCGCCCAAAGGAGCTTTGCAAAATTCTTTTGATTCGATATAATTACGATGGTTACAAATAATGAGATTGCAGGATTTAACACTATCGCTATAAAAGCTCCTTCTAATCGAAATTCCCAAACCAATATAAGCGTAATAAACAGTCCTAAAAGACTCCCTACCATGTTGAGTAATATATATACTTTGTATTTAGAAAACCCTTTAACAATAGAAGTACACAAGACATTAACCCCATAGAATGATAATGCGATACCAAGCTGTTTAAAAATATAAGAGAAATCGTATGGCTTCCCAAAAATTACATCATTCCAAAAAATAGGATCAAAGTACAACCAGGCAGATAATACCATCGTAACTACAAAACAAATGAAGTATGCACTGGATAACAGTGCTTTCATTTCTTCTTTATCATCTTTAACTACTAATACTTTTTGGACCACCCCATCAAACAATCCCAAAGTAGCTATGGTCTTCATAGAGGTCACCGCATTCTTTAGGTTTCCTAACAGAGCTATTCCTTCTGTTCCAAGCAAAAGAGCTATTACTTTAGTGACGATCATATCTGCAACGAACCTTACAGAAGTACCAATCCCACTAAAAGACATAAAATGTCTTCTTATCTTTCTTATCAGAAATTCCAATCTTCCGGTATTATTTTTTTGACCTCTATCCCCCTTGAGTTCATTTTATTTATTATCAGTCTATTAAAAAAATACGTTCATCCAATCCTTTCTCCATTTTTTACCTTCATATCCGGATGTAATAATGTTACTTCTTTACGCTCATTTACAGCGCCCAAGACGAGGCATTCGCTCATCATATTGGCAATTTGTTTTGGCGGAAAATTAATAACTGCCACCACCTGCCTTCCTATTAATTGATCCGGCGAATAAAAATCAGTAATCTGTGCAGATGTTTTCCTTGTCCCATAATCCCCAAAATCGATAATCAGTTTATAAGCAGGATTTCTTGCTTCCTTAAATTCTTCTGCACTGATAATAGTTCCTACTCTCATTTCCACATGTATAAACTCTTTCCAGCTCAAATTATTTTCCATCTTATTTGTTTTTATTTAGTTACTCATGAGCAGGTATCTTTCCTGTTTATTTTTGATCCATGAACCTTCTTTTATTATAAAATAAAACTATTCTTCTTCAAATTTCTTATGCTTTCTTAACAAAAAGGTAATAAATATTAATCAGCACAATTGCAGCATTGGTTATTATAATAGGCAATGACCAATTCAACAAAACCCCATAGACAATAAACGCTATACAGCCAATAGAATTAACCAATCGTAAGGTTTTTATGTTTTTCATCAAAAATGATATTAAGACCATAAATGAAGCAAAATACCCCACAATATCAACCAACATAGTTTCTTCCATATTTAATAATTTTATTTTCAACATAATTAGTAAAAAAAGCTTATAAAGCAAAAAACTCACGACTTATCGTGAGTTTTTTTTCGATGTATTACTTATATTTTAGACGATTTTGTTTCGTTTTCTTTCTACTTCTGTCAGAAAGATTTTTCGCAACCTTAAATGATTTGGAGTTACTTCTACATATTCATCTTTCTGGATATATTCCAGCGCTTCTTCTAAAGAAAATTTAATAGCAGGAACAATTTTAGCTTTATCATCAGCTCCTGCCGAACGAACGTTACTTAACTTTTTAGTTTTTGTAACATTAACAGTCATATCATCTCCTCTGGAATTTTCTCCAATTACCTGTCCTTCATAAATATCTTCTCCCGGATCGATAAAGAACTTTCCTCTTTCCTGTAGTTTATCTATTGAATAAGGTATGGCTGTTCCTTTTTCCATCGATACTAATGACCCATTGATGCGACCTGGGATATCTCCCTTTAACGGTTGATATTCTTTGAAACGGTGTGCCATAATAGCTTCTCCAGCTGTTGCTGTAAGCAACTGATTACGAAGTCCTATAATCCCTCTAGAAGGAATCAAAAACTCACAGATCATTCGCTCTCCCTTTGCTTCCATACTCAGCATCTCTCCTTTTCTCAGTGTCACCATTTCTACAGCTTTACCTGAAACCGTTTCCGGAAGGTCAATGGTTAATTCTTCTACAGGCTCACATTTGACTCCGTCTATTTCCCTGATAATTACTTGTGGTTGTCCTATCTGTAGTTCATAACCTTCTCGTCTCATCGTTTCTATCAATACAGACAAGTGCAGTACTCCTCTACCATAGACCATAAATTTATCAGCACTATCTGTTTCTTCTACTTTTAATGCCAGGTTTTTTTCTAATTCTTTTTCTAACCTTTCTTTGATATGTCTAGAAGTAACAAACTTTCCATCTTTTCCAAAAAACGGAGAATCGTTAATCGTAAACAACATACTCATAGTTGGCTCATCAATGGCAATAGTTTGTAATCCTTCCGGGTTTTCTAAATCCGCTACTGTATCACCGATCTCAAAACCTTCCAATCCTACTAATGCACAAATATCTCCTGCTTCAACCTTTTCTACTTTCATTCTTCCCAGTCCCTGGAATGTATGAAGCTCTTTAATCCTTGTCTTTTTAATAGCCCCATCTCTTTTTACAAGCGATACTTGCATTCCCTCGGTAAGTGCACCTCTTTGTAAACGTCCAATAGCAATCCTTCCTGTAAATGATGAGAAATCCAAGGAGGTGATTAACATTTGAGGAGTTCCTTCTTCCACTTTTGGAGATGGAATGTGTTCAATCACCATCTCTAATAATGGTTCTATGGAATCCGTTGGTTTTTTCCAGTCATTACTCATCCAGTTATTCTTCGCTGAACCATATACTGTTGGGAATTCCAATTGCCATTCTTCTGCTCCTAATTCGAACATTAAGTCGAAAACTTTTTCATATACCTCATCAGGGGTACAGTTTTCTTTATCAACTTTATTTACAACAACGCAGGGTTTTAGCCCTAAATCAATCGCTTTTTGTAATACAAAACGGGTTTGCGGCATGGGACCTTCAAAAGCATCAACTAATAGTAATACCCCATCTGCCATGTTTAAAACACGTTCTACTTCTCCACCAAAATCGGCGTGACCTGGAGTATCAATAATATTAATTTTAGTTCCTTTATAAGTAACCGATACGTTTTTAGAGGTAATAGTGATTCCTCTTTCTCGTTCTAAGTCATTATTATCTAATATAAGATCACCCGTATTCTCATTCTCTCTGAATAATTGACAGTGATACATAATTTTGTCTACCAATGTCGTTTTACCATGGTCTACGTGAGCAATTATCGCAATGTTTTTTATAGCAGTCATATACGCCAGAATTTAAGGCTGCAAATGTACGAGATATTTCGACACAATCTACAATATTTACTGCATATTTAAAATGGACTTAATACAAGTAGTTAAACTCTTGGGAATCTAGGATTATAAACAAGAAAAACTCCTATCTTTGCGGCTTAAAATTTACCTGTCATGGATCTTAAAAACATTCCAAATTTAAAAAATCTGGATTCTAATAACTTCTTCCTTCTTGCAGGACCTTGTGCTATCGAAGGGGAAGAAATGGCATTAAAAATTGCCGAAAAAGTAGTCGAAATCACTTCCAAACTTAAGATACCTTATGTATTCAAAGGGTCTTTCAAAAAGGCAAATCGCAGCAGAATTGATAGCTTTACCGGTATTGGAAATGAAAAAGCCTTAAAAATCCTTCGAAAAGTAGGTGAAACTTTTCAAATTCCAACGGTAACCGATATTCATGAAAATGAAGATGCTGTAATCGCTGCGGAATATGTTGATATCTTACAGATCCCTGCTTTTCTAGTTCGCCAAACCGACCTTGTGGTAGCCGCTGCTAAAACCGGTAAAACAGTAAACCTAAAAAAAGGGCAGTTCATGAGTCCTGAAGCAATGCAGCATGCTGTAAAAAAAGTTGAAGATAGCGGGAATACCAATGCCATGATTACTGATCGGGGAACAATGTTTGGGTATCAGGATATGATTGTTGATTTCAGAGGAATTCCTACTATGAAATCATTTGGTACTACTGTATTAGATGTAACACATTCTTTACAACAACCTAACCAATCAAGTGGTGTTACAGGAGGAAGACCTGACATGATCGAAACTATTGCCAGAGCCGGGATTGCTACTGGAGTTGACGGTCTCTTTATGGAAACTCACTTCGACCCTGCCAATGCCAAAAGTGATGGAGCAAATATGCTTCACTTAGATCACCTGGAAAAACTACTTTATAACCTCGTACAAATTCGACAAACTATTAATTCACTATAAAAAGTTAATACTACTACATTGAAAAAAGCTCCATTTCTTTATCTATTGCTTTTGACTACATGTTATACAGCAATAGGACAAACGGGTACAGCCCAAACACAAGTACGAAGCAAACGATTACGAACAAAAAACAAAGGCAAATTTTATTTTTATTGGGGTTGGAACGTTTCCCAATACAGTAAATCAAATATTCATTTTGAAGGTGAGAATTATGATTTCACTATTCACAATGCCAAAGCACATGACAAAGTAACCAAGCCTATTGGTTATGACAAATACCTAAACCCTGCTAACCTCACCATTCCACAAACAAATGCCAGAATCGGATATTATTTCCATGATAACTGGAATGCATCTATTGGTCTTGATCATATGAAATATGTAATGGAACAATATCAGACAGCAAGAATATCTGGAGATATCTACCTAACGGAAGATAATGAAGGTACAACCTACTTCAATGGGACTTACAACCAGCAGGAACAAGTTCTATATGAAGATTTCGTCGCCTTTGAACATACAGACGGTTTGAATTATGTCAACCTGGAGATCGCTAGAGTTGATAATCTGGGAGACTTTTTTGGCTGGAACCCCGATAAAATACAATTAAATATCACTGAAGGATTTAGTGCAGGAGTGCTCATTCCTAAAACCAATGCCAAAGTTCTTAACAAAGATCGATATGATCAATTCCACTTATCAGGTTATGGAGTCTCTCTAAAAGCTGGTATCAATGTTACTTTCTTTAAATATTTCTTCCTGCAAGCCGAATTAAAAGGAGGGTTTATTGATATGCCGAATATTCGTACCACTAGCAGTAAAGCCGATAGTGCAAAACAACACTTTAATTTCTTGCAACAGAATATAACTTTTGGAGGAATTTTTAAAGTTTTCTAGAACAGTATCACCCATATACAACGAAGGTATTTCTTTTAAAAAGAAATACCTTTTTTTTCTTCTTAAATGTATATTTCATTCTTATATCCCCCTTCTCTCCTCTCTATTTTTTTTTTAAAGTTTGGTTTCTAATAAATATTTATGTTACTTTGTTTTTCAAAGTACTTTATAATGAGTAAGGAAAATTATTTAAAAGACTTATCAGAGATTAAAGATTTGATGAATAAATCATCTCGTTTTTTCTCCCTTAGCGGATTATCCGGAATTTTAGCTGGAATTTACGCATTAATCGGGGCTACAATTGCCTATTACCTGGTTCAGAGCAGTGGTCGAAAGCAACTTATCTTAGATGGAAAGATATTTACATATGTATTAATCGATCTCGCTGCCGTAGCAATTCTAAGTATTATCACGGCTGTAATCCTAAGTCATAAGAAAGCAAAAAGAAACAATGAATCGCTATGGAATGGCACCTCCAGGAGGTTACTAACTGCATTTTTGGTTCCTTTAGTCACAGGAGGCATCTATATCTTGATAAAGATATCCAGTAATCACTACGGTTTAACAGGCTCCTTAATGCTTATTTTTTATGGCCTGGCACTAGTAAATGCTTCTAAATACACTATTGGCAATGTAAAATTTTTAGGATATACTGAGATTGTATTAGGTCTTATATGCGCTATGTTTCCCGGATATGGTTTTTGGTTCTGGATCATAGGCTTTGGCTTTATGCATATAATTTATGGAAGCATTGTTTATCTTAAAGATGATAAGAATTAAATAAAACTTTTGTAACCTTTGCAACTGATCAATTATTTTGAAATCATATATTCATGAGCAGCATCATCAATAATATAAATAAAGCTTTTGACCATAGAATTCGATTGGGAATCATGTCTATTCTGATGGTTAATGAATATGCTGATTTTAAAACTCTAAAAGAGCTTCTCGGAGTCACCGATGGTAATTTGGCAAGCCACACTAAAGCACTGGAAAAAGAAAACTATATCAATGTCGAAAAATCTTTTATCGGGCGTAAGCCTAACACGAGATACAGCACTACTAAAGAGGGGCGTATCGCATTCAGAAAACACGTAGAAGCAATAGAGAAACTATTAAAACAATAAAAGGAAGAAGGTATATTTTTTTATACATAAACTTTGAAATTCAAAGTACTTTAAAACATGAGAACAAAATTATTAGAAATACTATACAACTACAGTAAAATCCCTTATCAAAAGTGGTTTAAAACAAATAAAGCCTGGAATTTATCTATAACAAACTTATTGACCTATCCCAAAAAAACACTTGGTTACGAATTAGGTCTTTTCTTAAAAAGCAATAACTTCTCTCCTCAGGAAAAGTTAGAAAATCACGATGTATTCCATGTATTAACTAACATTGGCACTTCGGTACCAGAGGAGATTGCTATGCAATATTATTTGCTTGGCAATGGAAAAAGAAGCGCATATCTCTATGCGGTACTATTACTGGGCACTCCTTTATATCTGGATAAAATTCAGCTATTCAATACCGCATATCACTACGGGAAAAGAGCTTTCTCTTTTCATCAATTAAACTACCGCCCTCTACTAAACAAAAACACACAAGAATTACAAACTATTTTTTCAATAACACCTTTATGAAATTTAATGAACCTATAAACAGAAATGCGTTATTACTCGCTTTTGTCAGCTTTTTAATAGGCAGCTGCTTATTACTAACCTATATAATCTATCCAAGAGGATTTTTTATAACTACCGGATACACTTACCTGATTATCGCCTTTGCCATTAATAGCGCCATGCTTGTAGCTCTATTGGTTAACACTTTTTACAAGTATAAAAACTACAAAGAAAATTTACTAACAATTAGTCTATTTCTATTAAATATCCCTATTTGTCTGGGATACCTCTCTTTTATAATCTAAAACATCGCCATTATGATAACAATACAAAACAAAGACATTTCTTTTATTCGTTTATTCACTATTACCAGCTGCTTTAGCTTTGCATTACTCATGCTACGAATTGTAAAAACCAGTTCTCCATTTTTTCTATTTCTCGTTTGGAATCTATTTTTAGCCAGTATTCCATATTTCATTACTTTACTACTAAAAACAGAACGCCTTAGAAAAAACAAACTATTTTTAATCATTGGTTTTACCATCTGGCTAGCATTTCTCCCTAATGCTCCCTATATCGTCACGGATTTACAACACATCAGAATTAGCTCTCTTGATTCAATATGGTTTGACGTTTTATTACTTCTTTCTTTTGCAATCAACGGTCTAATCATCGGGTTTGCTGCTTTAAAAAACATGCAGGAGATTCTCCGTCATCACCTTCCTAAAAAGATCATTACCATAGCTACTTATATAATCTTTTTATTATGTGGGTTCGGCGTATATCTCGGACGTGTTTTGCGATGGAATAGCTGGGATATTATGACTAACCCTTTAGCCATTGTTACTGATATTAGCAGAAGAATTATCTATCCTATTTCATATATAAACACCTGGGGCTTTACGATCTGCTTCGGAACATTTCTAATTCTTTTATACCACATCACATCATTTCTCAATAACAAACAACAATAAAAAAAACACATAATGGAACATCAAAAACAAAAAAAGTCTTTTGGTCAATGGATAAAAACGTCATTAACTATTCGAATGCTCATGATGGGTTTTCTAATTCTTATTCTATTAATCCCTTTAGCTTATATCAAAGACCTTATCCAGGAACGTGCCTACAGACAAGAAGAAGTCGTCAAAGAAATCAACCAGAAATGGGGTAACCAGGTACTCCTTTACGGACCAATACTAAAAGTTCCGTATCTGACACATCATATCAGTAAAGTCTGGAACGAAAAATTAAAGACTTACGAAACAAAAGACGATATTACACAACACAACGCATACTTCTTTCCCGATCAATTAGATATTGATGCCACCATCGAGTCAGAAACACTCGGTAGAAGTATTTACGAATCTGTAGTATACACTTCTGACATACAGCTAAAAGGAACCTTCAAAGCTCCTGATTTTAAAACCAATGACATCAAGGAAGAAGATATCTTATGGAACAAAGCAACCATCATTCTTAACTCTACCAATCTAAAAGGAATCAAGAGTAATCTAAACCTACAAATCGGAAACAACACGTACCCCCTGCGATCCAAATTCAAGAAAAATGCATACATGTATACATTGGAAACAAAGTTTCTAAACGAAACAGACCTTCCTAACTCTGAAAAAAACACGTCTTTCAGCCTGGGAATAAAAATCAACGGAAGTGAAGAATTGAGTTTTATCCCTATCGGAAGTGAGACCAATGTATCCATGTCTTCTAATTGGGCGTCTCCCAGTTTTAACGGAGAATACCTTCCCAACCCCAAAACAAAAGAAATATCCAAAGACGGATTTAAAGCTTCCTGGAAAATTTTAGAAACCAACAGAGAATTTGAACAGGATTTTTTCGGAGAACTTCCTCATATTTCTTCATCTGCATTTGGGGTCAAATTGCTAATTCCTGTAGATGAGTACCAAAAAAGTGAGCGCGCAGCAAAATATGGTTATCTGGTCATCTCATTAACCTTTTTAATTTTCTTCCTGATTCAGTCCATCAGCAACATAACCATTCACCCTTTTCAATATTTAATGATCGGATTGGCATTATCCATGTTTTACACTCTTCTAATATCTATCTCAGAACACTCCAGCTTTTTGCAAGCGTATGTTATTGCCGGTGCCGCTGTAGTCTTATTGATTGCTATATACTCCAAAACTATACTAAAAAGCACTAAGTTCATGTTATTTATTGCCGTATCGCTAATCGCATTATACACCTTTATATTTGTTATCATACAATTAGAAAGTTATGCACTGCTCGTAGGGAGCATAGGATTATTCCTCATCTTAGGAACTATCATGATGGTCTCCAGGCGTATCGAATGGAATAAAGAAGCATAGTATAAACCACTTCTTTAGTTCAAAAAAAAGCCTGATGTATAGCACCGGAATACATCAGGCTTTTTTTAATTATTTTAGCACTTATATAAAGTATGATCCGGCTAACAATACAAATCTGTTTTTCCATGAAAAAAATACATCAACTCCTCATTTTATTAATTTGTATATCCTCCTGCAAGGATACCCCTACATCAAACTCCCCAATTAAAACTTCTGAAATACGTTTCACTAAAGAAGGAGAACTATATCTCACAAAACCATCTGGAGATACCATACAAAAACTGGATATCGAATTCGCTATCTCAGATTACGAACAAGAAACCGGACTGATGTATCGAAAATCTATGAAAAATTCGGAAGGAATGTTATTCATCTACCCAGAGAGTCAACCGCTTAGTTTTTATATGAAAAACACCTTAATTCCTCTTGATATTATTTTTATAGATGAACACCAGTCTATTATAAATTTTCAAAAAAATGCAAAACCTCTGGACGAATCCTCTCTTCCTGCTACTGCTCCAGCACAATATGTACTGGAGATAAATGCCGGTCTATCTGATCAATGGAAGTTACAGCCTGGAGACAAAATTAGTTTTACAAAAAAATAGCTTTTCATTTCCTAAAGAAACTAAATACAATCTTCAGAAAATATCAATATAAAAGAGCGCCGTTACAAAGATTGTAACGGCGCTCTTTTATTAAGCTATAGATGCATATTTATTATGCTTCTACTAAATCTTCTTTTGGTTTTTCTTCTTTCTCTTTTAAACCTACTTTACTCACCGTATCAAACATTACAGGAGTAGCAATAAATAATGAAGAATACGTACCTACCAATACCCCGATAATCAGAGAGAACATGAATCCTCTCAACGGAACTGCAAAAATAAATATCGTCACCAATACTAATAAAGTTGTTAATGAAGTATTCAAGGTACGACTCAATGTACTATTCAATGCAGCATTCACTGTTTTTCTCAATGGCCACCCTGTATGTTCTCCTAAAAATTCTCGGATTCTATCGAATACAACCACGGTATCATTCAGAGAGTATCCGATCACTGTCAGAATTGCCGCAATAAACGCCTGATCAATTTCCATATTGAAAGGCATAAATTTCCATGTCAAAGAGAATACTCCCAATACAACTAATACATCATGGAATACAGCAGTAACAGCACCTAAACTAAACTGCCATCTTCTAAATCTAAGTAGGATATATAAAAATACCACTATCAAAGACCCTAATACAGACCAAAACGCAGCTTGCTTAATATCATCTGCGATAGTAGGTCCTACCTTCATAGATGACATAATTCCAACTTGTTTATCTTCATCTCCATTTGAGAATTCTTCATAACTCAATCCTTCTGTCAAATATGGTTTTAATGCACTAAATAACTTGTTAGAGATTTCGCTATCTACTTCTTCTCCAGTTTCATTAACCTTGTACTTAGTTGTTATTTTCAACTGGTTATCTGCCCCTAATGTTTTTGCCTGAGCACTTTCGAAAACAGCTATCAAGTCTTTTTCTACTTCTGTAGGAACAACATCCTTAGCAAAACGTACAGTATATGTTCTTCCTCCTACGAAATCTACTCCCTGATCTAATCCCTGCGTAAACAAAGACCCTAATCCTGCTAAAACAATGATAGCAGAGAAAATATACGCCACTTTTCTTTTTACTATAAAATCGATGTTTACATTCTTGAACAGATTTTTTGTCATACTGGTAGAAAAAGCTAATTCTTTTCCATTTTTACCATATCCATCAATAAACAATCTCGTAATAAATATTGCTGTAAATAAAGATGTAGCAATACCAATCAATAAAGTGGTAGCAAACCCTTTAATAGGTCCTGTTCCAAATACTAATAAGATAAGCCCTGTTAATCCTGTAGTAATATTAGCATCTAAAATAGAAGACAATGCATTACTAAATCCGTCTTTTATCGCTTCTTTCTGAGATTTCCCTTTTGTAAGTTCTTCTCGAATTCTTTCAAAAATAAGCACATTCGCATCAACCGACATACCAATTGTCAATACAATACCGGCAATACCAGGTAATGTCAACACTGCTTTTAACCCTGCTAATACTCCGAATATAAATAAGATATTTACCACCAAAGCAACATCTGCAAAAGCTCCTGCTTTTCCATAATAGAAAATCATCCATATCAGAATCAATACTAAAGCAATTATAAAAGACATAATTCCACTGTCAATTGCTTCCTGACCTAAAGATGGTCCAACAACTTCACTTTGGATAATATCTGCAGAAGCAGGCAGTTTTCCTGCTCTCAATACGTTTGCTAAATCTTGCCCTTCTGTAATATCAAAGTCTCCGGTAATTTCACTTCTTCCTCCACCAATAGGACCACTTGTTACTCCTGGTGCTGAATATACTACATCATCAAGTACAATTGCTATCTGGCTTCTTTGGCTAAAGGCTCTACCCGTCATTTCTTCCCATTTCTTAGCTCCTTTACCATCCATCTGCATGGTTACCGTTACCTGTCCAACCTGATTATACTCCTGTCTTGCATCAGTAATTACTCCCCCACTTAGTTCTGCTACATTATCTCTATTTCCTTTTAATGCATATAGATCTAAGAATGGAACGTCTTTTACTTGTTTTCCCCAAACGAACTTAGCATATCGCTGCTCTACAGGCAATAATGCTCTCACCTGAGGGTCTCTTAAATACGCACTGAATTGTGCTGTATCTTTAATTGCTACACTAACAACAACTGGTCCTGATTGTCTTCCTGGCCCAGCAATTAAATCAAATAACGGGTTTACAGCTTTTTCTAAATTTGTAGAATCTTCTGCGTCTTCCAAAAGATCTGCAATTGCTGCATCTTCTTTTGATGCTGTCGAATCTACTTTTGTAGAGTCAGATGCAATCTCGCTTGTTTCTGCAACCTTATCAGCTGTCTTCTTTTGCTGCTCTTCTCTTTCTTTTAGCAAATTGTTTGCGGCAGATAAAAAAGGAAAAACTTCTTCCATTTTATATACATCCCAGAATTCTAACTGTGCTGTACTTTGCAATAGTTTCTTAACTCTATCTACATCTTTTGCTCCTGGCAACTCTACCAGAATACGTCCTGATTCTCCTAAACGCTGAATATTTGGTTGTGTCACCCCAAACTTATCAATACGTTTACGCAATACTTCAAAAGCAGATGTTACCGACTCATTTATTTTCTTTTTCAAAACAGGTTTTACCTGCTCATTCGTCATATCATATGTGATATCATCACTCAGGTTTTTATTAGCGAAAATATCAGGAGATGCAAATTTAGCGTCTGGAATTTTCTCAAATTCTTTGAAGAAATCATCAATATAATCGTTTTGACTATTTTTTTGTGTTTCATCAGTAGCAAGTAACGCTTTATTAAAAGAAGGATCTTTAGAATAATTCGCTAATCCTTTTAAAATATCTTTTACCGAAATCTGAAGAATCACATTAATTCCTCCTTTAAGGTCAAGTCCTTTATTAAGTTCTTTATCCTTTGCATCATTATAACTGATTCCCGCGAAAATTTCTTCTTTTCCTATAGAATCCAAATATTGACGCTGAGCGATTTCTCTTAATTTAGAAGCATCTTCTGCAGGGTATTTCTGCTGCGCATACGTTTCTGCTTCTTTTTCTTTTGTGTAGGTCAAATATGTATACGATAATTGGTAAATACACACCAATCCAAATAAAATCGCAAACACCCTAACAATACCTTTGTTTTGCATTATTGTTTGTTTTTTGGCCAAAATTCCCATAAACTCTCCCTAAAAAAAGGGTTATTTCTGGGCTGACGATTAGTTTTAATTATTAATTTTTATAGTAAGTAAGTTTCTAAAAAAAGTTCAACGATTTTCCTTCATTATGAAAATGTTGTTCTTTTTAACTTTTAGAATTTGTGATTTGTTTTTTTAGGAATTCTTTCTGAAGAATCTGAATTCCTGGTTAGGAAGCAGGACCGGCTCTAACCTCAGGTATGATACGTGATGTGCAGTCAATAGCCATTACAACGGCTCTATTTACTTTTTGAGCTACTTTGTTTTGCAGCTCTATCGTATCAAAAGTTTTTGTTATAACAGATACAGAACAATCTCTATCAGTATTTTCTCCCTGCTTATCTGTTAACTCTACAATATATTTAGCATTAATATCTCCATCCAAATCTGTACTTTGCTGGATTTCATATATTTTAATATTGTATTCTTTATCGCTTTTATGTAGCGGAAACTGTTCTCCTTCATTATCTTGATCATATAATACATGATCAAATACGATCCGCTGTTCTTTGGAAAGTTCTTTTTTAATAAAGGCTACATCTGCTTCACTATAGTAAGTTATCTTCAGCTTTCCATTTTCGAGTTCTTCGGACACCTTCGCATTCTCTACTCCAATAGTTTCCAGCTGTCTTTTAATAGTGGCAATTGCTTTTTTTGCCTCTTGAGAAGTTACTTCTACATCAGTAAATTCAAGTACGATTTCCTGATTAGGTACTACAGTTTGTTGCTGGGTAACCATCAGCAACCCAAACACAGCAATTAAAATTCTGAAGTACCATTTTTTCTCCATCCTGCAAATATAAAAAAATTAAAACTGCATAAAAAGACTTCTAAAAAATATCTATAACATTCTTCCAGAAACAACAAAAGCTGCCTTATGGCAGCTTTCATCATTTTTTATCAGATTTAGAATTATAATTCCAACAATCCGTTTGTTTTCTTAACTCCTTCTGCGCTCTCAGCAAGTTTTGCTTTTTCTGCATCAGAAAGTGTTATTTCTACAACTTTTTCGATTCCGTTTTTACCTAAAACAACAGGAACTCCAATACAGATATCATTTAATCCATATTCTCCTTCTAAGTATGTAGAACAAGGGAATATTTTTTTCTGGTCACAAGCGATTGCTTGTACTAATCCAGATACTGCTGCTCCCGGAGCGTACCAAGCAGAAGTTCCTAACAACTTCGTTAATGTAGCTCCTCCCACCTTAGTATCTGCAGAAACTTGCTCCAAACGTTCTTCAGTAATAAATTCTGAAACTGGCACACTATTTCTGGTAGCTAATCTAGTAAGTGGAACCATCCCTTTATCACTATGACCTCCGATTACCATACCGTCTACATCAGAAATTGGTGCTTCTAATGCTTCTGCTAATCGATACTTAAAACGTGCACTATCCAGAGCTCCCCCCATTCCTATAATTCTATTCTTAGGAATATCGGTTGTTTTATGCGCTAAATAAGTCATCGTATCCATTGGATTACTCACTACTATGATAATTGCATTAGGAGAGTGCTCTACCAAACTGGCTACCACAGATTTTACAATCCCGGCATTAATTCCTATCAATTCTTCTCTGGTCATTCCCGGCTTACGAGGAATCCCCGAAGTAATTACAGCTATATCGCTATTAGCAGTTTTAGAATAGTCATTTGTACTTCCTGTAATTTTAGTATCGAATCCATTTAAAGAGGCTGTCTGCATCAAGTCCATTGCTTTTCCTTCTGCGTATCCTTCTTTGATATCCAACAACACTACTTCCGAAGCAAAATCTTTAATTGCAATATATTCGGCACAACTCGCGCCTACTGCACCAGCTCCTACAACTGTAACTTTCATTATATTTATTTTTTTTGATTAAAACTTTAAAAACTATGCGAAAATACAAATTATAAGCCAAATTCCTCATGGATAAAACGGTTAAATACCAAACTATTCAGAATCTAAAAAAATCGCAACTTTCCCCCTCAAGAATTACTAAATTCGTATTGAACCTCTTTTCTTTTTCATAAAAAAACACTCATTTCTTCATATCGTCTCACAAAAAAAGCCGAAGAGATTTTCTTCGGCTTTTCCAGTATTTTCAGTATTGTTTAAGCATCAATATTAGCATATACTGCATTCTTTTCTATAAATTCTCGTCTTGGTGGAACTTCATCTCCCATCAACATTGAGAATACCCTGTCTGCTTCTGTCAGATTATCAATAGTAACCTGATGCAATGTTCTGTATTCAGGATTCATTGTTGTTTCCCACAACTGTTCTGCATTCATCTCTCCAAGACCTTTATAACGCTGAATCTTCGAATTATCTCCATATTCTTTCATAATCTGATCTCGTTGTGTATCATTCCACGCATATTGCTTTTTAGCTCCTTTTTTCACTAAATAAAGCGGTGGAGCGGCAATATAAACATGTCCGTTCTCTATCAATTCTTTCATGTATCGGAAAAAGAAAGTTAAAATAAGCGTAGAGATATGGCTACCATCGACATCAGCATCACACATGATTACAATTTTATGATACCTTAATTTCGAAATATTAAGCGCTTTACTATCTTCTTCCGTTCCTATTGTCACCCCTAAGGCTGTAAAGATATTTTTAATCTCTTCGTTTTCAAACACCTTGTGATGCATTGCTTTTTCTACGTTCAGAATTTTTCCTCTCAATGGCAGAATCGCCTGGAAATTTCTATCACGCCCTTGTTTGGCTGTTCCACCTGCCGAATCTCCCTCGACTAAGAACACCTCACACAAAGCAGGATCTTGTTCTGAACAGTCAGACAACTTCCCTGGCAAACCTCCAATACTCATTACCGTTTTTCTCTGAACCATCTCACGCGCTTTTTTCGCAGCGTGCCTGGCTTGAGCAGCAAGAATTACTTTCTCGATAATAGTTTTTGCATCATTTGGATTTTCTTCCAGATAGTTTTCTAACATCTCAGACACTGCCTGAGACACAGCAGAAGTTACCTCCCTATTTCCTAATTTGGTTTTTGTCTGCCCTTCGAATTGCGGTTCTCCTACTTTAACAGATACAATTGCTGTTAGTCCTTCTCTAAAATCATCCCCCGCTATTTCGAACTTTAACTTATCTAACATTCCTGAAGCATCCGCATATTTTTTTAGTGTAGAAGTCAATCCTCTTCTAAACCCAGAAAGATGTGTCCCTCCTTCATGCGTATTAATATTATTCACATATGAATGTAGATTCTCTGCATAAGAGTCATTATAAATCATTGCTACCTCAACAGGAATATCATTCTTTTCTCCCTCCATGGCAATTACATGCCCTATAATCGGGTTACGGCTCCCATCCAGAAATCTCACAAATTCTTTTAATCCTTCTTCTGAATAAAAAACCTCTGAAATATCATTCCCTTCTTCGTCTTTATGTCTCTTATCTGTCAGTGTTATCGTAATCCCCTTATTGAGGTAAGCGAGCTCTCGCATTCTACTTGCCAGCGTATCATAACTATACTCTGTTGTTTGCTGAAAAATACTCTTATCAGGTTTGAATGTCACTACTGTTCCTGACTGATCTGTATCTCCAGTACTTTTTACAGGGTATAAAGTTTTTCCTCTTTCATACTCCTGCTCCCAAATCTTTCCATCTTTATATACAATAGCATGCAAATGATCCGATAATGCATTCACACAGGAAACTCCAACTCCATGCAGTCCACCGGATACCTTATATGAATCTTTATCAAACTTTCCTCCTGCACCTATCTTTGTCATTACAACTTCCAATGCTGAGACTCCTTCTTTCTTATGAATTCCTACAGGAATTCCTCGCCCATTATCTTTGGTTGTAATAGAATTATCTTCATTAATGGTGACTTCTATTCGATCACAATATCCTGCTAATGCTTCATCAATTGAATTATCAACTACCTCATACACTAAGTGATGCAATCCTCTTACTCCTACATCTCCAATATACATTGAAGGACGCATACGCACATGCTCCATTCCTTCAAGCGCCTGAATGCTATCCGCCGAATAATTGTGTTTTTTTTCTTCACTCATATATTAACGCGTTTGTTAAATTACATTTTCATAACCCAACAAAGATAAAATAATGAAAATCGTTTTTAAGATAGTTTTAAGCCTGTTTTTAAATAGTTATTAACAATTGTCTTCAAAAACAACAAAAATCGCTTAAAACAGCTAAAAACAGCATCAAAATAAAACCCCTCCCTTAATCATCTTAAAACTACTGAATTCCTTCTACGAAAACCTCCCTCCCATTTTTTATAACAACTTCTATTCAACTTCACATTTTTTTTGTCTACCCCCCTAAAATGAAACAGTAGTCTGAAAACCAACAACAAAAGAAACAAAATCCATGCATTTTCTTAAAAATTATACAATTAATACATTAAAACAAACAGTTTATGTAATGCTATTTTTATGTAGAAAGGCATTCTGGTACTTTTAGAAAAAATTAGCAAATAAAACCAATTATAGAAAAATTAAAACAGGTATTTACGTATCACCTAATAACCGTATAAATACCATCAAAACATTCCTTTTCAATATTCTTGCCTATTCATAAAAATTACTTGTACAAATCATTCTGAAAATAATAACTGAATTAAATGTTTATTCCCATAATCATTTAATATCACACATTTTTTTTAACACAAACTCAAGTAATATTATGAAAACTAAACAAAGAATCAGAACATTAGCAACCGCATCTTTAGGAGTGATGCTTCTTTTTTCATCCTGTCAAAATGAAAAAATAGAAGACAACATCACAGACGATCCAACTATTAATGGAAAATTCATTGAAAAATATTTTAGAGGAGACCTGGTAGAGGTTGAGGAAATTGGCAATGGAGAATACCTTTACAATTCCGATATTATTCTTTCTGAAGAAATGTTATCCGACAAAGCAGAAAAATATGATCCTGAAAAGGCACCAGTTGTCGGAATGAACGAAAAACTAGCTTTATACGGTTCTGTTAGAAAATGGCCTAATAATACTGTTATCTACAGATTAGGAAATCTAAACAACACTCTTCGATCTAATCTCAGAGAAGCTTTTAAAAGATGGTCAAGCAAAACTAATATTAGATTTAAGGAAAGAACCAATGAATCATACTATGTAACCATCTATCAATCTAATAATGTTTGTTCTGGTTGCGGTAGAGCTTCTTTTGGTGTACAAGGTACCCGAGGAACCATACAATTAGGACACAGTGCAAGCATTAGCCTTATTGTTCATGAGATAGGACATACATTAGGTTTTGTTCATGAGCAAACAAGAGCTGACAGAGACAACTATGTAAGAATACGATGGGAAAATATCCAGCCAGGAATGGAAGGTAACTTCAGAAAAAGCAATAATGCCAGGTTACTAACGGATCAATTTGACATTAATTCTATTATGATGTACCATCCGTATGGTTTTTCTAAAAACAGACAACCAACCATCACCTTATTAAACGGACAAATTTATCACGGAGCTCAAAGCACGATTTCTCGCTTGGATATTGCAGGAACAAATAGCGCTTACCCTATTAACAATCCAGGAGATATCTGTAAAGGGATTAGCGAATGGGTTCGTGGCAGACAATATTTTGTAGGAGACCAGGTTACCTACCGAGGTTACTTATACACCTTATTGAGCAATTATAATTGGAAACAGGAAGGACGTTGCGGAAACTAAATCCGTATATCTATGTATCTCGAAGTAAGCCTCGTAATACTAAAAAAAGGCTGCAATTTGGTTTGCAGCCTTTCTTTCTCTAAATCTCACAACTCACAAAGTAATTTAATACGCTTCTTCGTGCACATTCGCAACTGCACGACCAGAAGGATCGTTCATATTCTTAAACGCTTCATCCCATTCCAAGGCAATCTTAGTACTACATGCTACTGATGGCTCCTGCGGAACACTTAGGGCTGCTGTATCCGACGGGAAATGATCTGCAAAAATTGAACGGTAATAAAACTCTTCTTTAGACGTGGGTGTCTGAATTGGAAATTTATATTGAGCATTGGCTAATTGCTCATCTGTAACCTCTTGTTCTACGACCTCTTTTAGTGTATCAATCCAGCTATATCCTACTCCATCAGAAAACTGCTCTTTTTGTCTCCATGCTACGCTTTCCGGCAAATACGACTCAAAAGCTTTTCTTACTACCCACTTTTCCATTCGTTCCCCATTGATCATTTTATCCTGTGGATTAATACGCATTGCTACATCCATAAATTCTTTATCCAGAAAAGGAACGCGTCCTTCTATCCCCCATGCTGCCAAAGATTTGTTCGCTCGTAAGCAATCATACATATGAAGCTTATTTAACTTTCTTACGGTTTCATCATGAAACTCTTGTGCATTTGGGGCTTTATGAAAATATAGATATCCTCCAAACAACTCATCTGCTCCTTCTCCTGATAATACCATTTTCACTCCCATTGACTTAATTACTCGTGCCATAAGATACATCGGAGTCGATGCTCTAACCGTGGTGATATCATATGTTTCTAAATTGTAGATAACATCTTTAATAGCATCCAATCCTTCCTGAATTGTAAATTTTATCTCGTGATGCACCGTTCCTATATGATCTGCAACTTTTTGTGCAGCCGCCAGATCCGGAGAACCTTCCAAGCCTACCGAAAACGAATGCAACTGCGGCCACCAAGCCCCTGTCTTATCACCAGATTCAATACGTTTTTCCGAGTATTTTTTAGCTATTGCAGAAGTTACAGAAGAATCCAACCCCCCAGACAACAATACTCCGTATGGAACATCAGACATCAATTGTCTATGCACCGCTGCTTCTAAAGCTTCTCTAACTTCTTCTATACTTGTCTGGTTTTCTTTAACCGTTTCATAATCCTGCCAGTCTCTGACATACCATCGTACTAATTCTCCTTTAGTACTATCTAAATAATGTCCTGGAGGAAACAATTCGATCTTTGTACAAACACCTTCTAGCGCCTTCAACTCTGAAGCAACATAAAAAGTTCCGTTCTCATCCCATCCCATATACAAAGGAATGATTCCCATATGGTCTCTTGCTACGAAATAAGAATCTTTTTCTGCATCGTATAGTGCGAAAGCAAAAATCCCATTCAATTCATCAAGAAACCTTGTCCCTTTTTTCTTATACAGTGATAAGATGACTTCACAATCAGATTCCGTTTGATAATTATATGTTCCTTTAAACTGTTCTCTTAATTCTCTGTGGTTATAAATCTCTCCATTAGCTGCCAATATTAATTTTTTATCTTCACTAAACAATGGCTGCTTTCCTGATGCAGGATCAACAATTGCTAATCGCTCATGTGCTAAAATTGCATTTTCATCAGCGTATATACCACTCCAATCCGGACCTCTATGACGAATTTTTTTTGACATTTCCAATAACTGAGGTCTTAACTTCTCTGCTTTTTCCTTTAAATCAAAGGCACATACTATTCCACACATATTTTATTGTTTCTAATAGTTAACACTGCAAATATTCAACATAGATTACACTATAAAAACAAAAAACATAAAATTGGTTACATATTTAAATAAAAACAAACAAAATCATATCATTAAAAAACATAACCTGTCTAAAAATGAGACTTCACCTTTTAATTCATTACTTTCATATTTTATCAAATGATTAACATACACCAACTAAGTACACTCCTATCTTTACGACTAATCAGTTTAGTATAAAAAAGTAAAAAAACAGTACAATGAAAAAAAGTTTAGTATTAGCAGTAATGGTGTTTATTGGTTCATTGACCTCTATGAATGCACAGCGGTTTTCGGATTTACAAAAAAGTCCTACAGACATCTCGTATGCAAAAGCTGACCGAAATGCAAAACCTGAAGTAAAAGTAATTTATAGCCGTCCTCAGAAAAAGGGGAGAAAAATATTCGGGAATCTTGTTCCTTTTGACAAAGTATGGAGAACAGGAGCTGATGAAGCTACTGAAATTAAATTTTTTAAGGATGTAACTTTTGGAGGCAAAACTGTAAAAGCAGGAACTTATTCTCTTTTTACTATTCCAGGAGAAAAAGAATGGACTATTATTCTTAATTCAGACTTAGACAGCTGGGGAGCATATTCTTATAACGAAGAAAAAGATATTGCCAGAATAACCACCTCACCTACTACAGGAGATTCCTTAGAGGCATTTTCGATTGCTTTCAAAAAAGCTGACAAAGGATACGACATGGTATTAGCTTGGGATACTACTCGTGTTTCTATACCTGTTTCCTTATAGAAACGAAAAAAAACAGTGCTATTTTGAATAAAACTAAAATAGCACTGCTTCCTTCAAATTTCGCATTTTTTTGTTTCCCCCAACAAATAATGCTACATTCCAATATTTTACTTTAGTAAAAGATATTCCCTATGGTCTTAATCCCCTAATTAAAGACCGATAACACCTCTTTTTGTCTTGTTTGTTTCTAAGTGTAAAGTCTCACCATATACTACTAATTTAATTTGTTTATTACCTATGAATAGCATTGCTTGATGCAGCAGGTAATTGCTTAATAAATTCAATTAAAGCTTTAACGTTAATTGTAAAAATACCGTAAAAAAATTTCATAACCCCTTGTGTTTTAAATTACTACACAAAGATAAATCAGAATCTTCTGTAGCAAAAAAAATTAACACTTCGTGTAGTAGATTTTAGACAGAAAACACCTTAAAAAGGTCATAATACTCAAAAACAAACCAAACAAAAAAAATAAACAAGAAAATTCTTACGCAAAAAATATGTTTTTATGGGGTTTTATCCCCCCTTTCTTTTTCTTTTTTACGGAAAATACATACCCCACCAGAAAACAAACCCTAATAAAAACTACTATTTTTAGAAGATAACCTATTCAGGGCACTCCAGCTTAAAAATCAACACAAAAAAACGTCTAATATATATTAGACGTTTTTTTTTATTCGATTCTGTTCTTTATTCAAACAATTTAAATGATACTACTACCAGAGCTAACTATCTGCGAATAGCATAGCTAGATGCTCCTGGGAGATCCTTTAAAAAGTTAATGAATACACGAAAATTTAATCCGAAAATAGTGTACAGATATCTCATAGCCCCTTGATTTTAAATTACTTATATAAAAATAACTAATAAGCATCCATAAGTCAAGAAAAACATTAATTAAAAATTAACTTTTCGACATAACTATATAAAAAAGAAGATAAAAGGCAATACTGTAAGACAAAACTCATACAATAAGAAAGAAAAAACCTACATATTTGTTTGATTTTCAAAAAAAACACCCTTAAAACGATACGTTATAACCGTAATTAACACACAATCCTTACTCAGGAACAATAAAAAACGGTCAACAATCTGTTATCTCAATGTAAAAAACTAAGGAATATTGAGATATTTATGAGTTTGTAAGGACACTTTCCATTTTGGATTATCCATAACATAATCAACTATGTACGGAATCATTTGCTCCCTTTTACTCCATTCGGGTTGCAAATATAAAATACAGTCATCTGAAACTTGCGCTGCTTGCTTTTCCGCAAATTTAAAATCACTTCTATTATATACAATACATTTTAGTTCATTTGCTTTCTTGTATACTTCAGGTTTTGGCAATTTTACTTTTTTGGGAGACAAACATATCCAATCCCAATCTCCAGACAGCGGATATGCACCTGAGGTTTCAATATGTGTTTTGGCACCTTTAGCTCTCAATCCGTCAGTAAGCAATGTTAAATCCCAAATCAAGGGCTCTCCTCCTGTAACCACAATTACATCACTATACTTAAGAGCATTGTCTACAATGATATCTGTACGGGTTGGAGGGTGCAAATCAGCATTCCAGCTTTCCTTAACATCGCACCAATGACAACCTACGTCACATCCTCCAATTCTAACAAAATAAGCTGCTGTTCCTTTATAAAACCCTTCCCCCTGAATTGTATAAAACTCCTCCATTAAAGGAAGCATACTTCCTTCCTTTAACATTTTTTGTACATTCTCTTGCATAAGGGCGCAAAGGTAATTAATAAAAGCTTGAAAATTATCAATCTACTTACAAAAAAACCAGCATATTCAAATCACTTCCTACAATACAGTGATTTTTACAACCCTATAAATTTCATTCCGATTTTACTGCAACACACTCTATTTCAATCTTAGCTCCTACAGCCAACCCACTTGCAGCAAAAGTTGTTCGTGCAGGTTTTTGAGGAAAATAAGTTTTATAGATTTCATTAAACAATGAGAAGTCTTTAATATCAGAAAGAATTACGGTACACTTCACCACATCTTTCATCTCCATATCATGCTGCTGCAATACCGCTTTTATATTTTCCAGGGCTTGCTTCGTTTCTGTCTGTATCCCTCCATTAACCAATTTTCTCGTTGTATGGTCCATTCCTATCTGCCCTGACAAGAAGAACGTATTTCCTACCTGTACTGCATCAGAAAAAGGAGCCGCTGCTTTTTTAGGTTCATGACTCACATGAAATATTGGACTCTCTGAAACTTGCATAGGTTGATTACACCCTAAAACACTTCCTATAAAAACAACTAAAAATAACCACCTCATTGTTATCGAATTTTATACCTTATAAATATAACACATTATTTAATTTTCATTTTAGGAAATACACAAAACGAAAATAAAGCAATATCCTTTTTCATTAAAATCAATGTATAATTTCGATAGATTAACTAAGATTCCTATTTTTATCAAAATTTAGATCAACTATGAGTGAAAATCAAGCTTTTCTGGACCACATTACTGAAGGGTATACGACCAAAGGAGATTTTATAGCATTAGGATCCGCTATTCACAATAACGAAACAATTACTGACGCTCAGGTAAAAATCCCTTTAAAAACCCTAAATCGTCATGGTCTTATTGCCGGGGCTACCGGAACAGGAAAGACGAAAACATTACAAGTGCTCGCAGAAAACTTAAGCGAAAAAGGAATTCCTGTATTGCTTATGGATATAAAAGGAGATCTCAGCGGTATTGCTACTGCGAGTCCCGGACATCCTAAAATTGATGAACGACATCAAAAAATAGGAATTCCATTCACTCCCAAAAGTTTTCCGGTTGAAATTCTTTCCTTATCGGAGCAAGAAGGTGTTCGGTTACGTGCTACTGTAAGCGAATTCGGCCCTGTACTTTTATCCAGAATTCTTGATGTTACAGAAACACAAGCCGGTATAATTGCTATTATTTTCAAATATTGTGATGACAATAAACTTCCTCTACTAGATCTAAAAGACCTGAAAAAAGTATTGCAATATGCGACCAGAGAAGGGAAAAAAGAACTAGAAAAAGACTATGGTAGAATCTCTACAGCTTCTACAGGTTCTATACTTCGAAAAATAGTAGAACTCGAGCAACAAGGAGCTGATATCTTTTTCGGAGAACGTTCTTTTGAGGTACAGGATTTATGTAGAGTTGATGATGATGGCCGAGGACTCATTAATATAATTCGATTAACCGACATTCAGGATCGTCCAAAACTATTTTCTACTTTTATGCTTAGCTTATTAGCCGAGATATATGGAACATTTCCGGAACAGGGAGATAGCGGTCGACCAGAATTAGTCATCTTTCTGGATGAGGCACACCTTATATTCAAACAAGCTTCTAACGCCTTAATGGATCAGATAGAAAACATCGTTAAACTTATCCGTTCCAAAGGAATCGGATTGTATTTTGTAACTCAAAACCCAACCGATGTCCCTGATGGTGTCCTCGGGCAACTAGGATTAAAAGTACAGCATGCATTACGAGCATTTACTGCCAAAGATCGAAAAGCGATCAAATTAACTGCGGAGAACTACCCTATCTCTGAATACTACGACACCAAAGAAGTATTAACTTCTCTTGGAATCGGGGAAGCGCTTGTCTCTGCTCTTGATGAGAAAGGACGCCCCACTCCCCTGGCTGCTACCATGCTTAGAGCACCAATGAGTAGAATGGATATTCTTACAGATAAGGAATTAAAGAACCTGATCGAGAAATCAAGCCTCACTAAAAAATATAATACAGAAGTAGATCGGGAGAGTGCGTATGAAATACTTAATAAAAAAATAGCACAGGCAGAAGCTGAAGAGGCAAAAGAAGTTGCAAAAAAAGAAAGAGAAAAACTTGAAAGATCAACAAGTAGATCTCGATCCAGAAGAACCAGCACCACCGAAAAAGCCATTATCAAAGTACTAACAAGTGCCACATTTATCAGAGGTGCACTGGGAGTACTAAACAAACTATTAAAATAGCGGTTACAAAATTTTCTCACTACTATGAATCACAGAATTTTCTTATATATCTTTACATCATTACTCATCTGTTCTTGCCAAGAAAACAATCAAATGCAAGCTGCTTTTGAAATCTCACCTAATCGTATTGGTCTTCTCACAAATGAAATAAAAGTATACCAACTGGACTCTATCTTTGCGAAAGATTCTATTGTAAGGAACATGACCCGGACAGAATACATCAATACCGCTAATGAGATTGAGGTTTTTGAAAAAGGAGGAAGAAAACTTTTAATATTAGAAGCAAAGCATGAAAACGATTCGAGTTCAACTATCCAAACTGTACAGGTAATTGACTCTCGCTACAAAACGGGTACTGGATTATCAAGTCAAAGTACATTCAAAGACATAAAAGATCAGTATACAATTTCCAAGATCAATAATACATTAAGTACCGCTGTTATATTTATAGATGATCTACAGGCATACTTTACTATCGACAAAAAAGATTTACCTTCTGAATTCAGGTTTAATACAGATAAAAAAATTGACGTTTCCCAAATTCCTGATACTGCCAAGATAAAACAATTCTGGATTCACTGGAATTAAACACCTCAAGACAAATGAGTTCTTCTAAAAAGTTTCTTATTCAAAAATCTCCTTTTGTCGTTCCCACTACAGATGGCAAATTGATCGAGGAGCATTTTGGCAACGCTACGGATGGTAATACAGAAATAAGCATTGCTCATATGATTGCACCTCCTCACTGGGAGGAGCCTTTTCAAACACCCGAATTTGACGAATACACCTATATCATCAAAGGGAAAAAACAAATTACCATTGATAACGAAAAAGTAGTATTAGCTGCTGGAGAATCTATAAAAATCCTAAAAGGTACCCGAATACAATACGCTAATCCATTTAATGAAGCCTGTGAGTACATTGCAATCTGTACTCCTGCTTTTTCTTTAGACACGGTACATCGAGAAGATGAATAAACACATAAAAAAAGCCCTTCCTTTATTAGTAGGAAAATACTTAGAGCTCTTATTTTTTTTCAACAAACAAAAAGCACTAGTACAAGCATTTACGTTCTTTTGTACTCCAAGAAAAGGTCGAATACTACCTGAACAGGAGCACTTTCTCGAAGAGGCTTTTGATGACATCCTCCATATAGAAGATCTCAAAATTCAATCCTACAGCTGGCCAAACCACAATAAAGAAACGATCTTGTTAGTACATGGATGGGAAAGTAACACCTATCGTTGGAAACCGCTTATAGAACTTCTACATGCTCAAGGTTATACTATTCTTTCCCTCGATGCCCCTGCCCATGGTTATTCTTCTGGGAAGCAATTTAACATTCCATTATACGCAGCATGTATGGACCTCATCATACAGAAACACAAACCTACATATATTATAGGTCACTCCATTGGAGGTATGACAACTCTCTATTCTCAATACAAGTTCAGCTACCCTTTTATTCAAAAAATCATTGCCTTAGCCCCTCCTTCTGAATTACAAGGGTTGCTATCACATTTTCAAAATACCCTGAAGCTCTCCGATAAATTCATTAAAGAACTCAATACTTACTTTAAAAGAGAGTTTGGCTTTTTTAGCCATGAATTTTCGATTGCAAATTATGTAAAAGATATTGATACCCCAGGATTATTAATCCACGATGCTTATGATGATATCACCCCTTATTCTGAAGCTTTGAAAATAAGTAAGTCTTGGAAAGGCGTCTCCTTTATTACCACTCAAAACTATGGACACTCCCTGTTTTTTGAAGAAGTGAACGAAATGATTCTTCATTTTCTAAAAAACGAACATTCTCACAATAGCAATACATAAATTATCTTTGCAATCTTTTCATGATACTCTTTTCGTGTCTTAATCTTATATTTGCACCTTATTATTATGTAGCTTATGTCAGAAAAAAAACTTGTCCGATTAAACAAATACCTCAGCGAAGTAGGATATTGCTCTCGTAGGGAAGCTGACAAGCTAATAGATCAGGGACGTGTCACTATTAATAATAAAGTTCCTGAAATGGGAACAAAAGTTGCTCCGGAAGATATTATCCATGTAGATGGAGCTCTTATTACTGAACCTAAAGAGAAGCATGTCTACCTTGCTTTTCACAAACCCGTAGGTATTGTCTGTACGACTGCTCAGAATGAAAAAGACAATATCATCGATTATATCAATTATCCTAAAAGAATCTTCCCTATTGGTCGGCTGGATAAACCGAGCGAAGGTTTGATATTTCTAACTAGTGACGGAGATATTGTCAACAAAATATTACGTGCGAGAAACAATCACGAAAAAGAATATATTGTCACTGTTAATAAGGTAATCAGTACCGATTTTATCAAAAGAATGGCTAATGGAATTCCTATTTTGGGTACTGTAACCAGAAAATGCACAGTGGAACAATTAAACAAATATGACTTTCGGATCGTACTGACACAGGGGTTAAATCGTCAGATTAGAAGAATGTGTGAGTATTTGGGGTATGAGGTTTTAAAACTAAAGCGAATTCGCATTATGAATGTCTCTCTGGACATTCCTGTAGGTCAATGGAGAGACCTTAGTCAACAAGAGCTACAAACCCTACGAGACGACACCCAAAACTCTGGAGGAACTGAAGAGTTTTCTTCAGAAGAGAAACATCGCTCTCCCAGAAGAAAAGAAGCAAAGAATGAAACTTCGAAAAGACAACGCAAGGAATTCCCAAAACGAAAAAAGAACGTTTCTTCCTCTAAAAGAAAGCGAAGAGATCGATAAAAGTTAGACTGAACCTCTAATGCCTTTCAGTTTATAATTTTCTCACAATCTCATAGCACACCTAAAACCCACACACAATCAACAAACTACACTAAAAAAAATTCTTTCTCCTATCTCTTCTTCATTACTTTTTTAGTATCTTAGGATATATCCTAATAATAAAAATTGAATTTTACGATCTCTAAAATTCAAGACCAGTAAACTAACTAATCTCCGTAATGATGAAAAAAGCTACCCTGATATTGTATTCCTGTATCTTTATTTTTTTTAGCTGTGGTGTTCCCCAGGAGGAATACGACAAGCTCAAAAAAGAGAATGAATCATTAAAACAAGAAATTGCAGATTGTCAACTTACTCCTGTACAAATTCTGGAACAAGCTAATGAGTATAATGGCAACCTAGAATACGAAAAAAGTAAATCCAGATTGATTGCATTAATAGAAAAATATCCAAAATCTACTGAAGCCCGAAAAGCCAAAAGATTACTAAAAAAAGTAGAGAAAGAAATAGAAGAAACTAAAAAGGCACTGGAAAGAGACAAACTAACCGAAAATAACAATGAAAATTTCAAAAAAGCAATCGGCAAGATGAAAAAGAAGTACGATGTCTCTAATTCGGTGACATGGTATTCTGATAAATCGTCGACATTATCCGGCACTAAAAACTTTCTACACACCTACATCGGTAAAAAGGAAAAAAGAAAACCCTGGATGGGTATCTCTGTTAATCATTTTTCTAAAGAAGAATGGCTTTTCATTAAACAAATTGTTATCACTGCTGATGGCAAAACATACACAATAGAAGAAGAGAATCCTGGAGAATTCAAAGCCAGCGAAACAGAAGGAGGTATGAGAGAATGGTTTGACAGGGTATTAAAAGAAAAAGATTTCGAAATGATCAAACAAGTTGCTGAAAGTAAATCTGCTAAACTACAGCTGATTGGCAAAACAACTACCAAAGAAAGAACAATCAGCCTGGCAGAAAAAAAAGCAATTAAAAATGTACTTAATGCTTTCGAAGCATTAGGAGGGTCTCTAAAATAACCCTAACGAGCTCTTATTAAAACTTATGACGCTATTTTCTGGTCTTAGAAAATAGCGTCGTTATAATATCCTGTATTGATACAAACAGCAAGATCTTTTTAGCAATAAAATCTAATTCTGAAATGAATCTCAGAACAGTTAAATTCCACCCATCAGGCAAAAATCATACTTATTTATAAGTATTTTTTATGATTCCTTACCATTTCTCCTTTTCTTTTATAAAATTCTCCCTATATTCCAAAAAATACAACAAAAACAAAAAAAGATGGATTTTACGAACCCCCTCGTATATGGTGTTCCTTGCTTTTTGGGACTCATTCTAGTTGAGCTTACCTACAGCAAAACTCATGGAGATAAAAACCTATATGAATGGAAAGACTTGGCTTCTAGCTTGACTATGGGAATAGGCTCTGCTATTATTGCTCCTTTAATCAAAACGATTTCTGCTATTGTAATATTTAATTATGTTTATGAGGTTTTCAATCCTCTGGTAGATGGAGTACGAACAAATATAATGGGATGGGAATCTTTTAGCTATGCCTGGTATGTTTGGATCATATGCCAGTTACTGGATGATTTTACCTATTATTGGTTTCACCGTCAGAATCACATGGTTCGGTTCCTATGGGCTGCACATATTGTACATCACTCTTCTGATAACTTTAACCTGGGAACAGCAGTACGCAATGGGTGGTTTACCATCTTATACAAACCTTTATTCTACATGTGGATTCCTGCCATTGGATTCCCCCCGGAAATGCTTGTGGTATGTTTAGGTATAGAAGCCTTATGGCAATTCCAACTTCACTCTGTCTATATCCCTAAACTAGGATTTATCGATAAAATATTTAACACCCACACTATGCATCAGGTACACCATGCCAAAAACATAGAGTATATGGATAAGAATCACGGAGGGTTTCTCAATATATTTGACAAAATATTTGGCACCTGGAAAGAATTAGATGACACCATTGAAGTACAATACGGTGTTACACACCCACCAAACTCATATAACCCATGGGTAATTCTCACACATGAGTATAAAGATATTTGGAATGACACTAAAAAGTCTAAAAATTGGTATCATAAATTTATGTATATTTTTGGTCCTCCAGGATGGAGTCATGATGGAAGTACACTAACGGTAAAACAAATGCAAAAACAATTAGCCCTGGAGAAGAAACAGAACACAGAAATAAGCATGCCTCAAACTACCTAAACCTGTTGTTACTCATATGCCATATCAAAATATTATAGATTCGCAACGTCAATTTTTCAATACGAATGCTACAAAAGATATTTCTTTTAGAATACAGCAATTAAAAATATTGAAAAATGCGATTAAGACAAACGAATCTTTACTTTATAAAGCCATTTATAAAGATTTTAAAAAATCTGATTACGAAACTTACGTAACCGAATTGGCTATTATCTATCACGATATTGATCTGGCATTGATAAAAATAAAGAAATGGGCAAGAAAGAAACGTGTCTCTACAGGGTTAACAAATCTTCCCGGAAGAAGTTACATTCTTCCTGAACCGAAGGGAGTAGCATTGGTTATTGGCGCATGGAATTATCCTTATCAATTATCCTTATCCCCTGTTGTTGCAGCAATATCTGCTGGTTGCACCATCGTATTAAAACCTAGTGAAATTGCAGCCAATGCATCTGCTGCATTGGCAAAAATAATCACTCAAAGCTTTCCTCCTTCTTATTTTAAAGTAATAGAAGGAGGCGTACGAAACACTACTGAACTGCTTAAGGTCAAATTCGATACTATCTTTTTTACGGGGAGTACCAAAGTTGGGAAAATTATTTATGAAGCTGCTGCAAAACAATTAACCCCTGTTATTTTGGAACTCGGAGGAAAAAGTCCCGCAATTGTCACTGCCGGAGTTGATATTGATATGACCGCAAAACGTATTGTATGGGCTAAATTCCTAAATGCAGGACAGACCTGTATTGCCCCCGATTATATCCTGGTAGAGAAAAAAATGGAAGCTGCCCTACTGGTTGCTTTAAAAAAACATATTGAGAAAGCTTCCTACAGTATCGATAACAGAAATTATACTCAGATTATCAACGAAAATAATCTGGATCGTCTGATTACCATGATCGACCAATCAAAAATATATCTGGGAGGAAAATTTGATAAAGAAAATAGAATTATAGAACCTACAATCATGAACAATGTTTCTTTTGATGATCTCGTCATGCAAGAAGAAATTTTCGGTCCTATTTTACCTGTGATTTCTTATGAAAAATTAACTCCTGTACTAGACAAAATAAAAACAATGGATAAACCTTTGTCTTGTTATATTTTTACCAAAAACAAAAACATGCGACAGCAAGTTCTTCGTGAAATATCATTTGGCGGAGGTGCTATCAACGATGCTTTGGTTCATTTTATAGAAGACAATCTTCCTTTTGGCGGAGTCGGAAGTAGTGGTATCGGAAGCTATCACGGCGAATATGGATTTAAGGCATTTTCTCATTATAAAAGTGTCTTACACAAGACATTCCTTTTCGAACTAAACCTAAAATATGCTCCTTACACTTCTCAAAAACTAGCCTGGATCAAAAAGCTTATCGGTTAACCTCTTTCTGCTAGAAGCTCTAAAATTTTGTGCTCTATCTCAACTGTATCCCAACGGTTCTTTATATTCGCTTCTTTCATGATTTCATCCATAATCTCAGACTGAATATCTCCGAGTTCTAATGCTTTTGCATAAGGCATATGACTAAATGTAACATTAGAATACAAGGGTTCCCACTTATCTGGATATTTATCCGAGAAATGTTTTTCTATTTGTTTTCTAAGCAAGAAATCAGGATCTGCGGTCTTACTACTCATTTCCATAAAGTTTCTATAAGACAACTCTGCAATAGCATCTGTATTCTTTTTTCTTGACTCCTGATAGGTTTCAAAAATAGCTTGCCAATCATCATTTTCTGCTTTGGAAATAATATCGTCCAATACAGAAATATCTTCAAAACCTGCATTCATTCCCTGTCCATAAAATGGTACGATCGCATGTGCTGAATCCCCTACCAGAGCAATTTTATCCCAATAAGTCCAAGGATAGCATCTCATCGTCACCAAAGCACTGGTAGGATTTTTATTAAAATCTTCTAGCAAAGTCGGCATTAAAGGAATTGCATCTGGGAAATTCTTTTTCCAAAAATTCAGTACCTTCTGATCATCTGTCAATGTTTCAAAAGAGTTTTCTCCTTCATGAGGCATAAACAATGTACATGTAAAACTTCCATCTAAATTAGGTAATGCAATCAACATAAATTTTCCTCTAGGCCATATATGTAATGAATTTTTATCCAATCGATGCGTTCCATCTGGATTTGCCGGAATTTCTAATTCTTTATATCCCGCATCTAAAAAATCCTGAGAATAATCAAATCTTGATCTCCTTTGCATCTTATGACGTACTCTGGAGAAGGCACCATCACATCCAAAAATCATATCATATTGATATTCTTTCCAGGCCCCTTTTTCTGTTTCTCCTGTATATATTTTTGCCTCTGGAAGATTGACATCCCAGACTTTTTCTTCAAATCTAAAAACAACTCCAGCTTTCTCTGCTAACGTAATCATTTCCCGATTAAGCACCCCTCTAGAAATAGAGTAAATAGCCTCCCCTTCATCTCCATAATATTGATGATACTCAGGTTTGCCATTGACATGCATGGCTCTCTTATGCATTGGGATCGCAATCTTTTTTATTTCATCTGCAATAGCTACCTTTTCTAACGCTTTCCATCCTCTAACTGACATTGCCAAATTAATGGAACGTCCACTAAATTCTACTTTTCTAATATCAGGACGCCGATCAAATACAGTAACTGAATGATTTCTTTTTCTTAGATATATTGCTAATAAGGATCCTACTAATCCACTACCAACAATGGCGATATTTTTTGCTTGCATAAATTTCTTTACTATTCAATCCTACCGATAAAATTTTAGAACCGTAAAAAGATATTGATTCGAGTTCTAATGTTTTCGGTGGATTAGCCTTAAGAAAAAGAACAATTACAAACATTAAAACCTTCTGTAAAAATAACAATTATTAATTAATTATCCTTCTGTTACTTTTATCCCGTAGTAATGATTAAAATCAATGAAACACATGTTATCTTTATAGAAAAAACTTTTAATTTCACCCCATTAAACACTAACTAACAGATAGTTATAAAAAAAATACATAAAAATTCAATTTCAATGTAATGATAACACCTCTTCCCCGACAAAATAATCATGATTAAGCAATTCAATGAATTTTCTACAAATGCTATTTTCAAAATAGCAAATGAAGAATTATTACAAACATACAGCCTATCCGAGCAGATAGGACTCTTCACTTTTATTTGGGCAACTGACACTCCTACTGAAATAGAAATAGATGGTGTTGCCACCACACTCAAAAAAAATAGTATTGCAGTTTTGACTCCTACTATTTTTTTTAGGTTTATAGGAGGTCAAAATGCTATTGTATATCAATTCAACAGAGAATTTTATTGTATTAAAGATCATGATGAAGAGGTTAGCTGTATGGGGATTCTTTTCTATGGAAATGCGACCAGTCCCATTATAGAATTATCTAAAGAAGAACATCATAAATTACAATTATTACATCAGGTATTTCTTGACGAGCTTGATACTGTTGACAACATACAAGCTGAAATGCTCCGTATTCTTATGGCTCGTTTTATCATTACAACTACCAGGCTTATAAAGCAACAAAGTAATTTTAAACATATGTTTGACGGACAATTAAATATGATCCGTGAATTTAATGTTCTGGTTAACTCTCATTTCAGAAAGGAACATTCTGTCTCTTTTTATGCAAAAAAGCTATTCAAATCTCCTAAAACACTTTCGAATACATTTGCTAAATACAAAAAGAGTCCCTTGCAGATCATTCATGACCGCATCATACTAGAAGCCAAAAGATTACTCATTTACTCTGACAAACCCACTAAAGAGATCGCTTATGAAATTGGGTTTGATGATCCTTCTCACCTAAGTAGAATGTTTAAAAAGAGAACTTCTCTTTCTCCTTCAGAATTCAGAAAAAATTTCAACAAAGACAAAAAGAGAATACCTAATGAACAAATTGACACTTTTGTCGATTATTTGGAAAAGAATTAACATAGTCTTTCTTTTTTTATCAAAAATTTAATATTTTAATCCTGTTTTTTACTCGTAAAAACCAACAATTATAAGAATTGGAATTCGTTGTTTTTATTCAAAGCACTGAATAACAATACTTCATGTTTTTTTTATTGAATAAAAACAAACAAATTCCCCAAAGTATCTATTAACTAGTACTTAACTCATAATGTTTTATGCCTAACTAATCTAAAAACTATAACAAACAAAAAATGAGTAGCACTAAAAAGATCTTTCCATTAGTATTAAGAATTATAGTAGCAGTTACCCTTATCCAAACCTTACGATTTAAATTCACAGGACACCCCGATAGTGTTTATATTTTTTCTAAGGTAGGTTTAGAACCATACGGTAGAATTGCCACTGGAATTGCTGAGCTTATTGCCGGGATCTTATTACTTATCCCTAAGACTGTATGGATCGGAGCAACTTTATCTCTGGGAATAATCGGTGGGGCAATTCTCATACATTTGACTAAGCTGGGGATTGAAATAAACAATGACGGTGGTCTTCTTTTCTTTACAGCCATTATCACATTTATACTAAGCGCAATACTATTATGGATAAAAAGAAAAGATGTTTCCTTCTTTTAAATCCTCATAAACTTTCAGCTTCTTTTTGCAATTTGATTATAAAAACAAAAAACTCCGAAAAATCGGAGTTTTTTTATCCATAGGAATAATTGACATTTCATAGGGAAAAACTACCATTCCCTTGTGCCTATTGATGTTGCATCTTTGTACCATCAAATTATAACAACAATTTAATTAATTAAAATATTAATATTATGAGCACATTTAATGTTCCTACTAGAGAAGAAGTATCAGAAAACAATCAAGCTATTTTTGACAATTTAAATAAAGCACTAGGGTTTGTTCCTAATTTATATGCTACCTATGCACACAGTAACACGGCCTTAGAAAACTACCTTAATTTTGCCAATGCAAAAACTTCTCTTTCTGCAAAAGAAAAAGAAGTTGTAAACTTAGCAGTAAGCCAAGTTAACAACTGTATATACTGTTTATCTGCCCATACTGCTATTGGAAAGATGAATGGATTTGACGATCAACAAATACTAGAATTAAGAGAAGGAAAAGCTTCTTTTGACAATAAATTAGACGCTTTAGCTAAACTAGCTAAAAACGTTACTGAAAACAGAGGAAGAGCTGATCAGAATGTTGTGGAAAACTTCTTCAATGCAGGATACTCTAAAGGAAATTTAATAGATACTATCGTATTAGTAGGAGATAAGACAATTTCTAACTATATCCACAGTACTACTCAGGTTCCTGTAGACTTTCCATTAGCACAACCTTTGGAAACTGTTTAATACTAAAAATTAACAATACATACTTACCGGGGAGGGAATATTCCCTTCCCAACTAAACAACAAATACACTTTACTTATGAAAAAGATTATTACATTATTTACATTCGTTTTAGCGATTACATTTACAGCATCAGCTCAAGATGTTAAAACAGTTACTCTCGAGCAAACAAAAGGTGAATTCACTCAAAAACAATTAACTTTATCAGAAGGAGAATACATCTTCAATATCGCAAATCACAACGCAGGAACTGACGTAGGATTTGTTCTTATACCAGAAGGAGCAGATGCTTCTAATCCTAAAAACCACATCAAAGAAGCGTATGTAAAAAAAGTAGTTACAGAAGGAACGACAGGTAGTACCAAGAAAGTTTCTCTTAAGAAAGGAACTTACAGCTACTTTTGCCCTTTAAACAAAACTCCTCAATACACGCTTATTGTAGAGTAATATATAATTGATTGGACTAAAAAAGCATCTCCGAGAGGAGATGCTTTGTCTTTATTTCTTTTTTTCTAAGATTCCTTTTTTTAGAATTTGACCAAATTCATACATATCTTCATAAGAAGAATAAAATGGCGCAGGTGCTAACCGAATCACATTCGGCTCTCTCCAATCAGTAATAACTCCATTTTTCATAAGATACTCGAATAATTTTCTTCCTTCGCCATGAAGAAACACAGAGATTTGTGTTCCTCTTTCTTCCTGGCTTACCGGAGTAATAATTTCGAATTCACTTGACACCTGAGTATCTATATCCTTCAATACAAACTCCAGATATGCGACTATTTTATTTCGTTTTTGTATTAATGCTTCCATTCCTACTTCTTCAAACATTTCTAAAGAGGCTAAGTAAGGCGCCATAGCCAGAATAGGAGCATTACTTAATTGCCATGCATCAGCATTCGGCATAGGTACAAATTCAGGATTCATCATAAATCTTGTTTCTTTTTCTGTACCCCACCAACCTTCAAAACGCGGAATATCTTTTTTTCCGTGAAATCGTTCATGAATAAAACATCCCGAAGCATTTCCAGGACCACTATTCATATATTTATAACTACACCAGGCTGCAAAGTCTACATCCCAATCGTGTAATTCTAAAGAAATATTCCCTGCTGCATGTGCCAAATCCCATCCTACAAAAGCTCCTACTTCATGTCCTACTTTTGTAATTGTCTTCATATCAAAAACCTGCCCGGTATAATAATTAACCCCTCCTAGAAGCACTAATGCGCAGGCATCTCCTACTTCTTTTATAACATTGAGAACATCTTCCTGCCTAAAATTATGCTCTCCTTCTCTTTTTTTGATTTCTACAATTGCCTCCTTTGGGTCATAGCCATGGAATCTCACCTGACTCTGTAGCATATATTGATCGCTTGGAAATGCTTTCTCTTCGCAAATAATCTTATATCTATTCCCCTTAGGACGATAAAAAGACACCATCAAAAGATGCAAATTAACCGTTAATGTATTCATTACCGTTACTTCTTCCGGTTTTGCCCCTACAATTTTAGCCAATGGTTTAGCAAGGCGTTCATGATAATCCCACCAAGGTTTTTGGGCATAAAAATGTCCTTCAACAGCCAATTCTCTCCAATCCTTCATCACATCATCTACATACGTTTGTGCACTTTTGGGTTGTAATCCCAAGGAATTTCCTGTAAAATAAATAACATCTTTTCCATTAACTTTTGGAAAAACAAACGATTCTCTATAAGAACGTAATGCATCCTCTGAATCTAACTGCTGTGCAAAAGCTTTGGTATTTTTAAATTGCATATTGATTACTATCTTTTTCTCAAAAATACGCATTCGTTACAAATTGTATTTCTGCTTCTGATAGATTATTCGAGTTTTTTTCATTTTTTGCAATTGACAATTTATCTTCCTATGATTTCTTTCTCCTTACACCTTCTTAAAAAGATGAGGAATCTGGGATCTGGTCCATCCTCGCCCAAAACTTTACACTTCTTTATTAACAAAAGTTCCTATGCATCTTATTAATAAAAAGAATATTTTTGCTCAAAAGTATACGACATGCATTTTATCCCCGAAGATTTAGATGATTATGTAGTTCATCATACAGAATCCGAACCCGAATTACTACGACAACTCAATAGAGAGACCTACCAAAAAGTATTGCAACCCAGAATGCTCAGCGGGCATTATCAGGGAAGGGTACTCAGTATACTTTCTAAATTAATTCGACCGGAAAACATTCTGGAAATCGGCACCTATACTGGCTATTCTGCTCTTTGTCTTGCAGAAGGGATGCAATCTAAAGGAGAACTTCATACGATTGATATCAATGAGGAGTTACAAGATTTTCAACGAAAATACTTTGACCTTTCTCCATTCGGACAACAAATACATCAGCACGTAGGAAATGCGTTGGATATAATCCCAACCATAGACATTTCTTTTGACTTGGTTTTTATTGATGCAGACAAGCCTAATTACCCTAATTACTTCGATCTTATTATAGACAAAATGAAAAAAGGAGGAGTTATCTTATCAGACAATGTATTATGGAGTGGTAAGGTCACCAAACCCCTAAAAAAAGAAGATGAATCTACCGCAGCTCTTCTTACCTACAATAAACTCCTAAAGGAAGACCCCAGAGTAGAAACCGTTTTACTTCCAATCCGAGACGGTCTTACAATAAGCAGGGTTTTGTAACAAAAAGACCATAGCAAATCAAAACGATTCGCTATGGCATTAATTAACTATTAGACATTTATTCAATGCTTACTGCACTGCTTTTAAAGCGTCTATATTCCCATATCCAAAATCTCCGTTTTTATTTGGATAAAATTCCCCTGCTTTTTTCAATTTTGTAAGCACCTGTGCTCTAGTCATCCCAGGGTTTCTAGCCCATACTAATGCTGCTATTCCTGCGGTAGCCGCAGTAGCAATTGAGGAGCCCGAAGAGTATTTTCTGGTTCCATTATTAAACCCAAGTACAGGAATTGTTCTACTTGTATTAGCTGCACGCTGCATCACTATTGTAAAATCAATTTCATTTCCATCATGGCACACATCACATCGATTGTATCCATTATCTTTTATTCCTGTTACAGCTACTGTTTCACTCATATTTGCAGGAAAAATAACCCCAAACCAATTAGTAAAACTAGTAGATGTCCCTCCTGCTGCGATGATAAGTTTTCCTTTACTGTATGCATACCTAACAGCATCTTTAACATTTCCAATAGACCAGGGATATCCAATCGACATAGAAATGATTTTTACATCGCTTTTATTACCCAAAGCGGTCAACGCATCACTTACTCCTTTTCGTTCGTGATAATCATTTAATAATACATCTTCTGTCCCTCTATACGAAACCAAATTACAGTTATAAGCAACTCCTACCGGCATATTACTCGAATTACGAGGAGATGCGATTGCAGATGCCATCGATGTTCCATGCCCACATTTATCGTTTGGTCCATCTACATTTGTAGACCACCAGAAAGCACCATCTATAAATGTTCCATACTTACTGATTGTTCTGCCGCTAGATGCTCCATCATTGAACCCTGAGCCCAATAAATTCTGATTAGGAGAGATTCCGGTATCTATAACTCCTACAGTAATTCCTGCTCCTGTACTATGATTCCAGGCTTGCGAAATATTATGCTTATCATAACTCCAAGGAACCCAAGCTGCCGGAGTTATCACTCTATAATCGTTACTATTGATTGTTTCATTATCTTTTCTACATCCAAAACTCGATTTTTGAGTTTCCTGTTTTAAGTAAGAAGCATATCCTATAGGTTCTAAATAACGGATATGATCTTCTTTTTTTAATGCTACAATAGTTTCCAGAGAAGTTACCTTGACGTCTATAACATTCAATATTTTATCTTCATGCATTTTGAGTTGAGATTTTTCAACTCCTTCATGCTGATAAATAACGTTATAAATATCTTTCTTTATCTGATTCAGTGCAGGAGATTTTACTTCAGAAAAACTTTGTCCTTCTTCTCCATACCCTACACTAAGAACTTTATCCCCATGGAATACAGCACTCCATAAAACATGAGCAGGTGCTTCTGTCCAATTAACATCTCCATGTGTTTTTAGTTCTTTTGCGATATAGGCATTAACTTCTTTGATTGATAATAATTTTTCTTCTGTTTGTTCTTCTGTTTCAGAAGTGATTATATCATTAGATTCTTCCTTTGTACAGGAAAAGATTAAGAATAAACAAATTATAATAAAAGGTGTTTTTTTCATTTTAAATTAAGTTTGAGTTTGTGTGAAACTTCTATTAATAAAAATTTAATTTAATGTTACTATATTTGATAATTGCGCAATTATAAGTGAAATATATTAAATATTTCTCAATAAAATAAAAGATAAAGTATCAAATACACAAACAAAAACTCGATATTATGCCTGCATAATACTATAAAAACTCACAAAACCCCTTAAAAACAAAGGAATTTGAGACTTGAAAAAATATTTGTTTTTTTTAAAAAAAAGAATAAAATTTTCTAATAAGAGAAGAATTAGAGCTTTCTTTTTACAGAACCGGAAAACTCTTCGATATCATCTTTTACCTGATTGATTCCTTCTTTAACATCAGATGTTATAGAAGTGATTTCTTGATCAATCCCATGGCGTTCTGCACTTTTGGTAATTTCTGATTTAATATCATTGGTAGCATCTTTTACGACACGCATTCCTTTCCCTAAACCTCTAGCGATTTCAGGTATTTTATCTGCACCAAAAACCATTACCAAAACAAAAACGATAAAGGCAATTTCTGGACCACTAATAAATAAAGGAAGTACTGTCATAACTAGTTGCAAATATAAGGACAATAAACTCCATAAAAAAGCCAACTACGAGAGTTGGCCTTATTTTTATATATTGAATATTGTTTTTTTATTGTTTCTGACTTCGTTTCTTGAACTGATCAAACTTATTTATTGGAGCAGCTCCTTTTGGCCAATTGTTATTAGACGTATCAATATCTGCTGTTTCGTTTTTAGGATCCACAGTTATCTTCACTATTTCCTTATCTGAAGCAATTGATTTTTTAACTTCCAAATCATTTTTTCTCCAAACTTGTGCAGGGTATTTAATTGTTTCTGATGTCCCATCTTTATAACTATATTCTACAATTAATGGCATCACCAACCCTCCTGGTTTCTCGAATGTAACTTCATAAAAATACTTCGGATTTTTTAATGCTGTTCTTTCTGTAGCAGAGAAATTATCCATCATATATTCTTTTAATGATTTAGAGGTTTCTATAGAACTTTTCTCTTTATATTCTTCTTTGTAATCATTAGCTCCTTCTTCTACCAAATACACTCTAGGTCCTAAATCACTTTCTTTAATTCCTCTGCTCTCTATAAATGCTTTTGCTCTATCATTTATAGAAGAAGACACATAATACTTTTTCACATCTTTTACTCCTATATCTGTATAATCTGTAGTGTAAAACCAGCCTCTCCAGAACCAATCTAAATCAACTGCAGAAGCATCTTCCATCGTACGGAAAAAATCTTCTGGTGTTGGATGCTTAAACATCCATCTCTGGGAATAAGTCCTAAATGCATAATCAAACAAATCTCTTCCCATAATTGTCTCTCTAAGAATATTCAATCCGGTAGCAGGTTTTGAATATGCATTAGATCCAAACTGATAAATATTGTTCGATTGTGTCATGATAGGAGAAATAAAACTCTGATCCCCACTCATGTAAGGCACTATTTTTTCTGCTGGTCCTCTACGCGATGGATATTTTTTTAATGGTTTTAAAGCTTGTGGATACCATTCTCCAAAATCTTGTTCTGCTACGTATTGTACAAAAGTATTTAGCCCTTCATCCATCCATGTCCACTGACGCTCATCACTATTGACAATCATAGGAAAAAAGTTATGTCCCACTTCATGTATAATAACACTGATCATTCCGAACTTAACCCGGTCAGTATATTTACCATCTTCATCTGGTCTTCCCCAGTTCCAACAGATCATAGGATACTCCATACCTTGATTTTTTGCATGTACAGAAATTGCCTTATGATATGGATAATCAAATGTCATTCTACTATAAGATTTCAAAGTACTCGCAACAGCAATTGTCGACCATTCTTCCCACAATGGATTCCCTTCCTTAGGGTACATAGAAACAGCCATCACATCTTTTCCTCCAACTTTTACAGCCATCATATCCCAGATAAATCGTCTGGAAGTTGCAAAACCAAAATCTCTAACATTCTCTGCTTTTAATTTCCATGTTTTCTTCCCTTTAGAAAATGTTTTTGAATTCTCTTCAGCTTCTTTTTGAGATACAATAATCACAGGTTTATCATATGATTTCTTAGCTTTCTCATATCTTTTTAACATCTCTTTAGTATACACTTCCTTACGGTTGGTAAGTACTCCGGTACCATCTAGAATATGATCATCCGGCGTTGTGATATTTACTTCAAAATTACCAAAAGGTAATGCAAATTCTCCTCGTCCCCAGAACTGAGAGTTCTGCCATCCTTCTACATCATTATATACTGCCATTCTCGGGTAAAACTGAGCGATTACATAAGCTCTATTTCCATCCTCAAATTCTTCATAACCAGATCTCCCTCTTCCATCTACATGATTATTAATATTATACCACCAATCTATCGAGAAAGTAAAACTTGCTCCTGACTTTAGGTGTTGAGGCATTTCTACACGCATCATTGTCTGATTAATCGTATACTTTAATGCCTTTCCATTTTGATCTTTTACAGCAGTAATATTAAACCCTCCATCAAAAGGCTCTTTGAAATATTTTTTAACAAACTGATCTGGGGTATCTCCTATCCCCATAGGATCATTTTGTATTAATGGAGTTTTAGAATCTTTAGCTCTCATATTTTGATCCAACTGAACCCATAAAAATTCTAAAACATCAGGAGAATTGTTTGTATAAGTAATTGTTTCCTTACCTGTTAGCTTTTTATTTTCATCATCCAGTTCTATATCCATGATATAATCAGCTTGTTGCTGATAATACGCAGAACCAGGAGCCCCAGAAGCTGTACGATACATATTTGGAGTTGAAAACTCCTGATACAGCTGTCTAAATTTATTTTCATTAATATGCCCTAACTCACGAGTTTCTGCTTTTTGTTCTTGTGCATATGACACAACTCCAGAACCCCAGAAAGCAACAGAAAATACAAATAATAATTTTTTCATTTTGATTGACATTGCGTTAACTATAAAAGCGCAAAATAATTTATTTTTTAAAGAATTGATGATTTATTTACTAAAATTTAACAAGTCCACTTTCTCGTTCTTTCTCCAATATTAAACTTTTTCGCTCTTTCCCTTTTTTTATGTGAATAATATTTTGTTGTTCTTCAAACACATCCATCAAGGCTTGATTGGTCACCTCTATCTCATCCAGCCCTGACACTCCCAAAACTTCGAAATAACAGAGAACCAGATCATTTTCATATTCTTTCCCTAAAAAAGAACAACTCACCTCTTCTCCATTTACCCTAATTATTAGTTTTTGCCTGAAATACGACTCTAAATACGATACAACCATAGGATCTTCCCCCTCTGGCAGAAACGTAAGAGATTCATCATATCGTTCTCGCATTACCTTCTCCAAATCATCTATAAAAACCCTGGATATAACCTGTAACGATTTTTCTTCCTCTTTATACTCTATCTGAGTAACACTTACATAAAACTTATGTAATGTAGTAAATGAACTCACTACAATTACCATCATGACCAAACCTAATAATGCTTTTTTTTTCATCTTTCTTATGGAACAATATCTGTAATTCTTATTAACTTTTTTCTATGAAGACAAGCCTTTAAAAACACCTAATCCAACTGCTTATGCTCTTTATATTGTTTTGCTTTTTTCTGATAAAAATCCATCAACACTAAAAGGTCACCTATCCTTATCAATTGCTTAAACTTTGCATCTTCTTCGCAATAATACACAAAATCAGTTACTAATTCTTGAGGAATCCCCAAAGTTTCTGTAAAAAATACCGGATCCATAATTTTTTCACCTTTGGAGACTAAACTCCTTTTTTCATGAATATTTTTATGCTTCTTTAGCCTTTTAATTGTTCCGTTTAACAGATTGATAGGATAATCTAATATCCCTGATTTAGCTGTAAACAGTACCCTATCCACTTTGGGCAATGGTTCCAAATCTAAAAACGGAAGCCCAAGCGTTCTGTTACTCACATAGGGGTTCACTTGTATTTCTTTTGAATCTTTTCCCAAAAAGCCTGTTAATTCTGTATCTCTTATATTTACTTCATTCAGCATTGTAACAGCAGATATTAATGGAATCACCACAAGCTCTTTATCAAGATCTTCTTTTTTTACCACCCACACATATTCATTATACTGAACAGAAGAAAACACTACCGAATCATTAACTTTTACAGGAATTTCAAAAAAACCCAGTTCGTCATTTGTCGTACCTTTCTGCTGGGTATAATTAACAATATTAATAGCATATCCCTGAATCGCATCCCCTTCCACTTTTCCTTGTATCATTTTTACATCTTGCCCCAATATGACAGAAGGAATAATGATCAAAAAAAAGCAACACAAGAGTTGCTGATTCTTCTCCAAAGCGCTAAAAAAATATTTTTCTCCCATAACTAATTATACACCCCAAAGACTACCTAAAACACATTGTGTGACACTCCGAGAAACTAACATCATGATAACTTCAAAGAGTATTCCAAAATACACCTATCATTTCTCCCTTAAGTTTTCTAAAAATAATTTACATTAGCTTGTTTAAAAAAAGGAGACGCATATCTGAGTAACAATATAAAATCTCCTTCAAAAAACGCTGATGGCAATTCCAATTAGAAATACATACAACCAGTAAAGCACAATTATAATCATATGAAAAAATGCATCATCGCCAGTACTTCAACCATACATGGAAGCGGTTATCTGGAATACATTCTCAATGACCTAGCAAACTTATTTTCTAACACAAATGAAGTTCTCTTTATCCCCTATGCAAAGCCCAATGGGATCTCTCATGATGAGTATACTCAGATAGCACAACAGGCATTTCAAAAAATAAACATAGCTCTCAAAGGAATTCATTCTTTTGCTGATCCGATCAAAGCTATCAAAGACGCTAAAGGTATTTTTACCGGAGGAGGAAACACCTTCCTTCTTGTTAGTCAATTATATAAAAATGATTTATTAACCGTTTTAAAGGAGGTCATAGAAGCCGGAACTCCTTATTTAGGAACCAGTGCTGGAAGTAATATTTGCGGTCTCGATATGAAAACCACTAATGACATGCCTATTATCTACCCTCCCGGCTTTAAAACTATCGGTATTCTCCCGTTTAATATTAATCCACATTACTTAGACCCAGATCCTACCTCTACCCATAAAGGAGAAACCAGAGAAACCAGAATCAAAGAGTTCCACACACTTAACTCCCAACCTGTAATCGGATTAAGAGAAGGCAGCTGGTTAGAACTTTCTAATAATGATATCTTACTAAAAGGTGCTTTATCTGCTAGAGTTTTTGAGCAACATAAAAAACCTTATGAAGTACCTTCTGGAAGCTCTTTTGCCAACCTTAACTAACCGTCATGGAATACCAAAATATCTTACACCAGATTCAGTCTGAACTCCCTTATCAAAAAGCAATAGGAAAAGTAGCCTCATACATCCCTGAATTAGAAAAAGTTCCTAAAGACAAATTTGCCATGCATTTATATTGTCTAAAATCCGGACACTATCACATTGGAAGTCATGAAGAAAAATTCTCTATTCAAAGTATTTCTAAAGTATTCTCTCTCAGCCTGGCTATGTCGTTAATCGGCGATGATATTTTCAAAAGATTGGATGTAGAACCATCGGGAGATCCATTTAATTCTCTCGTACAACTAGAGCACGAAGAAGGAATCCCCAGAAATCCTTTTATAAATGCCGGAGCACTCGTCATTTCTGATATATTACTATCCAAATTAAAGCACCCTAAAGAAGAACTCCTCGCTTTTATTAGTGGGATCAGCAATATTCCTACTATCAATATTGACAATGATGTTTTTGAATCTGAAAAAAAACACAGTTACAGAAATGCTTCCTTATTGAATCTTATGAAGTCTTTCGGAAATATCGAAAATGATATCGAGGAGGTTTTGGATTTTTACACCTATCAATGTGCTATAGAGATGTCTTGCAAAGAACTTTCTTCTGCCTTTGCTATCTATGCAAATGAAGGCAAGAAACCAACTACTTCAATAGCACTCATACCTCCCAGTAAAATAAAAAGAATTAATGCCATCATGCAAACTTGTGGTTTTTATGACGAAGCCGGAGAGTTTAGCTTTAGAGTCGGTTTACCTGGTAAAAGTGGTGTCGGCGGGGGTATTGTCGCTATACACCCAGGACAATACACTGTTGCTGTATGGAGCCCTCCTCTAAACCCTAAAGGAAACTCGGAATTAGGAATGTATGCACTGGAACGGCTAACAACCTTAACCGGATTATCTATATTTTAAGAAAACCATTATTTTTATACCTTACATCAAAATTGTAATTCACCCCCATGAGTGACTTAATAGAACAGCAAAGAGAACATTTTGAAAATATTTCTGAAAAATATTACAATGCCCGAAGAGCAACAAATCATTTGTGCCTAAAGAAATTAATGTGGCATTTTTTCTTTAAAAACAAAAAACATCTAAAAAACCAGCAATTATCTGTTCTGGAGCCCATGTGTGGATACTCTGAAGGAAAATCTATACTCGAAGAAAACATTGGTAATCTGGGATCGTATGAAGGCTTTGATTATAGCTCTGTATTAATAAAAAAAGTCAAAGAAAAAAATCCAGCTTTACATGTATATGTTCAGGATATCTCTACCTTTAAGAGTGACAAAAAATTTGATATCATTATTATCATTGGAGGGCTTCATCATGTTCCATCTATGTGTGAACAAGTAGTCGAAAACCTAAAAAACAACCTAAAAGAAGGCGGTTCCTTTATCCTCTTAGAACCAACACACAATAATATTATCTTTAGAAAAATCCGGGAACGCATCTACAAAAAAAATGAGCTATTTGATCAGGAAACCGAAAAGGCTTTTATCTTAAAAGATCTGAATCAAATGTTTCTAAAAAACGGATACACTCTAAAAGATCAAATATACCCAGGACTTCTCTCATATATTTTGTTTTATAACCCGGATGCTTTTCCTTTTCTAAACATAGGAGGTAAAGGGCTGGTTAAATTATTATTTAGAATAGATTCATTATTTTTCAGAAACTACATTGGAAGAAAGCTTTCCTTTGCAACACTAAGCTTATATAGTACACATTAACTCTTTTGACCGGTCTCTTTTTTTACCAAATAGAGAGGTCTGGCTTTTGTCTCATTAAATATGCGAGAAACATACTCTCCAATTATAGACATTATAAATAGCTGAACTCCTCCCAGAATAAGAATAGTTATAAGAATAGAGGTCCATCCTTCGACATTAACTCCCTTAAAAAAATTGTACAAAATAAAAATCGAATATACGATTCCGGTAACAAAAAACAATAATCCTAAGTAGAGGGATATTCGCAATGGTTTTGATGACATACTCGTTATCCCGTTGACTGCCAAAACAAGCATTTTTTTTAAGGTATATGAAGTCTTCCCAGAATACCTGGGTTGTGAAGTATACGCTACAAACGTCTGTTTAAATCCAATCCAGCTTATAAGTCCTCGGGTAAAACGGTCTTGTTCTTTTATTTTCAAAAACGCATCTACTGTTTCCCTACTCATTAATCTAAAGTCTGCACTATTGGGTTCTACTCGTACATCAGACAACTTATTAATCAGAGCATAAAACCATTTTGATGTTTTCCTCTTAAAAAGAGAAGTAGAAACCCCATCAATTCTCTTGGTATTCACAATATCATACCCCTGATTGTATTGTTGAATCATCTCAGGGATTACCTCTGGCGGATGCTGCAAATCGCCATCCATTGTTACAACTGCATCTCCCTTTGCTTTTTCCATTCCTGCCAACAAGGCTATCTGATGACCAAAATTTCTGGAAAACGAAATCCCCATAACACGATTATCTACATCGGCTATTTTTTCAATTTCTCCAAACGTACCATCCTTACTTCCATCATCAACAAATATCATTTCTACCACAAAATCAAAATCATTCAACACCTTTTTCAATTCTTCAAACAGGATTTTGATATTATCTTGTTCATTAAAACAAGGGATAACTATTGACAGTGTATTGATTCTCATTTGTAAATTTTACTTATTCATTTGATTTTTTCAACTGTTGACGTAATGCCATCAAGTACTCATGACTTATTTTCATTCCCATTTTTTTTGCTTTCATCGCATCTTCTAATGCGCCTTTATAGTTTTTGACATTAACCCGGCACAATGACCGAATATAATAATAGTTTGGTTTATTTTTTTTCAACCTAATAGCCTCATCTAAATAGGTATTAGCATCGACATAATTTTTTATCGCCATATTCGAATGACCAATCAGATAATATGCATAATCATTTGCTTTATCGTATTTCAGTATTTTCTCCATATCAAGGATCGTTTCCTTATACTTCTTCTTTTCGAAAGAAATCTTAGCTCTCTCTTTAAGGTACTTTATATTATCTGGATCCAAGAATAAAATCTTATTCAAATCCGCCAATAAAGAATCTTTTTGTTTCAACTTATAATAAATAGCTGCCCTATTCTCATAAGCTCTCTGATAAGATGGGTTTAAAAAGATAGCTTGGGATACATGATACAAAGCGCTATCATATTGCTTTCTACTAAAATAAATTTTTCCAATATTACTATGAGCTAAATACTCTGGTTTAATTTTTATTGCTCGTTTATACAACACCAAAGCCGTATCTAATTTTTTTTGAGTTCTATAATAAAACCCCAAACTATTGTATGCATATTGATTATTAGGATTTGCCTCTACAGCCTGAGTCCAAACACTTTTAGAGTTTTTAAAAACTGGTACTCTATTAAAAGACTGAATAGAGAAAGTAATCAAAAACCCTAATACTAAAATAAAAAACAATGACTTATTATTCCCCAGCAATTTCTTAATGTGCTTTAAAATCAAATACAGCAAAAACGCAAAACCTATTATAGCTACATATGCATAACGATCCGCCATAAAAGAATCTCTTAAATGAAAAAAAGCAAATGCCAGCCCAAGACTTAAAAAACCAAAACTCCACAAGAAACCGAATCTAAATAATTTATTCTTAAGAGACAGATACCCTCCTAACAATAACACTCCTAAAGAAAAAAACATATTAAAAACAGAAGGAGAATTCCCCTCTAATGGATACGGATAAGAAAAAGACAATTTAAAAGGAAATAAGAAATTATAAAAATAGGATAGTATTGTTTTAGATAACAACCCTACTTTATCATACAAAGACACACTCCTATTAACAATACTAGGACCTCCTGTTTTGGTTATCTCTATAGTCACTAAGCCGAATATCATGGTAAGTATTGCCCAAAACACCATTTCTACCCAGAATCTTTTGACATTAATTGTTTCTAATTTAATAAGGCTTATCAAAAACAGCCCTACAGGAAATAATACAGCCTGCTCTTTAGTAAAAAGAGCTAATACAAAACAAACAATAACAGGAATTAAATTACTTTTCTTACAATTATTTTCCAGATATCTTATATAGAACCAATACCCAAGAAACATAAAAAAAACAGCATTTCTGAAAATCACAGAAATCCAACCGATAGTCTCTACCTGCATAGGATGAATCGCAAAAACCAAAGCTACGAAAGATACTAATACTTTATCTTCAAAAAGCCCGTTAAAAACTTTAAACAACAAAGTAACATTAACAAGATGTACTAATAAAGCACAAATCTTAAAAGCTGTTGCATTTTTACCAAAAATAGAATACAAAATAGCGTGATACACTTCTCCTAATGGAGAATATTGCCCTCCTTGGAGAGTTGTAAATATATTTACTATAGAACTCCATGATAAGTCAATCACATTTTTATTTTCATAAATATACCAGTTATCATCATATGTAAGAAACTGTGACCCCAGGAACACAGGACTATAAACTCCTAAACCAATTAACAAGATCGCTAGTAAGATCTTTTGCGAATCTGTTTTTTGCAAAACCTCTTCATAGTTAGTCAAAATTTTATTCGCCATTATCTATTTCTAAATTTATTTAGTAAATATATTAAATTAGCTCATATAGCATATCCCTTGCCTATTTCAATTATTCTTTTTTTCAGAATATATCAAAAGACTAAATCATATCCTTGTTAAAAAAGACAAGTTCTCCTCTACCCTCCTTTTTCTCCAATATAAAAGAATATGTAAATTTATGAATAACCAATTATCAAAAGACAAGAAGTACGGCTTACAATTAAATAACGAAGTCTTATATAATCACACACATTCTACTTATCTCATTTTTTTTCATCAACATATTATGTTATATAATTGATTTTAAATTAAAATGATTATATTTTAAGGAATAAAAAAAAATCTCATCAATATTGATGAGATTTTTTTAGAGCGGGAGACCGGGTTCGAACCGGCGACATTCAGCTTGGAAGGCTGACGCTCTACCAACTGAGCTACTCCCGCCTTTGCGGTTGCAAATATACATCTTTTTTATAATTAGAAAAGAACTTTTTAAAAAAAATGAATAAAAAATATTGTACTTAAAAAAAGTTAAAATTAATGCATTTAATCCAACAAAAGCGCATTTAATCGGTAAAACCCCGGAAAATAAAAAAAATAATGTATTTTTGTTAACAGTTTTTTATAATTTAAATAAATCCTTATATTAGTTACTGTTATGAAATTTTCAATCAACTAATTTATGGTATAACCGTAAAAAAGAAACGGACTCAAAAAATAAGAAATTTCTTACAAATATGAAAATAAAAGCTACCCTAATCTTACTCATTTGTTTGAATTTTAGCGCATTGTATGCTCAGGTAAAAATAGGAGACAATCCTAACGTTATCGACCCTACCTCTATTTTAGAGTTACAAAGTGCCGATAAGGTTTTTGTACTTACTCGAATAAATGACAGCCAAATGAATTCCCTAACACCTTTAGAAGGTGCTATGGTTTTTAACACCGATCAAAACTGTGTTTTCCAATTTGATGGATCCAATTGGGTTTCTTTGTGCAATTCAACTGAATCAATAACGTTCATTATTGATAATGGAGATTCTTACACTTATATTAATGAAGAAGGAACCACTTATACCATTAATAAAGCACAATTAATAGATAATGGTGACGGAATCTTTACATTTGATAACGGAGGAGGAACTCCTATCACATTTGATGGCACAGATAATCAGCAACTAACTCTTACCGGAAATTTATTATCGCTTGAAAATGGGGGAAATGCTGATTTATCTATTTATTTAAACACCTTAACAACCATCATAGAAAATGCAAATGGAACGTTCTCCTATGTAGATGAGGACGGATCAACAACAACTGTAGATGTAAGCAACCTGGAAACATTAACATCCCTGGCGCTAAATGCGG
>NZ_JBHULX010000016.1:0-521 GCF_042684685.1 Aquimarina hainanensis | reverse complement strand
GTAGGCGCGACTGTATCAATTGTTAATTCCCCGGAAGTGGTATCCGTAGCCGTATTACCAGCTGTATCCGTGGCTGTAGCCGTTACATCATAGGTCCCGTCAGGGCTGATCTCATTACCCGCTGGAATTGTTAAACTCCAGGTATTGTCGCCATTGTCTACCAGGTTTCCGTCTCCTTCGCTATAGGTAATCCCATCTACCGTTACTGTTAAACTGTCTGAAGAATCCGCTGTACCTGTGATCACCGGGGTGGTATCATTGGTGGTCTGACTAACCACTGTTGGAACTGTAGGCGCGACTGTATCGATGATCAGTTCCCCGGAAGTGGTATCCGTAGCCGTATTACCAGCTGTATCCGTGGCTGTAGCGGTTACATCATAGGTCCCGTCAGGACTGATCTCATTGCCCGCTGGAATCGTTAAACTCCAGGTATTATCGCCATTGTCTACCAGATTCCCGTCTCCTTCGCTATAGGTAACTCCATCTACCGTTACTGTTAAACTATCTGAAGAATCCGCTGT
>NZ_JBHULX010000015.1:0-4490 GCF_042684685.1 Aquimarina hainanensis | reverse complement strand
TCTCCCGATGTGTTAGCGTGTGCTTTGTATCCCGATGTGTTAGCGTGTGCTCCGTCTCCCGATGTGTTAGCGTGTGCTCCGTATCCCGATGTGTTAGCGTGTGCGAATCTACCCGATGTGTTAGCATGTGCTTTGTATCCCGATGTATTAGCGTGTGCTTTGTATCCCGATGTATTAGCATGTGCTCCGTATCCCGATGTGTTAGCGTGTGCTCCGTCTCCCGATGTGTTAGCTATATCAACTCCAGACACCGCTTTATCAATGCTATCTTTTACAATTTCAAAATGAGCTTTTATTAAATCTGTAAATTTAATTTTAGCTTTAATTTTTAACTTATTTGTAGTTACTTTATCCCCTTGCTTTTTGCTTTTGCCAACTGCAACCACTCTTGCATATATATCTGAAGGTCGATGACTGTAATAATTTAAAACATCTAGAGGCATGGGACAAAAGTGCATCCCTGACATACATGGCTCAGGCTCGCAATCTTCTTCAAAGAGAGTATTTTCTGAATACACTTTGTTTCGGCATTTCATTCCTTCTTCGAAAGCTTTATACCCCTTAATCCCAATGACTTCTAGAAAATTTAAAGGAAGTGAAATATTCTTCAAATTGACGAACTTTTTAAATAAAGGCGCTATCTCTTCATAAGAAAACCCTGCAATACCGCAACCCACTTCTGTAATTAAGAAATGTAAATCAGTATTCTTTTTTACAAAAACAAATAAATCATCCGCATATTCTTCTAATTCAGACAGTGTTATTTTGTTCATTTCTTTTGAAAGAGTAGGAAATGCATAGGATTGTCCTGCCAACCCAACAGCTTGACCGTTTATTGCTCCAAATTTATCTAATGCGAGTTTTGCTGCACCTCCAGCGTGATTACCATTAAGGTTAGAGCCAAATACAAATACTTCATTTGGTTGTAATTCAGTTATATTTTTTGGTGTAATCTCCATTATTATTTCTTTTTTAAAAGAAGGGCTTTGAGGTTATCGCCACCCTTCAACTCAACATGAAAAAACTAACTACTTATTTTTTTTAAAATGGCAAATCGTCATCTGCCGTATTGTTTAATGAAGCAGCTGCTTCATTTGCTACCGCTGCTTGTGAGGTTCCGAAATCTTCAATTCTCCATCCTTGGATTGAATTAAAATACTTGGTTTCTCCCTGAGGGTTTACCCACTCACGTCCTCGAAGATTGATTAACACTTTTACCCCGTCACCTATCTTGTAATTGTCTAACAAGTCGCATTTATCCTGGACGAATTCTACCATTATATGCTGTGGATATTGCTCGTCTGTTGTCACAACAACTTCACGCTTTCGGAAACCATTTGCTCCAAAGGTTTGTGTTGGGCCTATATGTTTTATTTTTCCTATTAATTCCATTATTTAGTAAATTGATTCATCTATATTATTTAGTACTCCTATTTTCTTTTTGTAATAAAAAGGGAATTCTACAGTCTTGATTCCGTGGCAGTTTTCTGGATCATATGACAAAAACAATCCTTTATCGAAAGCTCTTTTAATTTCTTCTAACTTGAACTTATATGCGTCCGTGAACAGTTTTATATCTGAGGTTTCAAACTCATACACTTCTGTATTATAAGGAGTCTGCTTACTACAAAATATCCAATAATAAGACGTATTTTCTCTGTTAATTAGTCCTGCATTATGCAGTCCATCTATCTGCATTACTGCTTGAATCGGATAATTGTGATCTGTTATACTTTTTATATGGCTATCTCTAGTAGTGTTCTTATCTGTCTTTAGATCGTTAATAATATCTCCTCTTTGTGAGTTGGATGGTTTCCAGAAGTCTGGTCTTGTTTTTAGTTTTAAACCTGTATCTGGACAAGTCCAAAAAACAGTTGTTTGATAATCACAATTTGAAGCCAATGTTGCTGCCGTCTTGTGCTGATAAAAGCTATTTTTCAGTATAGTTAATACATCTAAACTATCATTTCCATGAACAGGTATGATTAGTTTTTTTTCATTCGCTTTATAAAATTGCTCTTTCCATTCCTTGTTTTTGGCAGCCCTGAAAGTTTTGTCTGTTTCCGGTCGTTCTTTTTCATCATATATTGCAACCTTACTGTGAAACTCTTTTTCGTCTGTCAAGCTTAGCTCAAAGGCATTTCCAAAATCAAGATGTGTACGTCTTTCTTTTGGTTTGTTTAGGTATGAGTTAAAATGAGCCATAGACTTAAAAGCTTCTTTAATCGATGACGCTGAAAAATGAGTACTATTCCCGTGGTACACAGCTATAGGCATGTCATAATAAATACCATCTGGTATGTCATTTATATCAATTTTAAACCAATCCATTATGCTAGCTTGTCAAGAGAATTTGTTTCTTCTATTGTATATGTGGGCAGCTCTTCAATTTTAGCTAGTTTGTTACACGTATCGTACAAATCTTGTCCTTTAAGAAATCCCCCTTGGTTGTTTACCGGGTAATATTTATCGCCATATTTCTTTGTTGGTAACACAATGATTCCAACTGTATAGGCATCTCTGTTTATTCCCCATTTTACTCCTGCTCTTTTGAAACAATCAGAAGCCTCACCTTTGTCCTTCTCAGTCTTGCTAGGTACTCCTGCTCCGCTCTTCCATATCCACACTCCATTTGATAGTATCCCTATCTTGCAAAACATAGTGTTCTTTACGCTGTAGTATTCGTCTTGCCAATTACTTGCCCCTACTACACTATCAAGCTTTTCTTGAACATCTCTAGCATCCACATAAGGTACCATTCTAGCGTATGTTTCTCCTTGGTTTTGATATGTGCTTTGAACCCTCCACTTAAACGGTATTGTTTCTTGTAGTTTTAATAAGTTATATTCCATGTTGTTGGTTTTTAAATGTTGATTTTTAATTCCGGCATTTGAGAGGGCATTTACCCTTAACACACTTTTTTACGTCTGCCCTCTCTTTCTTTCTATTCATTGATTTGATAATTTCTTTGGGCTTCTTTTGCTTCTAAAAGAGTATTTTGTAAATAATTATATCCTGGTATTAGGATCATCTAGCCGTTTCGATTACTTACTATTCTACTATTTCAAAGAAGCCCCTTCCTTAATGGTTGAGAGAGGTACAGGATTCGAACCTGTAAGAGTCTCGTACTTTAATCCTATTCTCCACGACTCACTAGCTAGGAGTGCATAGCGCGTTTATCCTTTCGCCAACCTCTCATGTTTGTTTAATCAAGTTTCTTTTACTTCTATTCTCTTAAACTATTTTATGTATCAAAATAGACCATATCACTATTAGCACATATAATGCTAGTATAGCTAAGCATGCTAAACATGCAGCGCCTATTTTGGCTATTATTTCCCTGATATCCATAGTGCCTCTCTTCTTTTTAATTCATCATATAAGGAGCTTGTTAAGTAAGATCCATTTACCCCTGCTTTTCTTATTTTGCATTTTGGGTCTTTTTGGATTTGGTAGAACTTAGTCTTGCCACACCCCATTATTTTTAAAGCTTCATATAAAGAGGAATGTCCCTTTCGTTTGTTTTCTCTGTCTATTGCTGCTTTTTCAAAAAGCATATCTTTAAACAGGTCATGATCAACTATTACTACCTCCCTTCCGTCTATGTTGATTTTTGGTATTCCCATTAGATTCTGTCTCTATTTTTGATTTTCTGAATTTCGTTGTTCTGATGTTTTAACCACATAAAAAGCGCGGTTAAGAATACTGCCTGTGTTATGAATAGAATGTTTTCCATTTTTTGTTTTTAAATACAGTGACCATTGCAGATCACTATTATTATTCCTACTATTCCTGTTGCTAGAATTATTATCTCAGATAAGTGGATTGTTGGTTTTAGATTCATTTCTTTGTTGGTTTTAAGAGTTTAGTTTTCTTAGTAGTAAGAAATTACTACTGTGTGCGTTTCGTCTATCCGATCAAAAAACAATTGCTTTGACACGATTAGAATGTCGTCATCTTCAAAGCGCTTTACTTCTTCTTTAAGCGCTTTTTGGCATTTGTGTTTGCGTATCGCTGTCTTCATTTTGATTGTCTATGTAACCTCTTGTGAATATTATAAAGCGTACTTGGTGTTTTTTTGGAACACCTGCACCGTGGTGCCAATTGTGCTTTACTGTGGTAGCGCTAACTTTAAAGTTATCTGCTACGGCATTGTAGAAATCATTACGATTGTCTACTTGTGTTATTAGGTCTTTTATTTTTGTTCTCAGATTTGGTTTCATTACGCTATTATTCCTCCTGTTTTTATTTTAATATTGAACTGTTTCTCTGCCTTTTTTATGCATTCCTGCATAGCTTCTTCATGGTTTTTATCTTGTGTTGTGAATACAAGACATGTGTCTGCAAAAACATATCGATCAGATACTTTTATGTACATATTTATATGCACTGCCTGTCCTTTAGTTTCTTGTATTATTTTATACTCTACTTGTGTTGTTCCGTAATTTTCCATGTTGCTTATATTTGGTTGGCGTGTATTTGATCTTGGT
>NZ_JBHULX010000013.1:0-244690 GCF_042684685.1 Aquimarina hainanensis | reverse complement strand
ATAAGCGGGTGCAAACATACAAACCTTTTTTGTTTCTGACAAAACTTTTTTTAAAGTTTTTTTACTTTTTTATAACAGTTTTTAAATCTTAAATAAACCATAGTTTACCTAACAAAAAACTTGCTATAATTACTCGATAACCTACAACTATTCTTACAAGAAAACATGTATTTTACCGAAACAAAAAAGTGTGCTTTTTAATGATTTTTAAAAGCAAGTATCTCTAAATACTTACTCCTTTAAAATCCCCGTTTTCAATGAACATCAGCCCCTCGGCTAAGCGGGTGCAAACATACAACCTTTTTCATATTCAGCAATACTTTTTTTGCGTTTTTTTTAAATTATTTAGCAATCTGCTATCAAACAAAAACTTAGCTTTACATAAAAAAGTTCCAGACTAAACCAAAGCGTAAAACAGCATCTCTGGTTGCATAACCCGGAGCTGAAAATTGCCGGTTCTGACTAAACGCTTCTCCAAAATTCTCTACTTTAAAAAAGATACGGGTTTGTTTGATTTTGGCATTAAAGAAAATATCAAACTGAGAGAACCCTCCTATTTCTTCTTCATTCTGGACATAGAACTCCGCCAACAAAGGGTCATATCCATCTGCACTGTATTTTGAAAAATACTTAAAAGTTACTCCTGTCTGGAAGAACAATGCCTTTTTGAACCACTTATCCTGAAAGTACAGGGTATTTCTCGTGGTAATTTCCGGCACATTATATATCTGATCTCCTCCATCTACTTTTTGATAAACAATTGTATTGTCTAATCCTAGTTTATGATAGTTGAAAGTATGCTTATACTTTAGCTTTAGTAAATTAATCGTTTCTGTCGCCTGCATCGGAGTTGTCAACTGTCCTGCTTCTTTCACAAAATACGCATACTTATCTATTGAAGTACGACTAGCCTGCAGGTCTCCCCAGGCATTCATCATCACATCAAGATATAGTTTTTTAGTATCTGTGTTTTCGAATGTATTTTCCCAATTGTACCCCACATAGTCACTCTGATATAGCAAAAAGTTATAATTGGGAGCAACACTCTGAATCGTTACTCCTCCTTTTAACCCTATTTTATTTTTTGTGGTATACCCCAGACTAAACCCTGCATAATTTCCCTCCTGATCTCCTGAAACAATATACTTGCCATACCCATCTATCAAAAAACCTCTGAAGGTATTTTTATAGGCTGCTCCGACAAAAGAAACATTTCCTTTTATCCTATTGGGGATACTGATGCTTTCTCCTGATTCATTTTGTTTCACCAACAGGGAATTGTAGCCATAGTTATAATCAGAATACCCTCCTATAATTTTTACCTTCCCCAAACACTTATGCTGATATTGCAGGTAAGCTTCATTGGTAAAATCCTCTAATGCTACTTTATCTGATTGCGATCCTGCCTTATAAGAAGCTCCAAAAAGAGCATTTGCTGCTGTTTGAACAAACGTATATTTTTTGTCGGTCATATTCATCATATGTCCTAAGAGCAAACGGGTATCTGTTACCGAATCTTTTTTATATATCAGCGCATAAGCATGGTCAAGATAGAATCGCTTTCCTAGCAATTCATTCTCTGCATCTCTAAAGTTTACTTCTACCGAACCTCTATCTGCGAATTTATCATCATCTCCTACATACTCTCCTGTTGCCAGGTATTGTTCTTTTCCTGCTTCTGACAATCCTCCATTCTCCTGATTCATTAAATCCTGAGCTACAAAGTGCGTCTTTACAGCATAGCGTTCATTCTTGGTATGATAACTGATCGCAGAGCGAAAATTCCCTGTACTGGTCAGGGCATGCTGAAATTTCCCCAGAGAACGCACCCCTTTATAAGCGATAGAAAGATTTAATCTGGGAGATGTATTTACGGTGATAAATGCATCCATTTGCTGTCCTTGCTCAAAGGTAGTTTTGAAATAAATCTCGGACAAAGGGGTCGCTACATTATAGTACTTAATATCCTCCACTTCCATAAAGTTAAAATGTCTGGCGCGAGCCCCAAAAAGAGGCAACAGGTGCTGTCTTTCTTCTACCTTGATCATACTATTATAAGATTGCCCTACATTGTGTATTGGCTGTAACCCAAAATCATCTCTCCTAAGATAATTAAAGTTATAATCTTTCTGAATAGTTAATGAGGTATCTACATAGGTAGTATCGTTATAAACATCAATTATTTTATACGCTGTAATCGGAGGTCTTTTCTTTCTTTTTTTTCGTTCATTCCTGGCTTCTTCAAAGGTTTTTCTCGTCTTCTTCTGTCCTTCTCTCTGAATCCCTATTTCATTTTCCTGTGCACTCGCAACACAAGCCATGATTACTACGATGATAAATAAGATGTTTTTCTTCATTGCTATATCGAACTGGAGGCAAAAATATACTTTTTTTACTGAAAGTAAATCACGATCCTTTTTTGTTTTTATCTGGTATTTTAAAAATTAGTTTTTTCCTAATCCATTCATGCTGTATCTTCGTATTATGCTCGAATTAAAATTACATTCCGATTTAATAGAATGCGGCACGGATGAAGCAGGGCGTGGTTGTCTTGCTGGTCCGGTTACTGCTGCTGCCATTATTCTTCCTGATAATTTTAGCAATGAAATACTCAATGATTCGAAACAGCTTACCGAATCCAAACGAAACTTGCTTCGTTCGCTATTAGAAGACTGTTCTTTGTCCTATAGTGTGACACATGTATTTATGGAAGAGATCGATCAGATCAATATTCTCAACGCTTCTATTGTAGCCATGCAACGTTCTATCGGAAAGCTCTCTCCTGTACCTGAACACATTGCTGTGGATGGAAATCGTTTTAAGCCTTACAACAATATTCCACATACCTGCGTTATAAAAGGGGACGGAAAATATCTAAACATTGCTGCGGCCTCCATTCTGGCCAAAACATATCGGGATGAATATATGAAAAAAATACACGAGGAATTTCCTATGTACAATTGGAAAAAAAACAAAGGATACCCTACAAAAGAACATCGTGAAGCCATCAGACAGTATGGAATCACCAAATATCACAGAAAAAGCTTCAGATTACTTCCTGAACAGCTCTCACTAGATTTCAATTAATTATCTTTGTCCTTAACATAATTCCTATTACCTTAATAAAGAAGCAAAGTTCATATCATATGAAGAAAATAGTTTTAGCTCTTTTTTACCTCCTTGTTTTATCCTGTAATGACGCACCTAAAAAAAGTAATACATTAATTGACTATGTTCCTTCGGACGCTCAGGTTATTTTTAAAATCAACGACTTAGAAAAAGCCAAAAGTCACCTCAGAGACAATGACTTTATAAAAAACAACGCTTCTTTACAGTTGTTTTCTTATTTCAATTCTTTACCTGTTATTGAAGGAAATAAGGAAAATAGTAATGGCCTTTTATGTTTTTCTCCTGTGGGTAAAAACGACTATGAATACACATTCATCTCTAAATACTCTCCGGGTCTCATCGCTACTGATTCTCTCCATGAGAAAACCATAGAGTCCATACAATACGCCGAGCAAACATTTCAAAAAATTACTTCTAACAAGGGCACTTTTTTTGCCACTAAACAGGATAGTATCCTCATCGCATCATCTTCTCAGATTCTCATCGAGAATGCCATCCGATTACAGGAGAAAAATAAAATGACCTCTTCTGATCTGACAAAGGCTTTTCAGGTTGCGAATGACAACACTCCGCTTTCTATACTGGTCAATGGTCATAAGTTAAAAAACATTCACGACTCCCTCCTTCCTGAAGCACAGGCTCCCTCTCTAGGGATTGCAAATTTCAGTGGGTGGATTTCTTTGGACACCACCATTGATCAACATGCTATCTATCTGGATGGAATTGCTATAGAAAAAGATTCTTTATCCAGTACGATTGGTATTTTTGACAATCTTGCCCCTCAGGAGAATCAGGTTGCCAAAATCACACCTATCACAGCTAAGGGATTTACCTCCTATACATATGATGATTTTTCTATACTCAAAAAAAACCTGGCACTGGCTCAGGACCGGGAATTAAGGGATATCCCTCTGGAACTGGATGAAATCTTGCAGGAAGTATCTGAGATCAGTATGATTCACTTAGAAAATGAAATGCTTCTTAGCCTGACTGCACATGATATCCAATTAGTCACAGAGCATATTGATGGCAGGGAGATCGATTCATATCGGAATGTCCCTATTTATAAAACAGAACGCCCGCTAAAGTTCAGCAATATTCTTGCGCCACTGATCCCTGATTTTTCAGGAGATCTATATCTTGTTCACGAAGAGTTTGTCATTTTTGCTACTTCTAAAAATGCGCTGCAAACCATCATTGCTAACATTATCAATAAAACAATCTTAGCACAACAAACGAACTATACAGCATCTATCGACAAGCTATCGAATGAATCTTCCATTTTACTGGTCAATACTGTAAAAAACATAAAAGAACGAATTGCGAATCATGCCGCTGCCCCTTATAAAAAGGAATGGAGTGATGTCAAATCTGAAGAGTACCAACATGCTGCCCTACAGGTGATCAAAGAGCATAATTTTGCTCATATTCACGGGGTTTTCAAAAAAAACCATGCCGATGACAACACCTCTCCGGTGGCTCAGATTGCTGCTACTTCTTTAGAAAACAAACTATTAAATGACCCCATTCTAGTTAAAAACCACAGAACCAAAGGAATGGATTATGCCGTACAGGATGTCACCAACATGCTCTATCTCATTTCTGAAAAGGGCGCTATTTTCTGGAAAAAACAAATCGACGGGGCTATTCTGGGTGACATTAAGCAAATAGATATTTATAAAAACGGTCGCTATCAATTATTATTCAACACTGCACGAAGTGTCTACCTTATTGACCGAGATGGAAATAGTGTAGCTCCCTACCCTAAACGTTTTAATAAAGAGCTCACGCTTCCGCTGTCGCTATTTGATTATGATAAGAACAAGCGCTATCGAATTATGATCACCCAAGGGAATGAAGTAAAAATGTTTGACGGAAAAGCTAAAATTGTTTCTGGATTTACGTTTAAAAATACAGAAACCAATATTGTATTGCCCCCTAAGCATTTCCGAATGAAAGGTAAGGATTATATCATCATCCCGGAGGAGAACGGAACCATGAATATTCTAAGCCGAGTGGGGAAAGCGAGAGTCAAGCCCAAAGGGTATATTAACTTCTCTGCGAATGAGTGGTATCAATATCAAGACAAGTTTACTTCGATAAACAAAGATGGTAAACTGGTACAAATAGACCCGCAGGGAAATGTATCTTATCCAGAGCAACAGCAATTCCACAAGATGGTTTCTACCAATAAAACCCTGGTTACTTTATCTGAAAACAAATTGACAATTAAGGGAAAAACCATTGAATTGGAACATGCTGTATATGCAACTCCTCACTTATTTTTTATCAATAATAAAATCTATGTAAGCATTACTGACATCCAGTCTAAAAAAGTATACCTCTACGACAGTAACGCTCAGCTACTTCCTAATTTCCCAGTGTATGGACAGTCGGCTATAAGTCTGGGGAATATTGATAAAGATCCGCATCTAGAGTTTGTTGTCAAAGGAGAGGAGGACAGTATTCTCTTATATAAAATCAAACAATAATGATTATCTGTAGTACGAAAGAAGCGCTTACAACTTCTTTCGTACTACCATATATACTATAATTACTTTAATTATATACAAGTTACTGCTTATTATCAATTCACCAACTGACACCTATATTAATGACAGCACAAAAGAGTCCTACAAGGTTTCACTGCTTATAAAAAACACCTTTCGTGTTACTCCCTTCTCTTCCTTATTCTGACAAAAAAACGTCTGATCACATAGTTCCTGATGATACTTAGTACGGTTAGATATCCTGTAATGATGCTATTTTTTCCTGAGTGATTTTCGATCCCTAACAAGGGGAATATCAAATGTAATGATATCATGGTTATACAAAAACCTATACTCACATTCATAAGACTCTCCTGTAAGGATTGTTTTTTAGTCTGCATAATGGAATAATGTAACGGTTGATGAGATTTTCCCTTCTTCTATATAAATCATTCGATAACCACTAACTGTTGTATCTACTGTTATCGCATCAGGATTTGTTTTTATCTGATATGCTATAGCAGGAGTTATATATTGAGTTATATTTTTGTACTGCCTGCAATCGTCCATATGATAATGACCACAAAAGATTGTAACCTGAGATGTTGTTTTGGTCAATATTGCTACTACTGCTTCTCTATTCTGAAGGTGCCCTATTTTATCTACCGCTCCTTCTAATCCCAAAACGGGATGGTGCATAAAAATAACAACAGGAAGCGAGGTCAACAGCTCATTCGCTAACCAATGTAATTGTTCGTCATCTATTACAGATGCTGACGAGTCGAGATAGATAGTTTTATAGGTATTGTTTTGAGTGCTCGTATATATCTTCTCTGAGGTAGGTACAATTCCTCTGGTATAATATGATGCAACGGCTACATATTGATCGTGATTCCCTGGAGTAAGAAAAAAAGACGTTCCCTCTAGCCGGCTAAAAAAACAAGGCAATGCTGTATTTTCTCCTATATCTCCGGTACAAACAATCCGGGAGCATTTCTTTTTTTCGATATCTTCCAGGATATTATATAGTCGTTTCCTCGGGACTTTCTGTTTCTTAAACGGAAAAGCTTCATCCAAATGGGGGTCTGTAATATGAGCTATTAATTCGATCATGTAGCACTGATTTTATACTTCCAAAAATAGATAAGAAGTTCCAGATCGATTTGTAATATCTTGCGGATTTCAGTTTTGTTTCCTGAATTGCGAAGGGGTATACCCTGTATGTTTTTTGAAAGTATTAGAAAAGTACGCTACGGTATCAAAACCACAGTCGACAGCTATCTCCATAACAGCTGCTGCAGAATTCTGCAGCTGATATCTGGCTTTTTCTAACCGAATTGCAGTCAGGTAACTCTGAGGTGTCTTGCCATAAATTTCTGTAAACAGTCGGTGCAGGTAATACTTACTCATCCCGATATCCTTGCTCAGCCGCTCAAGCGACAATTGTTCCTTATAATGATCGTGTAGATACTCTCTGGCTCCTATTGCTAGTTTATACAATTCTTTTTTGGTATCGTGTTTTACTATTTTCAACTTACCAAACTTTCTTTGGAGCGCCATTTGTTCTTGCACAATGAGTTCTGAAGTTCTGATAAACAGGGCTTCCTTTTCTTGTTTAAAAACATCAGGTTGTTCTCTATAGAGTTGTGCAGCCCTGGTCAGCAAAAAGGCAATATGACTGTTGTTATTTTCCTGAGGAACTTCCAGAAACTGTAGGGGAAGTTCTGTATTGGTATGATATCCATAAATCTCATCAATCAACCGGGGAGCTAAAAAAAGTGATAATCCTTTGGTTCCTTTTTTTGCTTCAGTAGTAATCTTATTACCGGCATTCAGAAGAAGGTATTGATTTTTTGACACCTTTATACGCTGCTGATTATAGTAATATTGTTTCTCCCCTTCTATTACATACTTTAATGTATACGTCGTCTGATAGGATATGGAAATATCCCGGGAATGATCAGCGTACAGCATCTTATTCTCTAACTGACTCGAAAACGCAGGAGTATTTGTTACTTCTTCTAATTTTATCATACAACTTGCCGAAATTTGCTCCTCTTGATTTATCACTTAAAGATACCTTTTTTATGTGTTCCTGTACCTCTATACCGATTTCATTTTCTTTTCAGCACTCCCACTCCGGATCTCTTTATGATTTATTTTCTCTTGTTTTTAGCTCTTCTTTTATCTTCTTGATTGTATTAAATTGTCCCGGAAGAATTGCTCCACAGGAAAAAACAACAGACAACAACGCTATAAAAGTTGTTTTTTCTTCTTTTACTATCAGCCCGTAAATAGTTATAAGAAGCAAAAAGGTCAGTATACCTACCAGGGCTCCAACAACAATTTTATTTCCTTTTAATGTAGATCGCAATTTCTCTGTAGACTTCTCTTGTAGTTCTTCTTTTTTCATTCGTTTGTTTGTATTCTTTCCTCTTTACGGCAGCCTTTCCCCCTTATGTACAATTATCAAAGGAAGGAGACTTTCTCATTCACGTCTTAATTTTTTATAATCAAGTCCTCATAATGCTTTAACTCTGTTCGGGACACTTCGCCTGTGGCAATATTTATTTTTGTAAAATCATACCCTGGAGTGGTTGTTCCATAGGATTGCAACCCTATCAATTCATGAGTCGCCTTTGCATAAACCATTTTGCCAAAATAATCTGCTCCCAGCGTAGCAATTGTAGTGATCTCAGTACCATCTTCCGGATTCAGCTCTACAATCTTATCGTATGCCACGTACGCATAGAGTTTTCCTTCAGCTGTCATCACTAAATCCTCATAATGTTTTAGTACGATTCGGGACACTTCTCCTGTGGCAATATTTATTTTTGTAAGATCATACCCCGGAGTAGTGGTTCCATAGGACTGTAATCCTATCAATTCATGGGTCGCCTTTGCATAAACCATTTTGCCAAAATAATCTGCTCCCAGCGTAGCAATTGTACCGATCTCAGTACCATCTTCCGGATTGAGTTCTACAATCTTATCGTATGCTACATAGGCATAGAGTTTTCCTTCAGCTGTCATCACTAAATCTTCATAGTGTTTTAGTTCTGTTCGGGACACTTCGCCTGTCGTTATATGTATTCTTGTAAAATCATAACTCGGGGTGACAGCACCATAAGACTGCAATCCTATCAGTTCATCATTGATCGGGGAATAGTTCAATTTCCCCAGATAGTCTGCTCCTACAGTAGCAATCGTCTCAATCTCAGCACCATCTTCCGGATTCAGCTCTACGATTTTATCATATGCCACATAGGCAAAAAGCCGGGTTTTTTCTTTTTGAATTATTTCAATCGCTCCTATTTCTTTAGTCTCTCCATTGTAGGTCAGGGTTACTGTACCACTTTCTGCATTTTCCGGTACTACTACCTGGATAGTATTTTCTGTTATTTCCTGTAGCGCTCCTATTACACTATCCGTAAAAGTAACCGTGTACTTTTCATCTGTCAAGAACCCGCTTCCATGAATTGTCAACAGGTCTCCGGTATTTAGTGATGTTTTAGAAAGGTGTGTCACCTTTGGAAATTCTATAATCACAACAGTCCCGACAACCTCCGTACGATTTTTATAGGTTAGTCTTACTTCTCCTGACTGAGCTTCTTTAGGAACTTGTACTTTTAACACCTCTGATTGGGTTTCTATTAGCTTTCCGATCTTATTTTTTGCAAAGGTAACAGTATAGATTTCCTGATCAGAAAAATGTTCTCCACGGATTGTTATTGTATCTTCTGCTGCCACTTTTTGAGCTATAAGACTTAGGTTCTCCGGGAACTCAGGAGACTGTTCATTGGGGGTAGATTCATCTTCCGAGCAGGATACCACTACACCTAATAACAATAATACTACTAAAATTTTCCTCATATTTTTATTTTCTTAAGGTACGATACTAATATTTAGATAGGTGTCATGACCGGATAAAATGTTACCTGAATGATTCATTTTGATTCTTTATTTTCTCTTATTGTTAATTGACGGTTTCTCATCTATCATTCTTATAAAAGTCCCAACTACAAACCTGAATTCCTATTAAGAAAGAGGAGCAACTTGTTTTTAAACTCCCCCACGTAAGGACATCCAACAGATCCTTCTTAACGGTTTTTAGACCGTTCAGCCCCCTATGGATCGTTTCTAACGGGCTGTTATCATCTGGAAGTCCCTATTATCAAGAAGATAACATCCAACAAGTTATTTTTAAGGGCTAATTGACCGTTTCACGGTCATTCATTCGTCATTACGATTCGTATTTTAACAAAAAGTAGAAGTACAGTACGCTACCCTTATTAAAACTTTTATTGATGCCTTTCTGACAAAACGTAAAATGCAAAAACTGGCGCAATAAAAAAACCAGCTATATCTCTATAACTGGTCTTTATATTTATCTGCTTACTCATATGGAAGTCCGAGTCGCAGACTCGAACTAGCGCATTCTATAACCCAGCGGGGGAGGAATTTCATTCTTCTCCATCCACTATAACCCATTCGTTAGTTTGCAAATCTTTCTCGAAAGAAAAACCATAAGGAGCTAGTAAATTGACTTTTATTTCATTATCAATCTTTATCAACTGATCTGCAGAGACTAATTTAAAATTATCTGGATTGTCAAGATATTCATCATCTTCATTTCCTGAAAAAACTCTCCAACCACTATCTCCTTCATTACTTGGTTCTTCTCTATACATCCAAGTAGGTGGCTCTTTATCTTGCAAAATCCTATTACTTATAAAAATTGCCCCTATATTTAATTCCATCTATTAATATTTTTTAGATTAATTGTCTTTTTCTTCTAATTTATGACTCCTATTAGTTGAAGGAAGCTCTGGTCTATATCTATTAGGGTCATTATACCTCTCCTTCATTTCACCCCAACTTAACTTCCCTTCTTTATACAACTTCCAATCTCTTCTATAAAAACAAACAGCCAACTATTTCTAATTGACTGTTCATTTATCTTGGAAGTCCGAACTGTAAAATCGAATTAATAATTACACGTATACGGAGGGTAATCTCTTATCGATTTTGAATAAAACAACTCGCACTTAGCAGGTAAGCTACATTTCATAAGCTCTATTTCTTTTTCTGACAAATCAGTATCAATTAATAGAACCAGCCTTAAATTTTCCATAAGTTTTAAAGATTTAGGCAAACTTGAAATATAGTTTCCTCTTATATTTAAATTTTTTAACCTTTTTAAATCACTAATACTTTGCGGAATTTTTTTTATTTCATTAAAAGACAAGTTTATAGTTTTCAAATTTTTGAACGATAAAATTTCTTCTGGAAATTCTTTTAATGAATTATTATCTAAATTAATAATAGTAATCTCTTCTTTATTTATATTACCAATATTAGGGAATTTTTTAAGAGACTTATTACTAAGATCTAATTCTCCATTTACTAACCTTGGTTTATAATTGGAACCACATGAGGTTAAACAAATTATTATAAATAGAAATATAATATAGAATTTTGTCATTTTTGGTTATTTATAGAGTATAACGGTTTCTTTTTGTTTCTAGATAATCCTTTATAATGTTTTGCTAAATCAGGGGCTGTATGCCAACTTTCTAAGGCATTAAAATAGTCTTCTAATGTCTTTTTGTTTACATTAAATTGGATTCCAAATTCTTCTGCTGATCGTTGGGATTTCGATTTTGATAAACCTATTCCTGATTCGTTTAAAACAACCCCTGCCAACATTTTAGTCTCGTACTCTATATTAGCAGATGCAGGCATCTCATCTATTTTTCCATTTGCGATAGTACCATAGTACAAAAATAATGCCGCTCCTGAAAACTCTTCTGGTAAAACATTTAAAGCTTCGTCTAATGCATTTATGTTTACTCCTTCTCTCTTCATTTGTTTAAAAGTATCCAAATCTAAAGATATTTTTCCTCCTTTAGCTCCTTCGCTCATATCATATACCATATTTACCTCTGAAATATTACCTTCTTCATCTTCATCTCCCCCTACCATTTTTGGTAATGGTCGGTCGAATAATCCCCAAGACCCACTGGCTTTCCCTACAGTAAAAGTCATTTTAGAAGAATGTAATTCTATAAATTCATTATTAAAAGTTTTGGAGTTTTTACGAAGGGTATAAATGGCATACCCAAGAAGTTCTTTTTCTTTTGCATCCAATCCTTCCGCCCATTCAACTCTCATTCCATCTGGGAAATACTCCTGATGAAACATGGAATGGGGTTCCTATTGATTTTTCAAAATATAACGCTAGCCTTGATGCACATAAAGCCTATAGAAGACAACAAAACAAGAGAAATTCTTGTAAAATAATGTGTAGCTAACGGAAAATAGTTAAAGAAATTAAAAAGTAACCTCTGTTTTTAGAGGTTACTCTTATTTCTTTTTTTCTGAATCTTAAAATTACTATTTTTCAACTAATTACCATTTAAGAGACACTTTGTTTTAAAATAGCTATGTAGATAGCAGAGCAGCGAACTAGCACATACTATAACCTAGCGGGGGGATTAAGAAAATTCTAATTTTACTTCATTATCAAAATAGTCCCTGTAAGCTCTAGAGTTAATCAATATCATTATATTTTTTTTTATATTTAAAATACCTTGTTTTGATTTATTTTCAATAACAGTATTTACTAATTCTCGTGGTACGGAAACTTCTTCTTCTGGCAGGTGTAAATATGAATAAATCAACCCCAATATGTCGCTAGACAAGTCATTACTAACAATCTCTGATAACTGTAATTTAGACACAGCTAACAACTCCTGAAGTTTTAAACTTTGCCATAATTGGCTCCTTTCTTCAAAAAAGGAAAAATCTAAAGAATTCAATATATCTATCACTTTTTCATACTCTTTATTATCAAAATAGTAATAAGCTAAATAGGCTTTAGAAAATAAGTATTCGGGTTTTTGATTTATCGATTTTTTCAAATTATATTCAATTTCCCTATCTCTATTTACACTTTCTAAGGGCATACTATACCATAAATACCCTTTTAGATAATATTTATAAAAATCATCTAATTCATAAGAATCTAAAATTTTTAATATTTGAAGAATTTCAAGCTCTTTTAATTGCTCATTATCTATCAATGATAAGTTAAGAATCATATCATCTAACTCTTTATTCTCTTTCATTACATTTTATGATTTATGCTTTTACCTTTTTCAATTAATCTTTGTCCAGCTGTTTTTAAAGCTTTTATCATATCTGGTAAATGACCTGCGTTCTTATTATTTGCTTGTCTAATCAATTCTTGACCAGCTTTAATAAAAGCTCTCCCATGCTCTCCACTTCTTGCCCCTGTATCAACCGAACCTTTATATTTTTTTACTAATGCACCTCCCATTTTTTCAGCCGCTTTTGCTGCTGAAATTCCTGTTTTCGATGAAGTCCTCCACCATTTCAGTAACTGTTCAGGACTAAATTTGGTAATCAGTTTTCCGCTCCCTCCAACTCCTGGACCAGTAGGTATATTTACGGTGGCAGCATTAATCCCAATACCATTTATTCTACCTGCGGCATTTACAGGATATGTTATTCCATTAATATTAACTGATCTTCCATTTAAAATATTTTCTTGAAATTCAGCACTAAACTTTGAAAAGCCACTTAATTCTCCAATAGCAGGTAATACTTTTTGCCCTCTAGATGCTCCAAGAGTTACTACAGCTTCATTATTTTCTTCAGAATTAGAATCTCCCGAACTAGAACTCCCATTTATTACGACTTCTTCTAATGATCCTCCTTGTCTAGCCCATTGTCCGTCGTTATCTAAAACATAGGAAGCCCCATTAACATCATAGGTGTCTCCTTCTTTATAATCTTTAGCGTCTGGACATTCAGGACACAATCCAGAAGGATCATTATACATTATAGGATCATTCCAAGAGAAGTTGTAAGGTGTAATATCTGATTGAAAAGGGTGGTCTGCTAGTGGATCAATAACATTAAATCTACCAATGGCTGGGTCATACTGTCTCCAATCCATTTCAATAACATTAAGACCTAAGCTTTTATTTTGTTCTTTCCCATTGTATTTCCAGTTGTGAGCCCTTCCATTTACTACGTTGTTGTAACCGCGATGTTCCAGCCCAAAGGGATAACAACTACCCATCTTTTTTGAGGGCTTTTCCGTTTTTTTACGATGTATTACTCGTAAATTTGGTAGTGGTTCAATATGTAGTTTTAGACAGCCCATTCTTACTTTCAAATCTACATAGATGGTACAAATTGACCTAATTTTTGGAAATAAAATTATAGTCCAAAGCCATTAAATTTCTCATCTCTATATAATGAACTTTTAGAGAATTTTGGATTATTGAAGTATCCGTACTCTTTTTGTACTGTCTTAGCCAACTTTATAAATTCATCAGATAATTCAGGAAAATGAAAATACCCAATATCAAAGACACTTTTATTATTTCCATCATTACCTATAGCAATACCAATAAAAGTGTTTACATTAGGGTTTAAGTATTTTGCGACAACACATCTTAATTCTAGTTCTAATTCTTTGTCTTTCCAGTTCTTACTAGATAAAGGCATGAAAATATAAAGATAAGTAGAATCAGGAATGAGTAAAATTCGCGCATTAACTTTACGCTTTATCGCATTATCTAAACTTATACCTAACTCTATTCTGTTTATTCTTGACTCTTGATTAATTAACCTAACTGCTTCTTCATAACTATTTCGTGTTTCATCATTGGTATTATCGTCAATATGATAATCAAAAAGCTGTTTAATCATATAGTCCCAGATAAAACTAGGTTTAATTTGTTCTCTCCAATTTTTGTAATCTTCGGATTTTTCATAGGTAGCCCATAAACCATTGGAACCAGCTATTAGGTTTACAGGATAATCAAATTGTAATCCTGTTTGAATATATAAAGCCAACAAATCGGTTTCTTCAGGTAAAAGCATGTACTTACTTTCCAAAAATTTCTCTTTAGCCTCTAAATATCTAGTGAAGTCTGTTATTGTATCTAATTCACTAATTATAATTGCAGTTGATTTTTCATCAAAAACATGAACAAATCCACGATTATCAAATCCCATTGGTAAAGGAAAATCATATTCACTTCCGAAAGCAATTGCTATTCTATAAATTTTTCTATTCTTCTTAGGTGGTAATTTTACAATTGTTTTCCTGTTTTTCAGCTTTATATTATCTACACTATTCAAATAACGTTCGGCTCCAAAAACTTGGTTTAATGAACTATCTACAGCATTTTTAACCCATCTATTATATCGGATAGTTCTATCTTGATGTTCAGAGACTTTAATGTCTTTTACTGAAAAAATAATTATAGTGTTTTCACAAACGACTAAAAGGTCACAAAGTTCCTTACCCTTTTTACCCAAAGGATTAGGATGGCTCCAGAATGGAAGGAAAGACTCTTCACATAAATTTGCAATATATTGTTCGGATGGAGTCATTTTTTAATTAATCTATAATTAATTCAACATCTAGGCTTTTTAATTTTTCTTTGGTTTCTGGACTTATTTGCTCAAGACATGAAATACATAACAATTGTTTTGCCCGACTAAATGCAACATATCCTAATCTAGGATAGTCAGTCGTTTCATTAGTTCTTTTAGCGTCTCTTGTCTCTTGATTAGTTTCTATCCACAACAAAAGTTCATCTTCTGTTTTAGCTATCACCAAAACAGCTTTTGATTCTAGTCCTTTATAGTTATGAAAATTAGATACAACGACAGAGCTTTCAGTAGAAGACACCGAGCCATGAATTCGTAAGTTTCCAAGCTTAAATGGAACAGTTGTTTTGACTTCTAATCCTAGACTTTCACTAATAAACTTATAGAAAGTATTTTCATTTGTTATTTCACCAGATTTTATAGCCTTTAAGATTCGAATACAATTCTTTCGTAATTCAAAAATTGTAGTATTGTAGCGATTTAAATATTCGGTTTGGTTTAAACTCAAAGCAGATAATAATGTTGCCATTATTTCTCTTATAGGAGAAATATTATTACTTTTTCTCGGAGAAATAATATTGCCATCTAAAGCTCTAACTATTCTTTTAATTACCTCATTTTTTTTCGCCAGTATACATCTGTCATTATGAGTAATTCCTAATTGCTGACAAATTTCAAAAAAGCTTGGGATAATATTAGATACATTTTCAAATTTATCAATAAATTTAACCGATTCAGTACCTGTTTCTTTTTTACAAATTTGCCTGAAAGTATTAGTTCCGTATTCCCTGTTATTGAAGTGATTTAAAAAACTAACAATAGGTTCTGAACATCTAAAATTTGAATCGTTAATTTCGACATCATATGATGTTGTACATGAAGCTTTTAAAATAGGAATATTGGAAAAGTTTTTAATTGATGAATCATAACTCTGAATATACTGTTCTGGATCACCGACACAATATATTTCTGTTGTTTTTTCTTTTCGGATACTATCGATGATATAAAAAATATTATTCCCTGTATCCTGAAACTCATCAACAAACAAATATTGAATCTTATTAGCTACTATTTTTTTTATTTTTTTATTCTCAAAACACTCTTTAGCTAATGATACTGTTTGGTCGTATGTGATATAACCATTTTTATGCATAGAGTCTTTTATCTTTTTCTTTATAAAGTTTGCAGTTTTATAATTATATGTCTTCCCTGTTTCCTTTTTTAATTTTTGAAAAATATCATCTGTTGCACATTGAATAAATAATTTTTCTCCGTTCACTTTTGTGTTGTTAAAACTGGAAAAAGGAATAACAATAAATCTATTCAGAAACGAATGCATTGTTCCAATAAACAAGTTTGGAGGTATTTGTATTCTCTTTGAAAGTCTTTGCTTAATATTATCTGAAGCAGAATTAGTATATGTTATTACAACTATATACTTTGAAGGAGATAATGTTTTTAATTTATCAATAATTTGGTTTACTAACCCATAGGTCTTACCTGCACCAGGTCCAGCAATAACTAACTTTGGTTTATTCATCATTACTTTGACTTCCGTTTAAGAATAATATTCCAGATTTGATGTAATCAGGAACCGTAAATCCTGAATTATTTTCTTCAAGCTCAATCATCAATTGATAAGCAAAATCCGATTTGAAATTCTCTATCAAATCAAAATAATCTTCAATATCAATTTCATTTTCACCTAGCCCCTCACCATATTGTTTACCAGAGATAGGTCGTACTTGTTTTAACACTTTAAGTAAAATATCTTTTCCTAATCCATCTTTATTACTTGCTATGATATCTTTTTCAAAAGTTGATTCATTAGTTATGTGAACAGAAATTTGATCGATGTCAGAATATAAATCTGCCAAATTTTCTGCTCTATCTTCAGCTCTTGTATTTATATCACTGTCTGTTAAAACTAAACACTTTGTGTGATATCCATTTTTTACAATATCTAAAAAGTTCTTGAATGCTAAGCCATTAATATTAACAACACAACAACTTGATTTTTCAATAGTATTAGATGTCTCAATTTTAAAGAATGTTGGTAAGAGTAGCTTTTCAGATATTCCTTCAACTAGTATTATCTTCCTCGAATAAAAAAGATTAATGTTTTCAGCATCTAGATATTTTCTTAAATATTTAATTCTTTTTCTATCTTCTGCATTATTTGAAAAACCATCCAATACATAATGGGTACTTAAAGTATTATCATTTTTGTATAACACAACTGTATTATCAAAATCTATTTTAGTTGTTATATGGTTTGAATGTGAAACCAATATCAATTGAATATCTTTTCTGTATGTATTACTTCCTTCTTCTTTTATTAAAAGCTCAATATTTTGAGCTAAGTGATTCTGTAAATTGGCATGTAAGTGAGACTCTGGTTCCTCAATTCCAACAACTCTAAAATAATTACTTTCCATTGAACTAGGGTCTTCTATGTAAGATAGGATAAGAGACATGAAGAGTAAATTGTTTCTTCCTGTTCCATTGTGCTCAATCTTCAATGGATTTTCACCATATATCAAACTTAATTTCTTTAAAATATCCTCTACGTTGGGTAGAGAAAAAATTAAATTAATATTATTTGTAAAATCTTCTGTAGTTAATGAAATCTTATCCAATTGTGTAGAAATCCCCTCTTTAATGCCTTGAATTGCTTCGTTTTCCTTTATTGAATTATGTAATCCAACCAACTGCTTTTTTAAGTCTTGATATTCATTTTCTTCTTTAGCATTCAAAACCCTAAAAAGTAAATTCCCTCTATGGCTTGCAGATAACTCTAACTTGGCATCTCTTAATGCATCTAGCAGTTCAAATTTTAACTGATTTAGATGATACATATTTGCTTGAGTATCGTTTTGATTACCTCCAATAATAGAATAATAATATTTTGATATCGGAAAATTGATTAAATCTAAAATTTCCTTCTCTGGTAACTCTGAAAATTTTTCTTCGCCTATATCTATTTTGAATTTATTTATAAACTCTCTTTGAGTTGCAAGTTCAGCTAATCTATCAAATGATGATACAGGAGCATATCTATATGTTAACTCGGCTTCGGTTAATTCTTCATTAACATACCAATCACTTATTACAGATTCCTGATCTTCATCCCAATCAACTAAAGTGGCAGAAATTTCTATTACTGGAAATGTTATTTCTTCTAAAGGCTTTTCATTGTCAATGATGTCTCTTTTGTACTGGAGGATGACATCATAATTAAAATCAGAAACTTCAAGATTTCTCTTCTTATAAATGGATATATCTTGACTAAAGATTAATCCTAAAGAATTTAAAAGGTTAGATTTACCGATATTATTCTCACCAACAATTAAAGTCAATGGTTTTAGTTTAATATTAAAATCTTTAAAGTTTCGGTAATTTTTGATTTTTAGGTTAGATATATACATAGAAATTATTTTAAAAGATATTTTATTCAAAGCCTATCTTATAAAACAATTTTACCACATCAAGACGTCAGCATATTAGAGCAATTATTTGTAAAACTTTAGACAGTGAATTTTAGCAAATTCAAAGTTAGCAAATAGCTCATAAACAGCAATGTGAGTTTCCGTAAAATATATTACAATCTCTAATTTATCGGATGCAAACTCTCAATAACCTCCTGCAAGTTTTCAAGGTCATCCTGAACGTAACGTTCGGTAGAAGAAATATAACGATGCCCTGCCATGTATTGTACTTCCCTAATGTTGTATTGAGATAGCCAATAGGTAATTACGGAAGCTCTGATTTGTTTTGGAGAAACCACCTTGTGATTGATGCGTTTTAGTCTTTTGTAGATGTGTGTAGTAATGATGTCAAACCTATCAGAATTAAGCGGAAACAAAGCCTGTGAGTAGTTTTCTATCTCCTCTTGGGTGATTTCCCTATGTTTCTCTAAATACTGCACCAGTGGGAGTATTTGCCATGATTTAAGTTCTAGTGTTCGTCCATTGGTTTTTCGTGTACCTGGTATATAAACCACTCCTTTTTCAACATGAATGTGGTCTACTTTTAGGGATTTCAATGCAGTGGCATTCATTCCTTGATAGACAATAAAACCAGTGATGACCTTGTTGCGAATAGCAACCGATGGACTGCTTGGAAATTCAATATTGTGTGTTGGGTAGCTATAGTACAAATCTTCCAATTCTGCGAACTCTAACAAGTTATGATTGAGTGTTCGTTTAACACCTCGAATATTTACATTCTCTATTGGATTATCAAAACGTAACTCTTGATCTACTAAATAATTGAAATAGATTTTTAATGCTCCAACTTTATGCTTAACCGTAGATTGTGAGACTCGCTTCCCTTTTCTGACTTCTTGAAGCTTTTTAACGTACTCCAGACATTTTTTGTAGTCGATACTCTCTGGATGATAATCTTTCTTTTCGCACCAAGTGATAAATTTAGATTTAGTATCATCATAGCTTTTGATGGTTGTTTTGGAATAAGCTTCCCTTTTCAGGTAATCAGTAAACGAAATATTAGTCATATACTTTTTGTTTGTGAGCATAAGGATCTGCTAGATGAGTATAGATTTGTGTTGACTCTAGCGAAGCGTGTCCAAGAAAAGAACTAATCATTTGAATTGGTACTTTGTTTTGCATTAGGTGTGTTGCAATACTATGACGGAGCGTGTGCATAGTTATATTCTTCTCCTTAATGGTTTCATTTTCTGTGGCATCTACAATAGCTTTTAATCGATGCGCGATGGTTAAGTCATTCATACGCTTTCCGTGAGAGGATAAAAGCAATGCATCGGTTTGATAATCGGTAATAAATTCAGAGCGGTGTTCAAACACATACTCTTCCAGTATTTCTAAATTGTGTTTGTTAATTGGTACAAAACGCTCTTTATAATTCTTACCCTTGCGAACATATATACGTCCTTTCTGAAACAGGATATCTTCAGTGTCCATATGCATCGCTTCATTTCGTCTGAGTCCACAACTGTATAGCAGTACCAATATGGCTCTATCTCTAGCTTGAAAATATGGCGTCATGTGAGCAAACTGACACGCATCGAACAATTCTTTGATTTCAATTTGGGTAAGGATTGTTTTTTGGTCTTGGTAATTGATGCGTTCTTGTTTGAGGTGTACGCCAAATTTGATATTGGCATTATGTTCTTTTAAGTAGGTCAAGAATTTCTTTAAAGCTTGCTGATGTTTGTTTAAAAAGGACTTGCTCAAAGAACCACCACGTCTTTGGTTGCCACGTTGTGATAGATACTTGTAATAGTCTTTAATGATTTGCGTGGTGATTGTAGAAATATCAGAATACCCTTTGGACTCTAAATAATAGAAGAACTCACGCAGGTGGTTTGGTAAGTTGTAAACCGTAGATGGCGCATATCCTAACACTTTTAGCCAATCTTTATACGATGCTAAAAGCGTTATATACGTGTCGCTATTAAGTGATAATTTTTTCATTTTTTATTTACCTTCCTTTTATATTTCATTTTTTGTGGCGAGCTATTCGCAATGCTTTGATTTTATTGTTATTACCCTCGCCACTTTTTAAGTGGCGAACCTGTGGCGAGGTGGCGGTGGCAAATCCCAACTGCTAAGCATAACATCAGCTCGTTTTTATCAATTTATCTAAACAAATACCAAGTGCTTTGTTTATGCTATTTTCCAATTCTCCAAACTCATCCTGCTCTATAATTTCATATACAAAAGAATCGCTTTGGATATCCTTTCGTCTTTTGATATATCCTTCTGATTCGAGCTTCAATTGATACCTACGCATGGTGCTTTCCGCCATTCTAAATTCCTTACGCATCTCCCTGTTCGTAAAAATGGTATCTCCTTTCTTTTTTAAATAGATTTTTAGCCTTTCAAAATAATTGCGTGTTGCTCCATTCAAATTATCAGACTTACGCAGTAGAATTGGTTTCAATAGTTCATTAGCATATTTGATATCTTCTATTGTTGTTTCAATATACTCCTCTCCAGTATGTATATCATATTGCTTGTGTCGCTGACACTGATGATAGAAGGTAATAGCTTCAATGAATTGCAAATAATGAGCATTGGTACGTCTTGGTTTGAATACCGATTTTGGCAGTACCAAATGTTCTGCATATGGATTTATTACTCGTACAGGTTTTAGTAATCGCTGTACATTTTGGAGTAATTCTTCCGCCCACAGCTCATCTTCAATATTTACCTTACCTGCCGATACTTTACGTTGGTAATCCATAATACGTTCATCTTGCTCTTCGCTTTCATCAATGTAGAGAAGAAAAGAACGATTAGAATTATCTTCATAGATACTTTCTTTGGTAGTACACCCTCCAACCGACACAGGTCCCTCAACAACTAAGTTCTTGGTTTTTCCTTGTCCGCCAATTCCCTTTTGTACTACAGATTTTGTAATACGCTTTTTGGTTTGAAGTTCCCTTAGTGGATACAACACATCATCTGCACCATCCAAATCTTCAATCAGAACCAGTTTATGTTTCAATTCATCTTTCTTGAAATAGTAAAATGAATTACTAGAAAGTGAAGTAAGACTCAGTCTGTCTTCTTGTGGTATAAGTTCTGCAACACTAGACTGTAAATGTGTTTTCCCTGAACCACTAGAACCAAAAGAAATACAGTGCAATGGATTTTCCATTTTTCTACTGGTAAAAATAAGATACATCAACAATCTATTATTCTCTTCTCCAATAACACCAGATTTTCCAATGTACTTGTTCGTCTTTTCTAAGAGGTTTTCAGACTTAAGAAAATCCATAGCAGAACGCCTCTCTTTTTTGGAGAGGAGATATTCTTCTGCTTCTTCGTTTTCTACTTGGTCTAATACTTCTAATCTGAAATGTTCCAATTTAGAAATAAGTTCTTGTAAAGCTCGTCTAATTATAGAAGTACCGATTTCTAAAAATTCAGCCAACTTGCGTACAAACTTTTCGACACCATTGGCATTGTATAAATCTATGTTATGTCGCAAGGCATGAAATTCATCATCTAACCTATTGACCTTTAAGGTCACTCTCAATCTATCTAATCCAAAGGTGGATAAACCACCGAGAACATGAAATTCCAAAGTGTCTGTTGCGAAAATAAAGTGGTTTGGGTTTGATGTATTTAATTGACTCATATCTATTGAAAACAAATTACACAATAATTATTTTCAAATATAAACAAATATGATTATTTAATAAAATAATATTTGTGTTATTTGCTGTTATTGATTATTTGACCTACATTTGGAATTAAATAATGAGTAATATGGAAGCAACACAAGCACTATTATTAGAGAACATTAAACGTATTCGTAAGGAAAAAGGACTGACACAGAAGGATGTAGCAGAAGGATCTGATATGTTGGTGCCTACCTATTCACGCCTAGAGCGTGGTGGCTCTAATCCTTCCTTAGCTTCAATGGTACGTATTGCTAAAGCCCTTGGTGTTCCTGTAGTCGAACTCCTTTCTACCTCAGAAATTAAAGACCGAAATGTTGCTCAGAAATTGGAAATGATTGGAAACTTGTCGGAGTATAACAAGTCTGTAATTAATATAATGTTGGATTCGATTATCGAAAAAGACCGTATTGAAAAGTTACAGGAAGTAAAAAAGAACTCACGACTAGCGGAACTCGAAGCTATTCGTAAATAGTTCTAAACTGAATATATAAAAATAGAAGAAGCATCTTTCAAGATGCTTCTTCTATTTTTTTGTTCTATTAAATAACTCTCTTACAAATCAAACTCATGCGTAAAATGAAAATCAATTTGAGTCCCTAAATATCTTTCTTGTGAAGGAATATATGAATCTACAGTACTTAAGTAAATAATACTTTTGAATCTCGAAAAATCATCTAGTGAAGAACCAAATGAATCACTAAATATAATTTCGTTTGTACCTACATCTTTATCATATAACTTAAATGGAATATTGTTATAATAGGCCTTGTTTTTATCCAACACTAAAGGAGGGTTGAAAACTACTTCGATTGATGCCGAATTCATGATTACTTCATCATTAAGATAATTATACGTTAAAGGTGACTTTGTATTTTGATACACTTCACTAGTATGTGTTCCTGAAGCAGTTCCTATTTCAAAGAAAATATCTGCTTCTTTATTATCTCCTACTTCATTTGAATCCCATCCAGTAATTGTTCCCTTGAATTGCTTAATTATAATTTTATCCAAAGTTACCTTTGTTAAGGTCTCTAAACTTTTTTCTTTTGGAGTTCCATCTTCATCGTCACTGCTACTACATGAAATGGTTATGGTTGCAACAAGAATGAAGCTAAACACAGTAAATAACTTCTGTTTCATACTTTCACTATTTATTTTTTATACCTAATAACTGTTCCTGATACACTCGCAAAATCCTCTGTAAGATTTATGATAGCATGTCCTCCAACAGAAGCTGCTTTTTCTTTTAATCTTTTGTTTATAGTTTCTCCTGAGTGTTTTATAGCTCCTAACTTGGAAAACTTATCAGTGCTTACTTTTGCAATTTCAACATAATCTTTGGTTGGTTTTTGAGAAGAAAAAACATCTATATCATTGACGTTTGTTTCCTCATACTTTTCGTTACTTAAACGTACTATTTGTGAAGATTTACATGATTGTAGATTTGAAGCTCCTACAATTAGAGCTAACATAAGTAGAACTTTTGTTAAATTTTTCATTGATAATTGATTATTTATTGCCCCTTGGCTCTATAGGAGCGTTAATGTTGAGCCATTTACCCTTCAAATATAGATATAAATTCAAAAACACGACAATTTTGTCGTGTAAAATATTAACAAATACGCATACTTTTCTGATTGAACCTCATAGAGAGGTAAAATCATGGAACAAACAGAGATAGATACATACATAAGAAAGGTAGGAGATAGGATTAAGTCCCTTAGAAAAGAACAAGGGATGACCCAGCTAGATTTAGCTACGTCTTCTGATATTGATGTAAGACAGATACAACGTCTTGAAAATGGACATACTTCGGCAACGTTAAAAACTCTCCTTAAGGTTACAAATGGTTTAAACATTGGTATTTTAGATTTTTTTGATTTTCTAAAAAATGAAAATATAAAAGCATAACCTTAATGTCTCTTAAGAAAAAAATGTCCTCATCTGCTTTTACCATGTAAGCATTTGAGGACATTTTATATCTGTCCAAAGTCGTTCTACCATTAAACTTTTTGGACAGATGACTAGCGATAACTTAAGTCGAAAACCTTTTAAGACATCGCTAGGCAAGATTGCCTTTATTCTGAATACACTTCATAAAGGCTATCTTGCCTAGGGACACCCTAGGTACCCGTAACAAAAAAAGAAGACAGGAGCAACCATGCATCCTGTCTTGTTCTTTTGTAAAAAGTAGTATTATAAATTCTTTCCTATTTCTAGCGCATTTCTTTATAGCTACACAAAACCATATCCCAATCTTTATCCAAACCTACCTTTTCATAAAATGAAGCCGAAGCAATTAAACTAAAACCTTCATAATAATATGTTCTTAATCTTTCAGGATTGTTAGCTAACATGGCTATTAACATTCCATTTTGATTTTTTGCTTGAGTGTAAATGTTTTTACCTGAAGCTATAATCCCATTGCAAAAGCGATTAAAGACTTCACGTGAAGTGTAATAACCTAAATCCATAGCCACCTTAATCACCTCAAAATTATCTAAAGCTTTCCGTAATTCAAGTAAACGCAAGTGAAAACCAACAATGGTTTGAACTTCTTCCTTTTTTAGATGATTAATAAGAAAAGAATCATATTCAATTATATTTTCAAGAGAGCTATTGGTTAATGTAGTAGCTATGAGTTTCCAAAATTTATTTTCATTTATCATTATTATAAGTTTGGACTCATTATATCATGCTCAATAATCTAATTCTTCCTCTTTACTCTTGCTATCTCTTTGCAATTCCTGTAATCGTTTGGATTCTGTTTTCTTAATAGTAGCCTTTAAATCTTGGTCACGATCCTGCGTTTTTTGTTTTGATAATTCTAAAATTCGTTTTCTTGATTGCTTGAGCATTTGCATTCTTGTTGTATGTAACATGGATAATTCTTTGAGTAAATCTTCTTTACTTTGGATATGATTAAAATTGCTGATATTTAATACTTCATTTTTGGAAGTATAGGGATTGTAACAAACCAATTTTCCCTTTTCTAATTTGTATCCTGTAAAGGATTGTATAATCCCAGCAATAACAATATGTTTGTGGTTTTTAATAACATCCGCATTTTTGAAGAAGTTATCAATATTTGAATACCCATAATTTTGTGCTAGGTAAAATTTAATATTCTTTGTTGAAATTCTAGGTCTCATAATTTTACGTTTAATATTCTTGTTCTAAATCTTGCTGTTTGTTACCTAACTGAGTAAGTCGTCTCAATTGCTTCTTTTGTTGTGATTTCTCTAGTGTTAAAAGAGCAATACGTCCCTTAGAGTACCCGAGTGTTTTTAATCGGTACTTTCTGTTGTTTCCAATAATACCAGGTTCTTTTCCTCTGAAATACAGTTTCAATCCCCTGTCCTTAATCATTGTATAAAACTGTTCTACAGAATTGGCTTTACTGTAGAGTTCAGATAAAACCATCTCTAGCTGTTGTTTTTCACTTTGTTTCCCCATGAGATTAAGTTGATATTCTGCATCGGTTATTAGGGTTTTATCTTTTTTTTTACATGTTGCACACTACTGTATTTCAGGTCTAATTCCTGCTCTTGCCAACGTTCCATATACTGTTTTATCTCTGAAAACTGTTTTTTCGTATGATAGTTAGTAATACCTGTTCCTACATGGACGTGTGAACCAACCATATGGATATGGTAGTGGTCAGTATCATGATGGGAAACCGCAGTAACCACAGATTTTGGATAGCGTTGTTTAATGAATTCTTTGGCTACTTTAAGTAGTTCCTGTTCACTAAGCACATCCTTTTTATGAAAACTGATAATAGAGTGGTGGAATTTAGTCTCGTTATCTCTTTTATGAATACGCCCTTTATCATTCTGAATATATTTAGCTAACATATTTTGCAATCGTTCTTCTTTAACAATGGAGAATGCCTGTGCATCCTCCATTACTAATGATAATTCTTTAGCATACTTTCGATCACTTCGTATATACCTAGTATGTACAAAACCATGCATAGCTTCTTTGGATAAAACGTAGCGTAAGACTCTTTCCAAATTTGTATAATCCTTGATTGATTTTTCTTTGATAATCATGTGCCTTTCAATTGAATAATCTGGGTTTCTAAAGTCTCCATTTTTTCTAAGAACACTTCTAATATGTATGAATCAGAATGCTCTGTTAAGGTTTCAAACGCATCAATAATTTCTAGTTGAGATGCATGGATTTTTCCTAATAACCTAGTGTCAGATATTCCTTGATTCTTTAAAACTGAATAGATGCATTGATACAAAAATGCAGATACACTCAGTTCTCCTCGCTCTTTATGAATCAGCAACATCTTTTGATAATTAAAACCAAGAGTAAATTCCTTGATCCGTTCTCTTCTTTGCTTTTGATATGCCTCTAAATACAGCTTTCGATATTGCTTTTTAGCGTCTTTTATTTGTTGTATTGTGGGATTTTCAATAGCCCCAAAAACAATATCTAAATATTCATGTAATGAAGTGTATGGAAAATCTGTACTCATCGTAAAAAGTTTCGAGTGGATTATAATTCTTGTGTTTCATCTTGCTCATAACCTCTTTTCTTGGCTTGGTCTTTTGTCAGCTTTTTTATTTGTGTAATTCTATCTACAGTAGTTTCTCGAATTAATTGCTCTGTATTTCTTTTTACACTTCGAATATCTCTGATGTGAGAGAACAAATCTTTGTGTTGAAAGTTAGGATATTGACTATACCGTAACCTCATATCTTGTTCTTGAGGAAATGTGAAAAATATACCCTTAGCGTCTTCTTTAAGTGGCATGAACCCAGTGAAATTCCTATAGATATCATAGATAATTTCCCTTTGCTTTTCTTCTTTACATTCCCATAGTTCTTTTTCAGAATTGAGCTTGTAGGTTTCTAGCAAAAAAGACATGATATTTACCCTTGAAATATCAAGTGTCTCTTTAGGTTTTGAAAATAGTTTATCTGGCAATTGTAAAGTATTTGCCTGACTCTTATTCTCTTTTCGCTTTTGATACGCATCATTTAAATATTGTATAGCAGAGTATAAATCAGGAAGACGGTTTATCTTTTCTAACTCTACCGTCTCAGTAGCAAATAAAATTCCATCAATATCAGTAACAAAAAACTTGTTGTCATGGTCATAATCGTAGTTAGCAAATTCCTTTATTATTGATAAAACTGTTTCTTGTCCGTTTTTACTTTCTTGAAGATTATTCAAATTAATATCAGAATAATGTGTTCTTAAATGTTTAATGAATTTTAAAAAGTCTTTAAATGATTCCATAATCTTTTGAGTTTTACCTGTGGTTTATTTAATGATTTTATTATCAATCCGATTTTTTAAATAGATGCTGAAAACATGTACTCATCGTTCCCTTTCTTGCTCTTCTTTATTCTTTGGTAGCTCAGATAAACGGTCTTTATTCTTTTTCGGGAATAGCTCATCAAAAGTTTGCTCCTTACAGTAAAGATCTCTTTCAATCCTTAACCCTAATGGACGCTTTATCGACTCTAATTCATCTATAGAAAAACTTCCCCATTCGTCATTTGCAAATCCTGTAACATAGCCATGACATATCTTAGTTTCTTTATCATATTCCGTAGCGTACCAAGTTCCGCTACCTACTGGATCAAAAAATTTTGCAATTATAATTGGATTTTCTATGTCAGATTGATCTCCCACTTCGGCAAATCGCGCTTCTAATTCTGGTGTAATGAGTTTCATAGGCTATTGATTTTTTACTGTTGAATAAGGTGTTAAATCGATGTATTGAATTGTATAATCCGCCACATCTTGCATTTTATTATCAACCTCCATTGCTAATCGTTTACGGAGTTTCCTTTGCTTATACGCTGGAGTCACTTTGAGTTTAAGTGGCTTTTGTCCATTAGGAAGCACAATAATCTCATTATCGAGTTCACGTATTTCAGAGGCATATAACAGCGGTCGCTGTTTCTTTTGCCCATTGTCTTTATCGGTATAGGTATAGTTTCCTAAAAGCTTTTCTAGTTCAAGAGCCTTTTTGTCCTGTCCTCCGTAGTAGACTTTAACAAAACAGTTCTGAAGAATATTATCTTTTAACTCTTTATATGGGCTAAGTAATGATTCATCTTGCAGAATGATGCACTGAGGAATCTTGAATTTTCTACTATTGGAAATGGTATTACTATAATCAGGTAACCCATTAATCAAGCTAGAAAACTCATCCAGCACCATCATAATATCCAAATCTTCTTTTGACGGTAATTTGGAAAAGGCGAAACGATAAAAACTTTGAAAGACCAGTGCTACCATAGGCGCATAGAATTTTGCATCACTCACAGGAGATTGAATAAAGAGTACATGAGGTGTAGCCCTAAAATCTTCAAATGAAATATTGGTAATTGATGTAATATCCGCCAATGTCGGATTATCACCTAACCATGATAATGCGGAAATTGCTGTAGCTGTAATAGACTTGAGTGTTTTCTCAGAGTTCCCTGCTAACGCTTTAAACTTTGTCCATACATCATCAGAAGCTTTTTCCGCTAGTAATTTCTCAATAACCTTTGGTGTTCCTTGATAGGTTAAAATCAATTTATAAACATTCCCTAAATTAGCATGAATGCGTGGTTCTGATTCCAGTACATATTGAATAAAAAGCGTAATACAATCTTCTCCTGATAAACTAAAAAAATCATTATCCTTAGAAGCATTCCCCATGAGCGTTTTGGCTATTTTTCGCATGGCTGAAACATCCCCTTTACAACTATCAAGTGGGTTCAGATAGACACCACTTTTCTTGGTTAGATTCATTACCAGTGGTGTAATCCCAATATTTTGAAGGTATGGAATAGTGGTAGCCAATTCTCCTGAATTGTCATTGACCACCATTGAGGATTCAGAGTTTAATATCGTTGAAAAAATATGAACCTGCGTTTTTCCTTTTCCACTTCCTGCAACCACACAAAAATTGCGTCGTGAGGTTTCTAAATCCAAAAAGCGTTTGCCATCTACGCACCATCCTTTGTTTCTTTTAGAGATAAGTTTGTTAGGATTTCCAAACTCCGCATTAACGCTGTGGTCTTTATCAAAAAGTGACAGGATACTATCCAGTCCTCCTGATAGACTTTCACTGAATATATCTACAATACTTTTTATCATTACTGAGTGTTTTAAAAAGGTTATTTCAAAAATTTATCAAGTAGCTTACTACAGAATCCTGCTAGGGTTTCCAAGATTTTGGCTGTAGCATACAACCCTAACAGTAAGAGTTTCCAAATAGCCTTGAGGATGTACCCAAGGCTAGAGAATAGTATATGTCCTTTATGCTTTCCCATTACTAGTAACTATTGAAGTTTTGTAATAAAGGCAATGGAAATCCCAAGTTCTTTAAAGACAATGGTGTATAGCTTTTTCATTTTGGAAAAAGCGATGTCTTCTTTCATAGTTTGAGGTTGATAGACCACAATCACTGTAATATTCTTGTTTCCCTTTTTAATACCTTCTGCCTTGCTTAAAAAACGTTCTGCTACCTTTTGACTATTATGTTCTAATAACATAAGGTCATCGTATTTATGAATGGAAAACCAACTAGGGTTGTTTTCCTGTAAATCGGAATAGAGATATAGTGTAGCGGTACTGTTTGGAATAGCTTGTAAGGATATAATCTCATCTACAAGTGGCGTCCAAATAGCCGAATAGCGGTGTGCTTCTGAATACGTATTCTTCTTTAGGGCTTCAGAAACATCTTGCTTAAACTGCTTTACTTTGGCTTTACGTTCAATGTCATTGGCAAAAAGTGCATTTTCAGACATGAGCTTATACGAAACACGCTTGTTATGGATTAAGCTACTAATACTTCCATAACGAAACGCTACTGCCTGCCACCTATCTTTATCTAAATGGAATTGAGGAAGTATGGTACTCGTATATGGTGTTACTAAAAAATCTGCTTCCGTAACATCTTCTAATACGGAAATAATGGTCTGTTTTTTGTCTGCGGTGCAGGCTGATAACATCAGCCCAAGCGCCAAAGTATATAGGTACTTTTTCATTGTAGTTTGTTTTAAATGGTTATATATCTAAGCCTTTGTAAAAAGATGGTAGTTGTGGAATATCATCTTCAAAGAATTTTGGAGTCTTGCCATCACTTCTATGAATTAGGTTTGTACTATAGAAGGTCTTTTGCGACTCTTCAAAGAATTTTTGAACCAATTCTTGAATATCGTGCGCGTAGATTTGGATTTGTCTGCGCGCCAATTCAGATTCAGCTTGCGTTTTGCGTACTTTTTGAATCTGTTCTTTAAGTGCTTTGATTTCCGCTTCTAACTGTTGGAGAGCTTCTTTGGTTAGTTTGTATTGATCGAGTATTTTCTTTTCGTGTTTTTTTAAACCATTGAAGTAGACTACAAGGGATGCTGTAATAGCAAAAAACATATTGAGTGCAGTGAAATAAATAGGATGCACACCAGAACCAAACTCATCGTTTTCTGAAAAGGATTCGCTTCTAAAGATTCCTAAGACGTAAAACAAAATAAACAACCCACTAAAAATGGCTAGTGTAATAAGGCGTCTTTGCATTGGCGTTTGTCCTTTTGCGATGATTTCAGGTAGATTTTCAGCTAAAAAGAAAATTCCTACACCTATAGCCAAGCCAATACCATATGAAACAATTAGTGAATAACCCATGGATTGGAGTGCAATACTTGTAACAAAAAGATCAATAAAGATTAGAAAAACTAAAAAGAAACGTATCCAGCCATAACGCTTGGCTTTCTTTAAAAGTGAATTGTCACATTTATCAAGTTCACGTTTTTTAATACGATGATCTGTTTCTTTGAGTTCGAGTTCTTTCGAAAACTCTTCCAATTGCTTATCAGCTTCCTCCTTCTCAGAAATAATATGATAGGATTCTATCTCGCTTTGAACTTCTTTTTTAGCTCCCTGCATCATTTTGGCGTAAGCTCCATTAATGACACCTGAATACACATCTTTTGTACACTCAAATTCTGGCTTGTTCATCGCTGCTAAATCCTTTCCTAATGGAATGGCAATGTCATTTTTAATGACTTCATGTTCTTCGGTAAGCTTATTTTCTAAAGCTTCAACCCTATATCTAAAAATGGTAATGTTGCTGTCTACAGCTTTGTTGTTTACTTTGGTTTTCATAATAAACGGGTTAAGAATTAATAAATATGAAAAGGCACTTCCTGAAATAGGAAATGCCAATGAATTGTTAGGCTACAAGTTGTTTTTGTAACCACACAAATTTTTGATTATTTGAATTGTAACTCAACGCATTGTCAACCGTACGTCTTACCTTTGATAATAAATATGGGGTCTCATACTCATCAAAAGAAAGTGTGCTTAAGACAAATCGTACATATGCTCTTGTAAAGTGGTATTCATCATTACAAATTTTTACTCCTTGCTGATAAGCAGTTCTATCCATATCGTCCAACAGACCAGAGGCTAGCTCTAAATGTTCAATAGCATTTTCTTGCTTATAGTAATTAAAGTGATGTCTAGCATTTAGATATTTGAAGTACACCAAACAGTATGGTGTTAGATAATCAGTATTAATTTTTGATAACTTCTCTTCAACCAATTCTGGTTGAAAACTACGTCCATTAATTAATCGGTGGATAGTTTCTAAACGACTTATTTGAGACTTTGGATTGTGTGTCGTCTTTTGGTTTGCATGTAGATTTCTCATCTGTAAGTAGTATTAAAATGAAACTTGATTTTAATGCTACTTCGAGCTTGACTTTTATATCCTTTCTGATACTATTTCAATTAGTTCAATTTGAGAGGTCGGATTCTCATTTTGAATCAGCTGAAACGTCAACCTTTGAAGTGGCGTTGTCGTTAAGGCGACCACCTTGCTTATGCTTGGTGGTTTTTTGCCTTTCGACAATGCAAATGACTTTGGATTAGTTTGGCTGATTTTGGATGTTTATGGTTTAGTTTGGTTTTCCTTATTTTTATCAAAAAATATTTCAATGAAGGATGGCAAATAAATACTACTCAGAAGGAGAAGCACATGAAATCTTAGAAAGCTTGATAGAAGCTTTTAGGCACTATTATCAAAACTCAGACATTAAAAGTTTAGTTGATATTAGCGATAATGAGAGACTCAGTTCTTCTTTTTTTAGAAGATTAGATAGGGATGGTAAAAACAGTAATATTGAATTGGAATTTAGGATTTCAAGGAGTACTCTTGAGCCTTTTTTTAATGACACAGAATCAAGAAAATTTAATATCCAGACAGATACTAAAATTCAAATATTAATAGATTTTTATAATTCTCATATTTATGACCCTGAAGAAAAAGATTACCGAAAGGTTATAGAGCCTGAAACTGAAAAAGAAAAACTTAAAGAAGCAAATAATGTTGATGAAGAAGAACCAGTACCAGAACCAATAAAATCAAACCAAAAGAAAAAAATTAAAATTGATTTTGTTTATTGGATCAAGTTTGTGGTTATAGGGATTTTTATCTTAGCTGTTGGGTATTTTATCTTTAATGGTATTCAAAATCATTTTAATAAACAAACCGCTATTGAAGAAGAAAGAAATATTATCGAGAATGCCAAAGAAAAAAGTAGTTCAAGAAGTTTGTTATTATCAAAACTATATGAAGATATACATCAAGAGCTTAGAGATGATTATAAAAAAGATGGTATAAGAAATTTATCAGAGAGTTTAATAGGTATAATTGTTTCTTTGAGTGAAGATTTTAAACCATATAAATACATCAGAGATGATGAAGTAAAAAGACTCAGTCCAGAAAGAGGAAGTCTATTTTTTACCATCATTCAAAGTAATTTAGATGCAGAAACGCTGAATAAAATAATTGCAAAATCAAATTTCTCATATTCGGATTTATCTAATAAAGATTTAAGTGGACTTGATTTAATGAAAAATTTTTATGGATTAGCAGGTGATTATAATACTGAAGCTCAAATTCTAGTTACACCTGTGAGAAGAATAACATTAAATCACTCCGATTTTACCAATGCTAAATTAAATAGCTCTTTTCTCTATGGGGATTTTAGCTATTCCAATTTCAAGAATGCTAACTTTAATGAAACGACTTTTAAATGGTCTAAAATTAGCCATTGTAATTTTGAAGGAAATATATTTAAAAACAGTAACTTTATATATTCCAGTATAAACAACTCTAATTTTAAGGATATATCAATCAGCAAAAACTCAAAATTTAGTAGATGTGATCTAAGAGGTGCTATCTTTGATGATAGTACTTTTTTAGGGCAAGATGCTCCAGTATTCTTTGACAACTGCTTCTTTTCATCAACAGGAGTTTTCTTTACATATGAAGTTAATTTAACATACTCTGCTATTCATTTAATTAACAATCCCTTTAGTAATGAAATGAAAAATGAAGATTTTATGAATAACGAAATACTTATTTTTTCGGTTGATATGTTCAGGGATAAGAATAAGGATTATTATCGTACTAGAATAAGAGAAAGGTTTAGCCTGTTTGGAATACAAGAAAATGAAGTTGAAGATTTTGTCACCAAATTATTTGAACATAATGGAAATTATTCCTCTCCCAAAATGTTTTCATATGTAATAAGGACAAATGACAATACCAATAGATCAAAAAAAAGTCTATCAGGCTCTCTTAAGTATTTTAACAAAAGCATTGAAGATGTTATACAAAATTCTTCTAAAGATACATTTTATGTAAAAAGTGGTTTAAACAAACTTCAAAGTGAATTTCAGAATGAAATATATTTACATAATAAAAAGCATGATAGCTTGACTGACGGTATCGCTTCATTTAAAAATTGTACTTTTAAATCTGTATCCTTTGAGAATTGCAATTTAGAATATGTTAATTTTAAAGATTCAAAATTTGGAAAAGAGACTAACTTCCGAAGAAATAAGTTTATAAACTGTAGTTTTTTTGGAAACAACTTTTTAGACATTTCTGGGTATTTTACCCTAGAAAGCAATAGTTCATTAGATAGCTTAACAATAGATAAAAACTTTCCAATATTAACCTATTTTAAGAACGATAGTATTTTAATTGATAGTGAATACAAGGAATATCTTAAATTAAAAAATGATGGTGTAAGTTTAAATTTCACAGAACATCATGATTTTTTTGATAAAAAACAAGTAGTTGATTGGATTGAATCGAATAAACATATTTTTGTTTTAGATAGTTCAAATTATAATAATGGAAAAATTTTATTGAAAAAAGCACCTAAAAATAAATCTGATTTTAATAAAAGGAAGTACGACTCAAGTACCAAAATGATTCCCTTGAATGAAAATAAGATATATTCAATTAAACAAAAGTCCTAATATTAAGCGGATGCTTATACACTTGCGAACGCAAATGTTCAGCAGTTGCAGAAAGATATATCGTAGTGGTCTTAATATCACTATGTCCCATCATTTTAGATAAACTATAAATATCACAACCTCCTTCTACCATAAGTGTAGCAAAGGTATGACGGAGTTTGTGTATCGTAAAATCAATCCCTGAAGCACTACGTATCCTCGTAGTTAGTCTTTTTAAACCTGATACAGTAAATCCTTGATTTCGATTAGAAGAAGTAAAAAATTCAGGACAAGTTTTTCCTTGCTTTTTACGCTCTGTGAGATAACGGTCTAAACTTTGTGCCAAAGTATGACTCATGGGAATGATACGGTCTTTATTCCCTTTTCCTTTACGAACAAAAATTGTGAAGTTTTCTATATCTACATCCGCTAACTTTAAATTAAGTAATTCATTTTTTCTAAGTCCAGCGTATAGGAACATGGAAAAAATGGCATGATTTCGAGATCTTAAATATCGATGCGTATATGGGTAGTTATATACCACCTCCAGAAGCTTAAATGCTTCTTGTTTCTTGAGTGCTTTTGGTAAACTTTTTTCTTGTTTAGGTAATATCATAGACTCTACAAAATTCTCTTCCATATATTCATGCTCCATGCACCACCTAAAGAAAACAATCAGTGTCATGTAATAAGTTCTGTAGGTCGCTGTACTCCAGTTTTTAGCCACCCTACCGTGCAAGAAGAAGCTATGTACCATTTTTTTGTTTACAGCGCTTATATCACTAGTTTTTGAGACTTCTACAAAATAAGAAACTTGCTGTCTATATCTGTTAATAGTATTTGGAGATACAGCTCGCATGTATTTTGCATAATGACAAAAATCCTCCAATAATAGTTTTATATTCATATCGCTTAAGCAGATATTTCTACAACTATCATTAAAGGATTCTATGGACACATCAATTAGAGATGTGGTCGGTAATGACCATTTTTCAACCTTATAATTTAGTTTTCAGCTTAAATTATAAGGGGGATTTGTGCGCACGCTAGGACTTGAACCTAGGACCTCATCATTATCAGTTCCGATGTAACCCTTTAATTCCCTATTAAGGTTATTTTATAAGGGTTTTAGAGGATTTTAGTGTTAATGATATGCCTTTTTGCACGACCCCATCTCTACATTCAAAATCATTCTCCTTTAAGGGATGTAATAGAAATATCCAATTGTTAAACATTCATATTTGAATGCATTAATTACTAATTGGTCGACATAAAAAGTATAGCAATTCTAGAGATTCAAATCAATCATTAGTATGCTAATTTTTCTATTCCATCACGAGCACTTTCAGATTGAATTGAACGCAAATAACGCTCTGTCATTTGCAAGGAACCATGCCCTAAGACTCTCATAATAGACGTGATACTTGTATTCTTTTTTGCTAAACTACATGCAAAAGTATGCCTGAACTGATGCAAGTGAAATTTTACACTTGATAATTTACTGTACTTAGCAACCCAATGTTTAAGTCCATGAACAGAGAGAGGATTGTCTCCTTGGGTAGATACGATAAGTGCAGATGTTCTTAGGTTTCTTTTCTCCAAAAGTTTTAAATAGCTTTTTAGATGTGTAAAAAGCGTATAATGCATTGGAATACTACGGCTCTTTTTAGATTTAGAGGTTTCTCCATTAATATGGATGGTTTTATTTATAAAATCAACATCCTGTATTCGTAATCCAAGCAACTCTCCTCTTCGTATTCCTGTATAGAGTAGCAGGCTAACTATAACCATATCTCTTTGAAACCTAAATTGGTCTGCTGTAGCAGATAAACTTATACTCGCTACAATTTGAGATATTTCTACTGAATCTAATGCCTTACTATCATCATATTTAGGAGTAGGTGGATTAGGTATTTCTTTACTTAGCTTACCTTCCTCAATATATTTTTTTGATTCCAACCATCTAAAAAAAGGCATTAGTTTATTGTAATAAGTCTTAATAGTAGATACTTTTACTCCAATAGCAATTCTGTCTTTACCTACTTTTCGCTCTCTTATACTTAATCGTTCGTAAAACTCGTGCATCATATAAGGGTGTAAGTCGTTTACTTCTTCCATTTCAGGCATGATTTTTTGAAATGTAGAAAACACCTCTTCATAACTTTTAAGGGTTTGAGAACGTAATTGTTTGCTGTACCTACATTCTTTAATATAGTTATTGAAAATATATTTTAGATTCGTATTGGGGTTTATTTCTGTATCATAAATATGCATAGTTAAGTTAAAAAATAGCTGATAATAAAAACGCTTATAGGATGAGCGTTTTTTTTATTGAAAGTATTATTTTAAATATTGATCAGTAAGCATCAAAGCAAACACATCAAAGAGCATCATTCTGTAATGCTCAGGCTCATAATTCTTTCTAATACTTGGTAGTTTTGGTGCAAGTTCTGGATACCAAGAACTAATGGTTTTTGAAATCGTGTATTTTGTATCTGCTCCAAACTGTTTGAATACTTCTTTAATTTGCGTACGAGAGTATTTACGAACAGGTAGATTATACTTATTGGCTTCTGCCACAAACGCATCAATCATTTTTTTAACTCGTTTACTGATACGGTAATCTTTGAATTCATAACCTCTTACAATGATAAGTGAAGGCTTATAGTTTCTCATAAACTTCAATAAGCGATTCACATATTTATCATTGGTTAAAGGACGCATCTTTGCTATTCCATAGTCCACCAATTCTTTTGGAGATTCACAAATCAAATACCCCATTCCCTGTATGCTTGGGTATAGTACTAAAGCAAGCTCATTTTTATTTTTCATAGGTAGTTTTTAAATCTGCTAGGCGGTCAATAACTACATCCAATAAAATAATTCTGTGACTAATATTTGGTGTCTCCATCGCATTTAAAATACGCTCTTTTAATACTGAAACATTTTCGTAACATTCTTTAATAAGCTGTGTGTACTGATTTTTAAATAATCGTTCTATTGGAATTTTTAAAATAGAACAATATCCTAATATCACTTTTAAATTAGGTTCTCGTTGTCCTGATTCTATTTTTGATAAATTCCCTGTGTCTACACCAATAATCTCACTCATATCACTAAGGGTAATTCCTGTCCGTTTTCTAAATGTTTTTAAGTAATTCTGTATTTCCATATAAATAAAAAAGTACTGGGATAACTTTTTTTGTGAAAGCTCCAATACTTGTATGTGAATAATAGTTTAATATCATAACACATCATAGACGTACATATTTGTCAATTTGACAATTTTTTCTCTGGGTCACTTAATATTTTTTGGATAAGTTGTGTATTACTGGGTGTTTTTACGTTTTTAGGTGTTTAAAATTGATTTTATTAAATCCCTGTGACTTTTCTTCACTGTACTTATTTGTATGTTTAATTATTGTAGTGTGACCTTTCTTCACAGGTTTTATGTCTTTAAGTTCACACGGAATAGTTTTGTGTTTGAATTTATAGAATAGTTTTTGAGATAACTGTCTCTCTTTATTGGAATACATGAGCTTCCCTGTTTCGTTTTTTATTAGAATTAAATCTTTTTGTAGCAAAGATGTAATGGCATTGGAAATTGCTCGAGCAGAGAGTCCTGTTTTTCTAACGAAAAACTGCTGAGAAATCCAATCCCATTCCTTTACCTTTTTAGTTTTTTTGTCTATCCAACCTAAGGTTTGACGAATAATAACTAATAGCACCTTTAATTCTGCATGTCCTAATTGTTTTAAATGGATATCAAATACATGGTTTGGTACATTGGTTTTTGGGATATAACTCATAAATAATAAATAAAATTAATAGAATAGTATTTCCAATTAGGTTAGTCTAGCTAGAAAATAAATAGTTTTTGTGATTTATAAGCTCCTGTATAGTAATCGTCTTCGCTGAAAATGCAGGAGATATTTTTCCACTAATAAGCAAGCGTAAATAAATATGGTAGTGCTTTAAAGAGGTAAAGTCACTGGTCTGAAACGTAGGATAAAATTCTGTAGCAAAGTATTTGGCGTCCTGTTGTCCGAGCCTAAAAGTAATTAACGTTCCAATATTCCCAAGAACAGCGTTTTTAATGTCTTGATTCAGTTGGAAAAGATATTGATTTGCCAGTACAAAAGAGATTCCAAACTTACGTAATTCACTAATTGCTCCTGCAATACTTCCTGTAGTGAAGTTTTGAAATTCATCTAAATAAATGATAAATGGATGGCGGTTTTGTGGTGGCAGATGTACTCGATTAAACCCTGCGGATGCCATCGCTGTTATGAGTAACGAACCTAGTAAATGCGCCCCATCACTTCCCAAGAGTCCTCCCTTGGATAGATTCACTAAAAAGATTTTCTTTTCATTCATTAACTGTGAAAGGGATAATTGATTGGTATTGTTAACGAGTATTTTTCTCAGCATTGGAATAGATAAAAAACTCCCCACCTTGTTAAGTACAGGTAAAATATCTGTCTTTGAATATTTAGGATATTCCACTTTAAAAAATCGGATAACGTGCGGATTTTTTGAGTTCACTAAACAGCTATCTCTAAATTGATTGTCTAATAATACTTTTGGAATATCATCTAGTGTTGCTTGTTCTTGGTCTAAGAGTAGGAGTAGTGAGTTTCTTAGGATATATTCCAATTTAATTCCCCAACTCTGACCTCCCCATAGCTTTTGAAAGGTCTCCAATATGCTTGATGCTATCAAGGCTCTTTTAGCGTAGCTTACTTTTTTAAGTGGATTGTAACCTAACGTTAATTTTGGATTACTCGCATCTAAATACACAATATCTTGTTTACGATGCTCTGGAATAAGATCTATAATCTCACGGATAAAATCCCCATTCACATCCATTAAACAGGCTCCTCTGCCACAGATAATATCTTGATAGAGTAATACTTTCATTAAGTTGGTCTTTCCACTTCCTGACTTTCCTAGTAATAGCATTCCATGAAGTCGGTCTTTTTGATGGATACCAAATATTTTATTGTTGTGTCTAAAATCTTCTTTGGCGAAATAGGATGGATGTTGATAATGCATACACTACAGCATAGCGTGTCTTTTGATGTGGATATAGGTGACCCTTTTTCTGATTGTCAATTTGACTAAATCGCCTATCTAGGGATGATTTTGCTTTTGCTTCATACTAGGTGCAAACAACTTTGAAATAAATACACCTGATTATGAAAACAAAATTACCTGCTCCCTACACAGGAAGCACACCAGAAATTGAACTTCATTATAAGCGTCCTGTTTTTGATTCGATGTTTAGTATTCGTGAAGCAAAAGATGCCTGCAAAATTCTTAGAAAAACAGTACATCCTAAACGTTGGGATTTAAAAGAAATGTTCTTTGTTATTTTATTAACTAATTCTAACAGTGTACTTGGTATTGCCGAGCTTGGCTCTGGAACTACAGAAGCTGTGAAAGTAAATATTAAAGAAATCTTTCAGCTTGCTTTAGTTTCTAATGCCTCAGCACTTATCATTTGTCATAACCATCCATCTGGAAAAATGGTTATCTCTCCAAGTGACAAAGCCATTACCAAAAATATCCAAGAACTAGCCAACCAAATGGGATTCACATTACTTGACCACATTATTATTACCTCAGAGGATTATATCTCCTTTGCAGAGGAGCATCTGCTCTAACTCTTATTCATCCTTTATTTTTTTACCTATGCTATGCCCAAAACCCCCATTACCTACTATGGAGGCAAGATCAATCTTGTCTCTGAAATCCTACCATTAATACCCAAACACAAAGTCTATGTTGAACCTTATTTTGGAGGTGGTGCTATCTTCTTTGCCAAAAAACCATCACAGGCAGAAGTTATCAATGACCTTAATGCAATGGTGGTTAATTTCTATGAAGTAGTTAAGTCATCTGATTTTTCCAAGCTCAAAGAAAAGATTGAAGGTACGCTCTTTTCAAGAGCCACATATTCTGTAGCATTAGCCATTTATCGGATGCCACACTTGTTTAACAAAATACAACGTGCTTGGGCATTTTATGTAGGAACGAATATGGGGTTCTCATGTCAGATTGGTTCTTGGGGCTATGACAAATACAGTAAACGTGTCAAAGCATTTAGAAATAAGAAATTATTATTTGATGAATCTATTCAAAAGAGACTCGAACAAGTTCAAATTGAACACTTGAATGCTCTTAAGGTAATTCAGAATAGAGACGGAGAAGAGGTGCTATTCTATCTCGATCCTCCGTACCCAAACTCGAATCAAGGGCACTATTCTGGGTTTAGCCAAAAAGACTTTGAGGATCTTTTAGAAGTTCTTTCAACCATTAAGGGCAAGTTCTTGTTGTCTTCTTATCCAAACGAGGCTTTGGAAAAATATTCCAAAGCGTTTGGGTGGTATACCAAAACTTTTGAAAAACCACTCTCTGCTCATAAAGCAGAAAATGGAAAAGCACGTCCTCGAAAAATCGAAGTGCTTACTGCCAACTATCCGTTAGACAAAACTTAATATTAATCAGCGGTGATTCACCGCATTAAATTTTATACAAATGAATATTACAACTCATCAGGTAATACAGCATTTTTTGACTGTATTACTTGAGAAATTACAGAATGAAAAAGTGCATGAACTTGATAGTTTTTTCGATGACTATTTCACTAAAGACGAAATCATCACCATGTTACAAAATGTTTATGGAGATAGCTTAGAGGAGCATGTGAAAATTGATTCACAAGATAACTCAGAACTCTTAACATTCCTATCTAATGCTGATGTTTTACAGTTCTATATGCAAAGGTGGGAATTAAACACTCAGCAAAGTACTGCATTACATCCCGTTAAAGTCATGAAAACCTTAGAACAACTAGGTCTTCAAACTCATTATTTAGCTTCCAAAGCCATAGCATTTTGGGATGAATATGACCACTCCAATTATCGTTCCTTACAAATCAAAGCTGGAAAGATGAAACGTGTGTATGGTATTTATGACACTATGGTTAAACAACAAGATGTTTACAAGATTACTAGTCAACCTAAACGCTTTTTTGAAAGCTATGATTTAGCTAAAGAAAAACTACAGGAGTTTATTGATAGTGGAACTTTTAAAGAAGATGAAATACATATTCTTTATAGATACTTAAGTCTATCATGATAGAAGTATACGTAATCTTCTTAGCAGATGACCTAGGTAATTTTGACTGGGTATATACCTACCCAAAGCCATATTACTTAGATAAAAAAGAAGCTCAAAAAATAGTAGATGAGCTTATTAAAACTGAACACATTTCTAATTCTAAAATTAAAATCCGAACATTATGGAAATTCAAAAACAACAATTAGTTAAACTCTTTTCATTAATTTTAAAGAAAAGAGCCAGCGAAGATGCTGTAAAAACAAATGAAATTACTCCTTCATTATTAAAATTCTTTTCTCGCAAAGAGCTTATTGCTATTATCAAGTATCGTTTTGGAGGTAGCATTCCTAAAGAACACGACTTGATGGAAAAAGAAAATGAAGAGCTTTTAAACCTTATTGAAGATGATATGTACATCATTTCCTATGTCACCCAAAAGTGGTGCGAAGAAGTAGCTAAAAAGCCTGAAAAGGTTTTAGCTCCTAAGGTAACAGTCAATGAAAAGAAAGCAGCTTCTAAAACTACAAGTAATGAGAAAGCAAAGAAGTAATCCAAATAGTTTTTCTAATTTAGAAAAACAAAAAGCTATTGATGCTCTATTATGGAAAAACTTTGAAGCTAGGAATGAAGGTGTTTTTTATAAGTTATTTCAAAAGCAAGGAAAAGGTGATTTTGTAATTCAAAAAGCTAATACTCCTGAAGGTATGTATAACTTGTATAGTAAAACGGTTAGACAGAAGAACTACAGAAAAATGATTTATACTGACATTCAGAAAATCGCTCAAGAGGATAATCCTTTACATCATTGGGAAGAAATCAGAGGTTTGTTTTCTTCTTTTGATGGAGAGTTATTACGCTATATTCTTCATGCTAAAATCCCTCTAGAAAAGTTTATTCGATATGAATTAGCTTCTCGTGGATTTGATAAAGACCACAATTGGTGTGGTTTTGAAAAAGCTAAAAAGATTTGGCTTATATAATTGCATACAAAAAACCACTGTAAGGTGGTTTTTATTTATTGAGTATAAAATACTACTAAATTTTATTTTTTTCTTCTTCTATTTTTTTAAAAGCTTCCAAAAGCAGAGGGTTAGGTTTATATATTTTATCTATACGAAGTTTACTTTTTCCTATTTTAATTTCAGATTTGATTTCCGCTTCTTGAGTGTTTAAAAACTTAAGATATTTCTCAGCAGAAAGTGATGCTCTTTTTTTAGAAAGATAAGAATCATAATTTTTATAATTATTCATTTTAAAAAATTTATATATCAAAAAGTAAACACCTATAAATATTATTATTAGATTAAAAATATTTTCCATAGACTGATTATAACAAAAAAGCCATAAAAAGGCTTTTTGCTTTATTCTTCAATAAGAGTTCGCTCTAAGACATATTTAGTATCTGGAATCATTGTAATTTCATAATACCTCCCTTCTTTAAATCGCGCTGAATCAAACCACATTTCCATTTTTCCTAGTTTCTCAAACTCTACATTTTGTGTGGTAAATTTTGATGTTCCTGTTCCTGCTCTGGCTTTAGTTACTAAATCAATTTGAGTTATCGGTTGCTTATTTTGAACATATAAATAATTTATTCCTTTAATAGAATAAGGAAGAAACATATATGTTGCTCCAGCAAATAATATCATCCCTAGCACGAGCACTATATAACCCAAAATTTGAGCTTTTTTTGGAGATAGTTTCTGTAGTCTTTGAGGTCCTGTTGTAATTCTCTTAGGCTTAGATCTCCTTAAAAAAAGGGTTATTAAGCTCATTAACGTCCAAGATAAGCAAAGTATCCCCATTAAAACAATTAACCAAAAGGTTCTTTGCCATTCTAAGATTGGCAAAAATCTAGTTAAAATTGGCAATCCAATAAACGATACCCCACCAAGATACACCAAGTATAAGCTAGCTCTATCAATTCTTTTATTTATTTTTTCTTGTTTTGCATTCATATTTTTTAATTTCTTGAAGAATTACTATTTCTATTTTTGTTATTTTCTGATTTCTTTATTGATCTAGAAACACCATCAACAACAGCCTCAGCAGCATTTTCAGATGAATCTGAAACAACTTCATTAACAAGCATTTTTCCTAGAGTTCCGGCTGATACATTTTCGATAGTTCCGTTATTAAGCTTTGTGGTAATTTGATTTGAAACTGCTTGGAAACTACCTTTTCCAGCATTAATTCCTGGGATTTTTACATTTGGCAACTTAATTAATCCACCAAAAGCTGCAGTAGTTATTGCTTGTGAAATAGCTTCACTAGCAGCATCAGAACTTGAATATTCTGTTCCATCTAATTCTGTTTGAACACTATAATCTGCTACTCCTCCAGCAGCCCCTGCAACACCTAAGCCGCCTAAACCACCCCATGGTCCAGCTAATGCAACTCCGGTTGGTACTGTGTATAATGCAACTTCAGCAGTAACAGCCCCACCAACACCTGAAGCTATATATGAATTTGTAGAACTTAATTCTCCTGCAACTATATCACTAACTCCTTGAGCAGCGACACCCCCAATAAATCCTGCACCTAAAGCAATAGCGTCATCAATACCAGCCCACTCACCACCTTCATCTTGATACTTTACAGGATTATTGAAAGCATATGAATAAGAGTTGTGTTTCTGTGGGTTTGAAAGATATGTCTTTATATCTCCATTAGTTTTTTCTTGAATAGCTTTCCAATTTCCTAGTGAAAGTGCTACAGGGTCTTGAGAGATAAACCTCCCAATATCACTCTTCATATACCGAGCACCAGCATAACTTAATTGAGTGTTAGAATCTTTAATATACCCAGTAAATTGCTTCGCCTCGTTATCACTTCCCACATCGATCCTTGTATCTCCAAATGGATAGTAGTCGAGTGTTTGAGTAATTACTCCAGTACTATCTGTAGTAATATGTGTTCCTCCTAGATGATCAGTATGAACATGATTAAGTGTGGAGCCTGTACCGGACGTAGATCCGGTATCTTTCACTGTGGCTACCAAGGTATCAGCAAGGTTAAGTGACACTTTTACTTCTCCATTTTTAATTTCATAATCTGATGTTGGATAAATGGTAGTGTCACTTCCCTCTACCAGTTTAATTCTATCATTATTATGGTCATATTCGTAATTTGAAGTAGCTGTTCCATCTGCCGAGCTTGTTAATCTATTTCGATAATCCCAAGTGTGGTTCCATACTCCGTCATTCGTAAGGTTCCCATTGTTATCATAACTATAACTTGTTCCTCCAATATCAGTTACTGCATGTGGGTTTGAATATCCTGTGTCAGTATAGGTATAGTTTACTCCATTAAATGAGTTAATGTTTCCGATTGGAGAGTAAGTATATGTTCTCGTATAGTCTGCGGTATTTGCAGAGTTTGTAACATTGGTTTCTGTTAATCGATACAGGTCATCATAGGTGAAGCTTTGCGTCTTTGCAGTATCAGTGTTTGATGCATCTACAATTTGTGTAATATTTCCAACATTGTCGTAACTGTAACTAAGGTCTTGGAATTTTGTGTTTCCAAGTTCTGTAGTTTTGTTTGTCAGCTCATAGAGGTTATCTTCATCATACGTAAGTGTTGAAGTTACTCCATTACTGTGCGTTAGTGATGTTGGACGTCCATGTACACCATACTCTGCTGTTACCAGAGATGTTCCACCCCATTTAACTTCATCTGTTAGACCTCTTGTGTTGTAGCTGTATTCAGTAAATGAAGCATTTGGATGAGTTACTTTTGTAACAGAACCTTGCCTGTCGTAATCTGTATCTGTTGTGTAGCTTACCCCATCAATCACTTTTGATTCTGTATCAACAAGACCTTGTTTTAGATAGGTATAATTTGTTGCAGCGTCTGGTGTTACCACTGAACATAATTGTCCAATACCATTAATACATGAATCATAGGTATTGGTAACATCTACACCTATTGTACTACTGTTATTTTCAGTAAGAACTCGGTTTAACTGATCGTAAGTGTAGCTTGTTGTAGTTCCTTTTGGATCAGTTTGTGATGTCAGGTTAATGTCATCATAGTTAAAGTTCCATACTCCAAATTGAGAGTCATCCGAGCTATGTAAATCTTCTAACTGAGTTCGTCTTCCTAATCCATCATAACTGATGTTTCTAACATTATTTTCTGCATCAGTTATTTTAGTAAGTAGGTTTTGAGTATTGTAATTGTATTCTGTTTCATAGATTGAACCATCACTATGTTCTTTTACACTAACAAGATTTCCAAATGCATCAGTAATCAAATCTTTTTGATTGTTTTCTGCATCAGTAATAGTAGTTTCAAATCCATCATAACTAGTCGTTGTTGTTCCTTTTGCATTTTCTGTTTCAAGAACGCGACTAAGTGTATCATAAGTGAATTCAGTTAAGAGATCAGAATTTGATATTGGACTTGAATCAGAGCTTGATGATGTTTGATATGGGAGCGATTGTTTTGCTACTCGTCCCATTTCATCGTATACCGTATCAAGTGTTAACCATCCTGAGTCCATTTCTGATTTTGTTTGGATAGTTCGCCCTAGTCCGTCAGTATAGTTAAAGATATCTTGGGTATCTCCAGAGTCTCGATAGGTTGTTTCTTTAGTAAATTGTGGAGATGCATTTGTATTGTATTCAATTTCTTTTACTGTTTCGGTTCCTCCATTAGCAATGGTTTGCTCTATCTTGGTCAATCTATCTAATCCATCATAGCTGTAGTCAGTAACTTTTCCATTTGGATTGGTTTCTTTACTGAGCTTTCCAGATGAATAGTCATATTCATAGTTTGTAATATGTCCTTTTGCGTTGGTTACTGATACAGGGTAGATATTGTGCGCGTCGTATGAATAGGTGGTTGTATTACTTAATGCGTCTGTTTCAGTAAGTGGTAGACCAAAACTATTGTAAGTGTAACTCGTGTCTGAATAATCAGAACCTGAAATCCATTTTGATTCTGTTAGTAGATTACCATTAGCGTCATAGCTGTAATTTGTTTCAGCTTCTTTTACATTACTATTATTTTTTAATGTTTGATTTGTTGGGAGTCCTACAATGTAATCAGTTGTGTTATTTACATATGAATACTCTAGTGTTCGTTTATCTAATCCTGTATCAGAGAATGTTCCGTCAGCATTTCCATTTACTTCTCCGTATTGAATTTGTTTCTCTATGTTTCCATATGTATCGTATTCATATGTGGCTGCTGTATCGGTAGATGAAGAATCTCCATCGAATTGCTGGGTTAATACTGATGCTGCTTGAATACTGTGTGCATTATTACCTAGTGAGTTTTCTGTATAGCCTGTTCTTGTTTTTGTAAACAAGTCTCCACTTGAATCTTCTACTGTTTGCTCAAATACTTTTCCGATTTTAGCGTAGCTGTCACTTGGCTCATTACCTGTTTCTCCATTTGCTTGATGGTATTTGGTAGTTGTTTTTGTTCCGTCATTATCTGTTTTGATAACTTCAGAGAATCCAGCAAAACGTTTGTCGTGTGGAGTGTTGTAATAGTAATCAGCTCCTTTGTATTCGTAGTTTGTTGTTGCTACGTTTCCATTGTTGTCGTCTGTAGTTACCGATTCTACAACTGATACTGGGAAGTGAACATGGTTTGATGAATCTTGAATACGAGCGTACGTGTAAGTAAATTCTGTTTCTCCTCCTTGGGAGTTTTTGAGGGTCTTTAGGTTTGAGAAATCTTTAGCTGTGTTGATAAATACATTATTACCATAATCACTAGTACTATAATTATTATCTCCTCGCTTTGACCAACGAATAAAATCAGGAAGTCCATCACCATTGATATCTTGGAAATATGTACCTCCATAGGTTTTTTGTTCTCCTAATTTTAAGACTCTTCCATTTGATTCTGTTGGTAATGAGAACGTTGTATCTTCAACGAAACCATTTCCTGTGTTGATAAATACATTATTACCATAATCACTAGTACTATAATTATTATCTCCTAGCTTTGACCAACGAATAAAATCAGGAAGTCCATCACCATTGATATCTTGGAAATATGTACCTCCATAGGTTTTTTGTTCTCCTAATTTTAAGACTCTTCCATTTGATTCTGTTGGTAATGAGAACGTTGTATCTTCAACGAAACCATTTCCTGTGTTGATAAATACATTATTACCATAATCACTAGTACTATAATTATTATCTCCGTAGATATACCACCTAACGATATCAGGAAGTGAATCTCCATTAATGTCTTGAAAAAATGAACCTCCTTGTGAATTTGTTCTTAGATTTACAACTTTTCCATTAGAGTCTGTTGGAAGATTAAAGTTAGTATCATCTACAAAACCACTTATTGTATTTTCATGAGTATAACCTAGCTCCATTTCAGGCAACTCAAAAGAACTCGTTCCATTGTATCCAGTCACCTGAATATCTTTTACTAAATTATCAACAATCGTAATATCATATTCTGCTGTAGTTTGCCCATCTGTTTTTACTTCTACGTTATTAATATGATGAGCTGTTGCTACCTTGAATGCTGAAGCATATGAGGTAGATGGACTTGTTTTAGCAACTCTATTAAATACAACTTCATAGAGACCTTCTTGGTTGTAGCTAATTATGTCAGGATAGATTTGACCTTGGTCTTTGAAATATGAATATGAAATAGTGTTTCCATTCGTATCAGTTACTGATTCAAGCATCCATGAAAAGATTTTTGTTGTATCGCTTGGATTATCTTGCCGAGCCTGTACTGTTTCCCCTAGCTTGTATACTGTTCCCTCTTTATCAGTAATTGTCCAAATATCATTTGAGAATTCATATTTTAGAAAGTTTCCATTTTCTGTTCGCGGAGTGTAGATTCCATTTCCTTGGTCAATCAATTCCCCATCAAGTGATGATGTAAAATGGTTTTCAGTGTAGAGATTATTTGTTCCTTTTTTATTAATCCTTTGAATATATGGAATATTAAATGACCATCCAGTACCAATAAGTGAACTATGTGATTTATTTCCACTGTTGTAGTTAAGAGAAATATCTGGAGTTAAGCCATTTCTCCCTGTTGGAACTACAACAGGATATTCATAGTTTAGTGAACCATTAGTAGTTGAGACTTGAGGTGCAATATATTTACCAAGTGTTTGAGCTTCTGGTTCGATATTTGCACTACGCGCCATCATTGCCATTTCAGGTTCTGGTTCAATTGGTTCTTCAGGTTGAATTCCTGTAATTTCAGCTTTTTTCTTGTCGTACTCTTCTTGAGTAATTTTTCCCTTCTTTAGCTGTTTATCTAATTTCTTAAGCTGTTTTTGTTGCTTCTTTGTTAAAACAGGTTCAATTGTTTTTGAAATTGACTCAATAGTATCTAGCTCTGAAATTTCTTGAATTTCTGTATCTACAGTAGATTCTGAAATAGAAATATTATTTGTTTCTACATGTCGAGTTTCAGTTTTTAAAACTTGTTCTTGTGCAAAGGTTTTTGTTGTAAATAAAAAAGTTGCCAAAAGAATGACAACTTGGAGCACAACAAAAACACCTTGCGTATATGTATATAATTTAATGCTTGGGGTTTTCATAGGTGGGTTAAGTATATTAAATGCGTAATAGCGTGTAAAGTAGTTCCAACCAAAAAGCCCATCACCAAGGTAGAATTGCCCAGAGCAATTCTTACACACAAGTTTCCAAGGTGTAGCACAAACCAGCACAACCCATGATGATGGGTTTTTTAATCTGGTTTGTGCCTAAGGCTATTTGAACCATGTCCTCATAGAAGAGGGGTTAGGCTGCTTGGTTGTTAATAATACTATAACTGATTTTGAGTTCTTGGGAAGTGAGTAGAAATAAAAAACACTCATCAGTTAAGATGAGCGTTTTAAAATACTGTAATAAAAGGAAATTTAATCTTTATCCTTTTTCAAATAGGTTTTGAATTTCATATTCTTTGATGCGTATTGACCATCTTCAGTTTTAGATTGATATGATTCTTTACTGAAATCGATCCACAAATAAGCACTCTTATTAATTTCTGTAGAATAGAAGCCATTTGCATTAGTATTTAACTCTATTCTATCATTACCTAAATATTCATCATAATTTGCATTACCTGCATCATCTTCATATCTATTGTTATTGATAATAACCTTTACATTACTTAAGGGTTTTTCAGTTGTTTGGTCAAAAACATATCCTTCAACATGAACATTTTTAATATCAGTTCTTGATATAAAGAATATTGCAAAATATAAGATCATTCCTAATACAACTACACCCAGTGTAGCTAATATCCATTTCTTTTTAATTACCATTTATAGCTCGATTAATTTGTTGTTGAATTTGTTCACCAGCAGTAGTTTGAATATTACCATGGGTTACATTGCTACCAGAAACATTAACATTTCTAACTCTTGCTCGACCTTCTGATGAGTGTCTATATCCTCTAGAACCAGGAGAGTTACTAGAACCGCTATTACTTCTATTACTACTTCCACTACTATTACTTCCACTGCTACTACTTGTAGCACCTGAAGATGAACCAGTAGACCTTGAAGAACTTGAAGCACCACTAAAACTAGTCTGAAAGAAATTAAAAGCGTCAGCAACATTATCAGGAATTGAAGTATCAACTGTTGCGCCACCGAAAGGACCATCAGAACTATCAACTATTACCATAGTGTTAACTGGAATATCAGAAACCTCTTCAGCTAAATTAACGGCATTATCACCTCCATAGCTATAACCATAAATAATAACTTGGTCTCCTTCTTGATAATTTTCTTTTAAAAACGACGCCCCTGTACTAACACCAGGACCTTGTGTTGCTGAGGGTGATATAACTGCACCTTTAAAATCTAAACCAGCACTTCTAGCTGCTGATGCCGTAGCATTAAATCTGTCCCCAGTTCCTCCTGTTCCTTCTGTAGTAGCTCTTATATTACCATCACCAGTTGGCCCCCCATGATAAAATACAGCTAGAACTCTACTATATGGTTGACTACCATGATTTCCTGTTCCGTCTCCAATTGGAATTGCAGAACTTCCTGCACCAGTATTTCCTGCCACAGGTTCATAATTCAATTGATCTACAGCACCATTTGATGGTGTACCTTCTAATCCCTCAATTTCAATTTTCCAAACAGGATTATTATGAGCAAATTGATAGTTTGTAATAGATAGATAATCTTCACTGATAGGGTCTACACCAAAAAATCTACCAATTTCAGGCATGTAATTTCTGTAACGGAATGTTAACCAATTTAATCCAAGTTCTTCATTTTCTTCTTGATTTAAGAACCCATAAGGGTGATGAGTTCCATTAATCACGTTATTATACCCTTTATGTTCAAGCCCAAAGGGATAATAATGTTTCTCTTCCTTTATCACAATCCCATTTTCAGATCGATCCGATAAACGAATATCATCCAATTCTACAGTAGAGACTTCTGTGTTTGCCTCAGACAATCCTATCTTCACCAAAATAGAAGCTGCCCCTTCATTACGGATTGTATAGGTTTTATTATGAGTCCCACTACCAACATCTCCTAAGGATTTCCATCCCAAACTCACTGAATTTCCATCTAACTCCTGGATAAGAATTCGCATCTTATCTGCTTCATTAGCCATCGTTAGATTAAAGGATAAGGTCAATTGTTGCCCCTTGGTAAAATCTCCATAAATACGTTTATGAGTACCGCTATACATGTTTTTGACATCAATATGCAACTTTTGATCTACTACCTCTAAGGCACCTCCTGTCCAATCACTACTTCCCTGATCAAAAGCATCCTGGATATAGGTTTTTACTCCTGCATATGACAGGCGTATATTCCCCAGATGATCTTTATACTGGTAGGTATAATCATATCCATTGTTCCCATCAGGTTCCACATAGCCTTCCGGATGATTAAAAAATGTTAACCTTCCGTTTTTATAGATGTAGTTCCCTGCATAATCTGTCGTTGTTAAAGAACCTCCCTCTGTTACCGTTTTTCTTAACTTGGTACCAGCGGCGTCGTAAATATAATTAATATTTCCTTTTCCTGCCAGCGTTATCTGTTTAGGTAAATTTAAATGGTTATACTGAATCTCTGTAATTCCTTTATTGCCATCCCTGGTCATATTCCCATTGGCATCATAGGTATAGTCATCCCCTGTATTAGTCCCATCTGTAAACCCAAAAGTTTTATTTCCGCTATCCGTTACCTTTAGTAATTTGTTTCCTCCATTATAGGAATACACTAATTTATCCATTGCTCCAAAGGCAGTGGCAGTAGCATTAGTATGCCCGTTTCTGGTAAGGGTCTGGATATTCCCATTCTTATCATAGGTAACTCCTAATAGGTTATAACTTCCTATATTGGCATATCCGGCAGTGATCCGGTTTAAATCATCATACTGATAGGAATAGGAACGTTTGGTGTTGTCACTGGCAGTTTTCCAGAGCGTCTCGCTGATATTTCCATTGTATAACTCATCAGCTCTGGAAGCATTTTCGGTCACCCTGTTATAATTAATCCCAAAGGCAAACAGATCTGATCCCAGATTGTTGACATCATTAATCCCGGTAAGCCACCCCCGTACATTATAGCTGTAATCTACCGTTTGTAATTCGTTCCCTACCTTTTTAGCGATGAGTTGCCCTAACTCATCATAGGTATTACTGGCAATGGTTTCTGTATATGTTCCAATGCTTTGTTGTTGGGTAAGCAAACGTCCCATATGATCATAGGTAAAGACATCCGTTGTTACAATGGGGGTATTATTCCCTTTGGTATGTGTAGTTTTCAGACGCAGTACCTTGCCTGTAAAATCCAATTCATACTCCATAATATCAGTGGTATTCAGATATGGATTTACCGTTTTGACATAGATAGGTCTGGCTTTATCATCATAGTACGTAATGGTGGTAATCCAGGCGTCTGTATCCAGTACTTTTACCTTACTGGCTGTGACTAAGGATTTTGTTTTTGTCGTACTTTCTACTCCATAAGCCGTTACTAAGTGAGTATTGGTGAATCCCTGATAAGTGTCGTAATACTGAATGGTCAACAGTTCCAGTCCAGTGGTAGGAAAATTGTCATTGGAATAATAGTTTTCCTGATCCACACTGACATGGGATGTTTTTCGCTCGTAGTTTTGCTGTGTAGTCTTATCTTTAAAGAGCCTGCGCAACTGTCTTGCTGTCTGATCCTGTGGGGCAGTATAGCTACCGGCATAGACCACTCGATCAAAAACATCGTATTTGGTAAACAACCATCTATTCGCCGCTCTGAGCAAACTGTCCTGTGTCAATACTGGTCGGTCCAGATTGTCATAAACAATATACTCCCATCCTTTTCCAGGGATTTTCTTTTCGATAACTCTATTTCGATCGTCATATCGATATTGATAACACAATTCTGCAAGCTCTGTAGCAGACACCCCATCACTAACAACTACCTTGGGAGGAAGTACAAAACTTAAATTCCCATAAACATCATATACATAATAAGTATCATGTGCTTCTGATACAGTATAGGTTCTTTTTAGAACTATCTGTCCCTGCTTGTTTTTATATTCTCTGGTGGTATGATTATCTCCATCAGCTCTCGTCCAGTTTTCATCTTTGATAATGGTAACCAGCAATTGACTGGGAGCATAGTTTCCATTTTTACGAAGTACTGGTTTTTCAGTATCCCCAGTTGTAAATGTAACTTCAAACAAGGGAATATCTGCCTGATTTGTTGCCCAGTCAGTTTTGATGGTATGATCAGCTGCCATGGCACTGATTTCACTGTTAGCTTTCCAGGCTGTTCCCGGAGCTGCCTGTTTAATCACTCGGTTTAAAGCAGAGGCTTCAAAAACACTTTCTGAATAAGCATTAACACTAGTGCCTGTAAAATCCTGCGGGTAGTTACTTTTATAATATGCATCAATATCTGTAGCCACATTCACCGTTTTATAGGCTCCGGTAGCAGTAGTGGATACAAAGGGTAAATACTGTTTGCTCTGTCTTCCATAGCTGTCATAGGTGATATGTGTTACAATATCCTTATGACTGGGAGATTGCCCGATCCCGATTTGCTGAATCGGACGCCCTAAACCATCAAAATAGGTAATCTGTTTAATGGATTCGGCTGTGTCCGTATTACAATTGCTGTTTTCCAGATTTGCAATTGTCACTGCAAACTGAGGGACAATACTATAAACATAGTTCTTATCAGAGAGTGCTTCCTGTGCTTGTAATCCTATAGCAAACCATAATACCAACAAGCTATATATATATTTATTTTTCATATTTTAAATTTTAGTGAGGGATATCTCCTCCATTACAAGACCTTGTAAAATTATATGACCTCTCTATGGTTTTTGTTTTTTGAGTACGCTCATCTCTTATTACACATTTGAGTCCATCAGACTTATTATCACAATTTAGCTCCACCATAATTTTTTGTGGACCATAAGGGTTATTTCTTACAACTGCCCCATCCCTATACCAAGTATAAGAATAATGACCAGACCCATTTGAGACTATAGCTTCTATCATATAATCTTGATGATAGTGATTATTGTGTATCGTTTCTTGAGAAAAACTTCCTCCAAGTGGGGGAGCCCCATTAACTATAATAGTCTTACTGGTGGTTTTGCTTACCCCTGTTTTAACCTCTAAAACCTTACAGCTTACTTTTATATTTGTCCCGTAATAATCGTAATTCATTTTCAAGTTAAATGATTTAGATGTACTGGTATGCGTCTTCCAATTACTTTTAACTGTCCAGGTATATGTATAAGAACCGCCTGCCCCTGTAGAGTTAATGTTAAAAGAAGCTGAATTATTAACAGTAGTAGTTGATGGTACAGAAATAGCCCCTGTATTTAAAGGATTGTATACATAGATAGTTCGTGATCGCTCAATAGACTTTCCTGTTTTGGTATCAAGCACCAGAAACTTAATAGTATAAGTTCCATCTGTACTAAAACTCTTCTCAAAATGAACTCCTGTAGCAGATTGCAACTGATTATTCACATACCATTTATACGTCCGATGTCCTGATCCTCCTGCTATACCATTAGTAGTAAACCTGATAGAGTTCCCTTCTATGATATGGGTTTTATTCGCACTTACAGTTGGCCTGTTTAAGGGAGTATACACATAGATTGTTTTGCTTTTCTCTTTAAAGTGCCCGGATATCTTAGTGTCTATTACACGATACTTAATGGTATATGTTCCCGTATTAGAAAATACTTCTACCAATTTGATTCCTGTATCGCTTTGTTTGGTATTATTAATATACCACTCATTTCTTCTAGAACCAGAGCCTCCATTTATCCCTGAAGCAGTAAAGGTAATAGTAGTACCCTTTTCCAGGTGTGTATAATCGGAAATCAGTTTAGGAGTAGTCAAACTATTATATACATTTAGTTCTTTAGTGGTACTATTTTTAGTATGGTTTACTACCTTGGCATCTTCCACTTTTACATATACAGAAAAAGCTCCTGTAGTAGTATGCGTATAGGATAACATTGGATTATTGATCGTTTGCAAACTATTGTTCACATACCACTTATAATTGTAATCTCCTGATCCACCATTAAGTTCTGAAACTTTATAAGTTACCTTAGTTCCTTGTACCACTGCCGTTTCTGAAGTGGTTACCTTAGAAGTACTCAAGGGAGTATAGGTATATATCTTTTTTATAGCACTGTTTTTAGAAATCCCTGTTTTTGTATCTGTTATTTTGCTATACACAGAATAAGTCCCTGCTGTACTATTAGAAAAATCAAAACGAGCAGCTGTATTATCCTGCAAACTATTATTAACATACCATTGATAGCGAAAACTACCAGAACCTCCTCCACTGGTAGTGGTAAAAACAACCGGTGTTCCTTTAATCGTGTATGTGGCACTAGCTATGACTACAGGAGTTTGCACAACAGGATATACAACCTCTATATTTTTAGAGACCGTTTTTGCTTCTTTGGTTTGAGTGTCTACTACTTTAAGACGTATCTGATGATTTCCAACTTGATTAAAGGCTTTATTAATCTGTGATTGCGCCCCACAGGAAACCTCTACATTATCCACCCACCAGGTATAGATAAAACGATCACTCGCATTACTTCTTGTCACTGAAGCTCTATACTGTATTGAGCTATTTAATTGTACTTGAGTTTCTCCGTCAATTGCAATACTAAAAGCTCCATAAATAGCTTCCTTTTCCCCATCATAATTATATGAATATTTTTGAAGCACATGACCGTTGTGATCCTCGGTGTAAGAGAGTCTGCTAAAAGCATCATAGGTATGATAGATTGTATTTCCTCGGGGATCAGTGATACTGGTAACCCCTATAAGCGGATCATAGGTATAGGAAGTCACCATGGCATCAGGAAGTTGTTCTCTTACATTGTCAAGTGCTTCTCTAAGGAGTTGTTCTTTACAACCCGGCTGACGACAGTGATCTGTATCAGCATTTGATGCTGTTTTTAGGTTTGCTACATAAGGAGCTACATCATTATAGCTCGCATTTTCGATTTTAGCAACAGGAAGCTGATTTTGGTATCCCCAAATAAGTACTTGAGAGCTTCCATTTTCTCTGGAAACTTCAATTGGATTTCCTGTCTCATCATATCGATGGTATCGCAGAGTTACTACGGCTTCTTTATTGCCCTTGGCAACTTTAGTATAAGAGGGTAACAAAAGACCATTTTCCCAATTTTTAAATTCAGTACTTTGCGTCTGTAGCAGCTCATCATTCCTAGCAGTGCTAACTTCTATTGCTGTACTGATTCGATTTTGATGTCGTAATGCATTATTAACCGCCCCAGCCTTATCATATGGATATAAGTAAGTTGAACTAATCTCATTGTTCTGACTATCGGTAGTAACTTGTTTTTTTAATTGCCCATATGGCGTATCATAGCTATAAGAACTTTGTCTATCCATTGTTTTATTTTCCAGAAACTCCTTTGTTCGTGTTTCAACTAGACGATATTCTTTAGGATAATCGATATAATAATTTTCATTATAATGACGGGGATCTCCATATGTATTAGAATAATAATGTTTTCCAACTAACATTCCATATGCCTTCATACTACTAAACTTACCTTTGCCATAGGGGAAGAACTCTTCATATTGATTAGTCGTTTCTCTTACTAAAACAAATGCTCCATTTTTTCTTTTAAAAACTTCTAATTTAAGAAGATGACCCTTTTTCCAATCATTATTTAGTGTCGTGACAAAAGGGAAACCAGTGTAGTTGTTAGTAGCTAGTGAATAATGACGAACTTCTTTTCCGTTTTCACCTGTTTCAATGATACTTTCTACTCGCTTGTAAAGAACAGGTGCTCCCTGATAGCTTGCAAAATCTCTCATACTATTACTTACTGTATGTGTTTTTAGAACACTGCGGTTTATCCCATCAAAATAGCTGGTTGTATAACTATAGACAGGTCTAGCTCCTGTTAAAATACCACTTTCTGTTCCATCTGCTAATTTGTATTTATAACGAGTCTTTTTACAATTACCATTATTATCACAATCTTCAGTATCTCTTACACGCACACCTCCTACATAACTATAACGTTCTCCTACCTGATTAATCAACTCTTCATATTTTATAGAAAAGTTTACTTGAACTTCTCTTTTTACAGGCGCATAAATAGATCCTCGTATACGTATTCTAGCTCCCTGGGAAACACTTCTAAAAACAACAGGGTTTGTTTTTGAATAATTACTAGGGCAACCAGTAGCTTCGCATTGCGCCCCAGTATCTTCTCCTGTTATATGTACTCCCCCTATTAATTGAGAAGGGTTAATACAATCTAAACACGCTATTTCAATACTTGCTTCTGCCCCTTGCAATCCAATGTTGGGAGTTGTAGCAGGATTGTTAGGATCGTAAAGATACATTCTTGCCCCCATATTCACTTCTATAATTTGATTTGAAGGAATCGTTACTATCGTATCAATTGTTTTTCTATGTCCTTGTCCTGCTTTTACACGTTTAGAGATCGTTTTATTTCTGGAATATGTATAAAAGTCCGATATCCCAGGTGATGTTGAAGGCACCCTGTTTTGCTCATAATTAATCAAACTATATCCGCGTGTCGGGTAAATTATCTTTTTTAAAGCTCCAGAAAGTGTTTTTTGGTAGTTGATTATTCTATTTTCTATCGATAAAAGAGAACTGGCGTTTCCATTATAATACCCCCAGGCATCCTGATATTTGAAATTAGAAGAGGATGGTAACCTATTAGGAAAAGGATGATATTCGAATTGATACCATGGGGTTTGGACAATTCCTTTATCTTTTGTTATGCCTAATAATGTCTTTCTGTTTTTTGTCGGATCATTATAACTCAAGTTATAACTTACTATTTCTTGGGTCTTATCCCATACAGAAACTTTATTTAAAGTATGAACAGGCATTTCCTGATCTAAGCCTCCTGAAGAAATATCAAATCGTACTTCTCCATTAGGAAATCGTATTTTTTTAAGTAAATATTGACTCGATGAACTTTCCCTATAATCTACTATAACCGGCGGAGTTCCTCCTGTAGCCCCATCTTTTGTCTTTGATTCTGAATAGACTTTTTTTCTATAGATTCCTCCTGAAACATATTCAAAATAAATACTCCCTTTATTATTAGGCAGTTGTACTTGTGTTAACAGATAACTTACAGGAACACTTCTATTAACAGATTCAGGTCCGACACTATATTGATATGTTCCTATCTCATGGACAGTGAAATAATAGGTGATTCCTTTATCATCTATAATAGTAAAAGAATCTCCATTTTTTTGAACTTTATAATTTTTATGTTGTAGAAATACAATTTCATTCTTTTCATTAAACACAAAACTACCACCTAACCCTGAAGCATTAATACTATATAAATCCTGTTGTCCATCAAAGTTTCTATTAGCTATATTATCATATATCTGATACTGTTTATCTCTATATGCTGCTGTTCCAGAAAGGTGATCATAAGCTCCTTGTAAATATGGAATTATCGCAGTAGCTTTATATGATTGATTCCCATACTGATCATCCATACCTCTTACTTGTCTTGTAATTCTACCTGAAGCAATTAAATCCCAACCCAAGCCTGTCATGGGATGATCTTGTTCTGTAACAAGCCCTGAATAGTTATAGGATAAATATACTGGCCATTGAAAATCTCCTATGCGAATAGTATAGACAGGAATCGTATAATTGATTTTCCCTGTGGCAAGATTGACAGGAACATCACCGTACCTCCCTAAAGAAGCTGCTTCTGGAGAAACAGGAAAAACCTGTTCTATATCATTTAGAGGGTTAGCTTGGCTATTTTGCCTAGCTTGTAGCAGAAGGCAATACACCAGTAAAGAACATAAAAGAAACGTTTTTTTCATAAAGTTTATTGAATAGAAAGATTCATTACTAAAATATATATACAAGTAGGTAGTAATAGGGAAGTGGGACGCTACTCTATTGTTTACATAGGTTGAGGGTTTTGATTATCTTTTTGTTTTTTCAGGTATGATAACAGGTTTATAATCAGTCGGCAAAGATATACGCTAAAACCATAAATTATATTAAAAAAATACTTTTTTGCAGTAGTTGCAGTAAATAGTTTACTGACACTTAAAAAAACCCTGTTTTTACCATTCCTACAAAGGAAAACTCCTATAGAACACAGTCGGTTACTTAAGGAGAATTGTCCGGACGCCTCTTGATTATTGTATAAAAAAGGGATCTACAACAAGTAATCAAGTGCTGTACATTTATTTACTGTTTTTTTAAGAGAAAACGCGGCTTTTTGGGGCAAAAAAAGCCCTAACATACGGGCTTTACCTGTTAGGGGAAGAATCTCTTTTCTTATTTTCTACAGTGCAGAAGACAATGCATTCACTACTATTTAGATACATCTATAGGAGAGATCTCGGTATGTACCGTTGTATCTGTCGTGAAAGGATGGTTTGCTATGGAAATCAAATGTGTATTTATGACTTCTATTAGTACCGCCAAAGGGTGTACGTCTCTGAGCTTGCCTTGAATTTAAAAATTTGTTTCTCACGAATACCTCCCGGGTTTGTCCCCTAGGTAATTTACTTTATAAAGTATACAGCAAGAGGTATTCCAATCACACTTTTAAACAATTAAATAACAAATTACCAAACAAACAAAACTACACATGCCAGACATCTCAGGAAACAAGCTCCGCTTCAAAAAGTATTGCAAAGTGTTTTTTTAGTCTATCTTTTACAGCAGTTTCATCTACTTGTTCCTGTCCCAGTTCTACATGGAGGGAGGTGACTGCCTTCCCTTGTATCCCACAAGGAACAATATGATCAAAATATCCTAAATCTGCATTGACATTCAGGGCAAATCCATGCATGGTAACCCATCTACTGGCACGAACTCCCATAGCACATATTTTTCGGGCAAAAGGAGTGCCTGCATCCAGCCATACGCCAGTTTCTCCTTCGCTTCTTCCTGCCTGTACTCCATATTCTTCTAGGGTAAGAATTACCGCTTCCTCCAGTAACCTAAGGTACTTATGAATATCTGTAAAAAAATTATCTAAATCCAGAATAGGGTACCCTACAATCTGCCCTGGTCCATGATAGGTGATATCCCCTCCTCTGTTGATCTTATAAAAGGTAGCCCCTTTGGCACGTAATTGTTCTTCATTGATCAACAAATGCTTCATATCTCCACTTTTTCCAAGAGTGTACACATGTGGGTGGGCTACAAAGAGTAAATGATTCGGTGTTTCAAGACCTGCATTTTCTCTGCGATTTTTTATTTTGATATTCAGAATCTCCTGAAAAAGTTGTTCCTGATATTCCCAGGTCGCTTTATAATCCTTATATCCTAAATCCTGAAGCTTTACTTTTTTATTCATATACTGTAACTAGAAGTACAAAGGTACGATGATAAAAAAAAGCAGCCAATGGACTGCTTTTATATTTTATCGTTTTGGGAAATGAACATTACCATCAAAACACTCCCGGTTATTAAAATCCTGAGTGTCGAGTAGCTTGTTTTCCTTAATGATCAAATTCTATTTTCAGATCCATCACTCTGGGAGTTGCATCTAATTCCCCGAATGAGCTTTCCAGCTCTACTCCCTTGAAATCTGGTAAAACCCGGGCTTTCTCATTGCTTACTGATTTTATCTTATAAGGAAACCTATAAATCTGCTTAAAGGTAATCATCTTAGAAAAAGGGTTAGCCATTACCGAAGAAGTGGTAGTGTCATTTTTCTTTTTTTCCATGGCTTTCTGGTATACCTTCTCCGTAATCTTTCTCTCGAATGCCTGAGTCGAAAAACGGGTCTCAAACGAATTGGTAAATGCTGTAATATCCATATCTCTGTTTCCTCCTTGTTCTTTGGTCGGAATCATTCGATCCAATTCATTAACCCCCATTCCTTTTAGGTTCTTGGCAAAATCCTTTAACTCTCTGATATCTTTAAAATCAAAATCTACTTTGAAAGTAAACTCCTTGGAAACTGTATCCATTTTTACAGCCACCTGATAATTTTTTAATGTATTGAGTTTCTCCTGTTCTTCTTTACTCAGCGTAGCAATACTATCTTTTTTTTCTTCTAAGATATCTGAAAACCGGATAATCGTATCCATTTGTTGTTCAAGCCCCTTGGTTCCCTGCCCCATCTTGAGCATTTCTGACATATTCATCCCCAGGCTATAGTTCCCGGTTCCGTCTTCGTTAAAACGAATTTCCTCTGTCAACTGGCATCCGATGCACAGGCAAGCGATAAGCCCTGCTATTAGTATGTTAATTTTTCTCATGTATTCTAAAAAGGTAATTGATTGTTTATTGCTTAGAAAACAACAGGTGTTTTCTGTATAACAAAGGAACGAAAAAAAAGCATCCAAAAGATATAAGCCCTCTCAGGAAATCGCTTTCCTTTTCTTTTTAGACAAACTGTATGGAAAATCAGGGCATCAATTCCCTTAGTTCTTAGGATTATTAAGGATGATCAGGGCAGCTATCACCCCTGGAATCCATCCACAGACAGTAAGAATTAATACAATTAATATCGATCCACACCCCTTATCCAATACGGCTAATGGGGGAAAAAAAATCGATAATAACACTCTCCAAATACTCATAATTTTATAAAAGATAAATTAGTAAATTCCCTTTTGAAAGTATTCCCAAAGGGTTTTTCTGATCACTTTTTGATCTCAAAGCTGTTACTCACAGACCCTCCTCCCTCAGGAAGGAAAACGACCTTGCTATATACGATAAAATCAAAAGTGATCCCTACTAATAGGTAGCTTTTATCTCGAATATGTTACATATTAAGGATATAATTTTTACCTTCCCCAATCATTGCTAACTAATTGCTCATAAAATGATACGCTAAACTCCTCTGATAAGGATAACGAGTAAATTTTATCTGCCATTATTAAACAATACACTAAAAGCTGACAAATGAGATTACACCCCAGGTTACTGCTCCCTTTTTTTGTTTTATGCCATACGGTACTGATGGCGCAATATCAATTTTCGGGTCGTATTGATACGACCGAATGGTCTGGAGATGTATACCTGTCTCTGGTAGAAGATTACCGCAAGCTACACGGTATTTATCCGGAACAAATTATCAAAAAGGTGATCCCGGACAGTACTGGTTTTTTTACTTTTGAAGACAACAACCTTCCCGAAAACAATCACATTTATAAAATTCATGTAGGAAATTGCTCTCCTAATGAGCAACAATCGCACCTGAGAGGGGTATGTGCACATCAAAAAGAAATTGTATTTATCGCCAAAAATACAGACACACTTACCTTTCCTTTTTCTTTTGACCGGGAAATGTTTTGCAAAGTCGTCTCCAATAATTTTAAAAGCAGCACCTTTATTCAGGCAGATTCTCTATTAAATGAAATGCGTTATGCTTTTGGCAATTCCTCCAGTCCTGCGAATTATAAAATCAATGCCAAAAAATGGTTCAAAAAATTACAGCAATTCGGAATCGCCCAAAAAGAACCTCTTACAGAACTCTATCTCTATGCTTATTTATCTGATAAGTCCAATCGTCTCTACTCGTACTATCTCAAAGACCTAAAACAAAACGCTTATTACACCGAATTAAAAGAACGCTTACTACAACACTATCCACAAACAAACTACTCAGTACAATATGATACCGAGATCACCTCTGATTTCTATCGGGGAACTCCCCTGACAACGCCCGAAACTTTCAATCGATGGACCTGGATCCTGTTATCGGGATTACTACTATCCCTGGCAGGAAATGCATACTTATTGTATCAATTCCAACAGCGTAAGAAAACGTCGCTTCCCAATATCCATCAACTGACAAAACAGGAACAAAAAATCCTGCAACTGATTCGCGAAGATAAGACCAATAAAGAAATTGCCGCCAGCTTGTTCTTAAGCCTCAGTACTATTAAAACACATATCAACAGTTTATACAAGAAGCTAAAAGTATCTTCCAGAGAAGAAGTTAAATCCCTGAAAATAAAAGAGTAGCTATAATTCCAACCCGGGTCTAGTCCTCTTTTCAAACCGGATTTTATTGGGATTATGCATGGATGTTTTGATTTTTGATCTCACAATTCAAAACCAAGCTCTATGTGTAGAACTTTTCTATTTATTCTCTTTTTTACCGGTAGTCTATTGACCGCTTATGCGCAAGTAACTGTTCATATTGCCCCCAGTACCCGACTCCCTAAAGATTCTATTCGCACTCATAAACTGCTACATTCTTTTGAAGCTTTTCTCAGTCTAAAAGAAAAACCAAACAGAGAAAACAGTTATATATCTCCTTCGCATTTACTGGCTACTTCTGCCTTGCTTGATGAACTAAAGCATATCGAAAAAAGCCGTCGATTCGAACAGGATGCATTTTACCATTGTTATGTCAATAATATCATTCTTATAGATGCGACTACTTATTTATTGCAGTTTTCTTATGTCGGAACTCATAAAGAGACACCCGTATTACGGGCAGTCTTTAGTCTACTGGCAGAAGAACAACCAGATCGGTTTTATTTTTATTCTCCGCTGGTATCTAATACCGCTTTATGGAAAACCAAAAAACACGAATCATATACCTATCACTACCAAAATGAAGCGGTACTCGAAGAAGCCATGGCATATACCGCACAAGCCAAAGCCTATGATCAGATTCTGAACAGTGATACGCAAACTCCTACAACGCTGTATTGTGCCAAAAATTTTAATGAGGTACTGCGATTAATGGGAATCGATTATAAAGCAGACTATAATGGGTATCGCTATAACACAGTTACTGCTACCGAAAATGGGCATCATTTGGTTATCGACGGATACCTCGCTGCTACAGATCGGAGTTTTGACCCGCATGACCTATGGCACAGCCGGGCACGACGCGTATTCCCTGCTGATCGCATTCATAAAGCTGTGGATGAAGGATGTGCCTTCTTATTTGGCGGCAGTTGGGGATATAGTTGGGAAGAGATTCTACAGAAATTCAAAACTTTTATAGCGATCACTCCGAATCCTGACTGGCTTGCACTCTATAAAGAAGGAAGAGATTTCGGTGATGAAACGAAAAAACCCTTACGGGTAGATTATATGATCAATGCTTTGCTTGTCCAGAAAATAAAGAAGGAAGAAGGATTCCCCGCCGTAGTGCCATTACTCAATTGCGGAAAGAAAAAAGAAGCCTATTTCCCTGCATTAAAAAAAGCGACAGGAATCACCAAAAAAAATTTTAACACCCGTATTTCAGCGCTTATCGCGCCTATTCAATAACCCCATATTAGAACAAATAACCGCAGTATCAGCGTCCTTATAAGACCAATGACTGCCCTAATTTTTTAATAACCTAAATAATTGAACATGATGAAAAAAGCTATTGTATTTATGAGCGGACTATTTGTATTGTCCTTATTTTCCTGTATTAACAATGCCAGTGCGACAGAAACTCCAGAAGCTCCTGCGCTAACTGCCAAAGAAGTGACAGTCAGTGCTCCTGTAATGAGTTTTTCTGAAACGAATTATGATTTTGGAACCATCACAGAAGGGGAAATTGTAGAACATACCTTTACATTTACCAATACTGGAAATGCTCCATTGGTCATCACGAACGCCAAAGGAAGTTGTGGATGTACCGTTTCTAAATGGTCCAGAGATCCTATTGCTCCGGGAGCTACAGGGAGTATGTTGGTGGCTTTTAATTCTAACGGAAAGCCCAATCTGCAAAACAAGCAGGTAACCATTACAGCCAATACCAAAAAGGGAAAAGAAATCCTGAAAATCAAAGCAATGGTCACTCCAAAAACGGCTACCTCTACCGGTACCCCTATTAGTAAATAACCCGCACGAGAAAGCTAAGGTTACTTATGAAACAAGGAGGCATCAAATGCCTCCTTGTTTTTTTGATAAAAATACGGTTTTGGTTCAGGTTTGAGCGAATAGCTACTGTACTGTTTTGTTGAAAAATTCAAGCAGAGAAGTCCCCAAAAATACCTTCCTAAAAAAGAAGGTGTTCTATATTAATTTAAATCCTTTGATTCCCTAAAAGTTTTTAGGCTGGCTTTTCTTTAAATTCTCTAAATAGTATACTTTTGTAGCTTAAAAATGATGCAATATGCAATTATCAGAACAAGAACTCGTAAGAAGAGAAAAACTAAATGCGCTTCGTAATCTAGGTATCAACCCTTATCCAGCGGCAATGTTCGCTGTTGATCATACTTCCAAATCTATAAAACAGGAGTTTAAGGAAGGTAAAAAGGTAGTCATCGCCGGTCGATTAATGTCCAGACGTATTCAGGGAAAAGCTTCTTTTGCAGAGCTACAAGATTCTGATGGTCGTATACAGGTGTATTTTAATCGAGATGAAATCTGTACTGATGAAGATAAAACACAGTATAATGAAGTTTATAAAAAACTGCTTGATATTGGAGATTTTATCGGAATTGAAGGGGAGCTGTTTCTTACACAAGTTGGAGAGCAGACCGTATTGGTTAAAAACTTCACCTTGCTCAGTAAGTCGCTAAAACCGCTTCCACTGCCTAAAACGGATAAAGATGGGAATACCTATGATGAATTTAATGATCCGGAATTAAGATATCGTCAGCGATATGCAGACCTGGCAGTAAATCCTCATATCAAAGAAATTTTTGTCAAAAGAACCAAGCTTTTTAATGCAATGCGTACCTTCTTTAATGAACGGGAGTATTTTGAGGTAGAAACCCCTATCTTACAACCTATTCCGGGAGGAGCTGCGGCACGACCTTTTATTACCCATCACAACTCACTGGACATCCCGCTATATATGCGAATTGCAAATGAGTTGTACCTAAAGCGATTGATTGTCGGGGGATTTGACGGAGTATATGAGTTTTCTAAAAACTTTAGAAATGAAGGAATGGACCGAACTCATAACCCGGAGTTTACTGCCATGGAAATCTATGTAGCTTATAAAGACTACAACTGGATGATGGAGTTTACAGAGCAACTATTGGAGTACTGTGCAATTGCTGTAAACGGAACGACAGCAGCTACTTTTGGGGAACATAAGATTGATTTTAAAGCACCATATGCCCGAGTAACGATGGCAGATTCTATTAAGCACTTTACCGGTTTTGACATAAATGGAAAAACAGAAGAAGAGCTGAGAGAAGCAGCAAAAGAAATGGGTATCGAAGTAGATGATTCTATGGGGAAAGGAAAGCTGATCGATGAGATCTTCGGAGAAAAATGTGAAGGAAATTATATCCAGCCTACATTTATTACAGACTACCCAAAAGAAATGAGTCCATTGACGAAAGAACACCGGGATAACCCTGAGTTGACAGAGCGTTTTGAACTAATGGTTTGTGGAAAAGAAATCGCTAATGCCTATTCAGAGCTTAATGACCCTATCGATCAGAGAGAGCGTTTTGAGGCACAACTGAAATTAGCCGACAGAGGCGATGATGAAGCCATGTTTATTGATCATGACTTCTTACGCGCACTGGAATACGGAATGCCTCCTACTTCTGGATTGGGAATAGGAATGGATCGCCTGATTATGTTCTTAACCAATAATCAATCGATACAGGAAGTACTGTTCTTCCCACAGATGAAACCAGAGAAAAAGCAAATCGCCTTAACGGATGATGAGAAATTAGTCTTTAGCTTTCTAAAAGATAACTCTCCTATTGACCTGAATGCACTAAAAGAACAATCTGGTCTTAGCAATAAAAAATGGGATAAAACCATTAAAGGGTTAACCAAAAACAACGTGGCTAAAGTACATAAAACCGCAGAAGGGTTATTTGTAGAAATGATCTAATCTAAAGTCCCTAACACTATATACTATAAAAAGGAACTACTGAGAGTAGTTCCTTTTTTTGTTTCGAATTACAAGCCGCATATGATATAGATCCTCCTTTTTTGGTTGCAAAATTATCACAAACTTTACCTTCCTTCAAACTGCCCAAAAGCCACCTATAACTACGCGAATATACCTCTATAGAAAACACCGTTCTAATACATCTTCTATTCAACAAAAGAAGCTTATCGGCTCCTGGCTACCCCTATACGTAATCAGAGTCATTTTCTTGACTATAAGAGTTATCACACTATAGAATGTCTTTATGTTACTTTCGACAAAACAAATGCAACTAAGTTGCATTTATGATTATATACTTCTACATTTGTGATTTTTAAACTAGAAATAGATGAATCATAAATTACCAGTGACCGTTTTAAGTGGCTTTCTCGGAGCAGGAAAAACTACCTTACTCAACCATATTCTACACAATAAAGAAGGGCTAAAAGTAGCAGTCATTGTGAATGATATGAGTGAAGTGAATGTAGATGCTGAATTAGTAAAAAACGAAAATACCTTATCGCGTACAGAAGAAAAATTAGTAGAAATGAGCAATGGTTGTATTTGCTGCACCCTCCGTGAAGATTTGATGGTCGAAGTGGAACGTTTGGCAAAAGAAAATCGATTTGACTATTTATTAATCGAAAGCACAGGTATCAGTGAACCTGTTCCTGTTGCCCAGACTTTTTCTTTTGTAGATGAAGAAAACGGAATTGACCTCTCTAGCTTCAGTTATATCGATACCATGGTTACAGTAGTAGACTCCTTTAATTTCTTCAATGATTTTGGCAGTCCAGAAAGATTAATGGATCGATCACTTACCAATATAGATGGAGATTATAGAACAATCGCCGACTTATTAGCTGACCAGGTTGAATTTGCCAATGTCATTATTTTAAATAAAACGGACTTAATAACTGCTGATCATCTCAATACTTTAAAAGACGCGATCCATTCATTAAACCCTTCTGCACATATCGTTGAATCTTCGTATAGCAAAGTAGCTCCTGAAACAATTCTCAATACAGGATTATTCGATTTTGAAGAAGCAGAACAGAGTGCCGGTTGGATTGAAGAGCTCGAAAAATCGAGCCATACTCCTGAGACTGAAGAATATGGAATATCTTCTTTTATTTTTAAATCAAAAAAGCCTTTTGACCCAATACGTTTTTTTAATTTTACACTAGAATTTCCGGAGACTATTATCCGAAGTAAAGGCTTATTCTGGCTAGCTTCCAGGCCTGAACAAGCTTTAGTTTGGGGACAGGCTGGCGGATCATTAAAAGCCGATAGTGCCGGAGTATGGTGGAGTAGTATGCCCGTTAAAAAACGAATCCAATATGTAGCATATATTGAAAATCAAGATATAATTGAAGAAAACTGGGACAAGACTTTTGGTGACAGAAAAAATGAAATTGTATTTATTGGACAAAACATGGATAGAAAACAAATTATATCTGATCTTAACGCATGTCTTTCTACCGATGAAGAATTAGCCTCCCTAAAATGGAAACTGGGCTATGAGGATCAATGGTCAGTTCAGAGAGCCGCCATATATTGAAATAAAACACTACAACAGCTACTATTACACCCCTTTAATTAATCAATAATCATTCGAATGAAGCACCTAATTACGTTTTTTTGCATGTTATGTATGCACCAAACCTTTGCTCAATCTTTAAAAGGAAAAGTCGTTTCTCGAGATAACATCCCGGTTACTGAAGCGCATATTTTTAATGTAAATGATAAACATCACACCCATACCAATGAAAAAGGTGCTTTTAAGTTAGCCCCTGTTACTATTGGAGATACGCTTGTTATTAGTCATGTAAACTACAAAAAGAAAACAATTGTGGTTAGTGATTTTAAACCAACAACTATTATCCTGGAAGAAAACCTGGTGACGCTAGAAGAAATAACGATTCGTAAAGAACTAAATGCACTGAATGTAATTACTGCTATTGATATACAAGCCAATCCTGTAAATTCATCACAAGAGATTTTGCAGAAAGTTCCCGGATTATTTATAGGGCAACACGCAGGAGGAGGAAAGGCAGAACAAATTTTTCTTCGCGGTTTTGATATAGATCATGGTACTGATATTACCATTACAGCAGATGGATTACCGGTCAATATGGTGTCGCATGCTCATGGACAAGGGTATGCCGATCTACATTTTGTAATTCCGGAAACAGTTGATAAAATAGACTTTGGAAAAGGTGCTTATTATGCAGATAAAGGAAACTTCAATACAGCAGGGTATGTCAACTTTAAAACAAAAAACAGCTTAAATTCTTCTATTGTAAAACTAGATATAGGACAATTTAATACCCAACGTTTTTTAGGAATGTTTAATCTCCTAAACAACAACAAGCAAAGTGCATACATCGCCTCTGAATATATCCTTACGGATGGTTATTTTGATAGTTCGCAGAATTTTGATCGCTTAAACATTTTTGGAAAGTACACCAATTCTATAACCGATACAGAAAAAATCGGAATAACCATATCACATTTTACCAGTACATGGGACGCATCAGGACAAATTCCGCAACGCGCTGTCACCAGTGGTTTGATTTCGCGTTTTGGCGCTATTGATGATACCGAAGGAGGCTCGACAAGCCGAACAAATGTATTAGTCACCTATAATAAGACCCTTTCAGAAAATGCATCGATACAGAACAAGGTGTATTATAACACCTATGATTTTGAACTGTTCTCGAACTTTACTTTTTTTCTGGATGATCCTGTCAACGGGGATCAAATCAAACAAAAAGAAACACGGAATATCTATGGGTTTCACAGTGACTACAAACAAGATTTCACTACAATTGACGGAAGTTTCTCGGCAGGGATTAGCCTTCGAAATGATCAAAGCTCTGACAATGAATTATCCCATACTTTAAACCGAAGAGAAACGCTGAATCAAATACAATTTGGGACTATTAACGAAACCAATTTTGGCGCATATGTAAATGCTAATGTTACCTTTGGCAAATTGACGATCAACCCTGCACTGCGTTTAGATTATTTCAATTTTAAATACAATAATGCCTTGCAAACAAGCTATAAAACCCAATCACAAACAGAAAGCATCATAAGTCCCAAATTAAATATCTTCTATAATTACAACGACAATTTGCAACTGTATGCTAAAACAGGGAAAGGGTTTCATTCTAATGATACTCGCGTTGTAGTGGCGCAAAACGGAACAGATATTCTACCCGCTTCTTACGGATTTGACACTGGTTTTATTTGGAAACCTATCCCCAAATTACTGATAAACACAGCATACTGGTACCTGTTTTTAGAACAAGAATTCGTATATGTTGGGGATGCGGGAATTGTAGAGCCTAGTGGCAAAACTAATCGACAAGGTATTGATTTTAGTTTGAGATATGAACCTGTAAATCAGCTTTTCTTTAACATAGATGCCAATTATACGTATGCCAGAGCTTCAGAAGAAATAGAAGGTCAAGATTTTATTCCTTTGGCTCCTGATTTCACGGTAACAAGTGGTCTAAATTATAAAAGTAAATCCGGATTTTATGGAGGGGCACAACTAAGGTTTATCGATGACAGACCTGCAAATGAAGACAACTCTATCGTAGCTGAAGGATATACAGTAACAGATCTCAATGCCGGATATGAGTATAAAAATATCACGGTGGGATTACAAATTCAAAACCTTTTTGATGTCGCCTGGAATGAAACGCAATTTGCTACGGAATCCCGTTTGCAAAATGAAGTTGATGCAACAGAGGAAATTCATTTCACCCCCGGAACTCCCTTTTTCCTAAAAGGAACTATCAGTGTGCGTTTTTAAGTTCGGACACTAAAACACTACACAACAACCGAAATAAAAGACCAAAGAGCAAGTGCAAAAAGTATCGTTAGGAAATAATCGGAATCTATAAAATCATTAGACTATCTTCCATAAAAAGGAACTACTAAAAAGCGGTTCCTTTTTGTTTTTATTAACAAAACGAACATTTTTTATATACTCATTTTCAGATAAATACCAAATAAATTTTATCTTACTGCAATAAACTTCTATATTTGAAAACAACTAAGACATAAAAACCATGCCTTTTATAACCGACGAAGAACTACTTAACCTACAAGTACAAATAGATGAAGCCAAGGAAGAAAAACGAGCGACCAACTTCATTCACACCAAAGCTATACGGGACGAAAAAGACAAAACAAAAAAGTTTAAAATAGCCACTATCATTCTTGGAATTATCGCATTATTAGGTATTGCCGGAACTATTTATTTTTTAAATTTCAATACCCCGGAAAATGCAATCTCCAAGCTAAAACATGAAAATACAGTGGCAGATCTCAATGATAAGATTGCTGAATTAGAAGAAAATGTAAAAACCTTATCACTCAGCCCTAAAGAAAATGAAGAAGCCGCTTCTGAGACTGCCGGATCCTTAGAAGGAGCATTAGTGTATGCCGTACAGATTGGCGCCTTTGTAGATAAGGACCTATCATTATATTCTGAAGGATTTGCCAATTTTAGAGAAATCAGAAGTGGGGACTATAATAAGTATGCCTTAGGAAATTTCGAATCCCTGGAAGAAGCAAAGCAATTCAGAAGGGAATTGCTTAAACTCGGGTTCAGAGATGCATTTATTGCCTCTTATCAGGATAATCAGCGTGTAAAAATAGAAGAAGCTTATTAAAAAGCAACCGTACATATAACACTAAAAAAAGGCATAAGATTTCTTATGCCTTTTTTGATCTCCTTATTTTATACGGGAGGCCCTTTCCTGTAGCACATATTCTTTTATTGGAATATCTTTAATGTACACGTCCTTCAATACCGCAGTTTCTTCTCTCACATACACCAGTGCATATACCTTCTCTAATGGGCATAATCTATGCGTATCCCTATAGGCTATTTCTGCTTCTTTTGCCTTCCCCTCTTCCATATAGAACCGATTAAAAGGGATATCATATCGAATAAAATCTTCCGTCACATACGATACTGTTGCCCATATATAATCATGTGTTACCGGTTGATCTTCCTTACCAATCGCTGTTACCATAGCAAACCCTTCCGAATCTTGTTTTAAAGATAATCTGACTTTATCCCCTCTTTTATACTTGTGATTTTTTATAAAAAAAGTGTTTTCATCGAATCGCAATGTGATATAATTACCCCGAAAAGGATCCACCGGATCTATAGGGGCTGTTTTAAATTTATAAGCTGTTCCTGTAACCAATACTCTTTCCTGTTTCCAAATGATCCGTGCCGACATGGTCAGTTGCAACAGGGCGATACTAACAAATCCAATAATTACATAACTAGTTTTCATTTTTTAATCTTTTAATAAAAATACATACAATATGGAGGGATTTTCTCCTCCTTATTCACTTGATTGGTGATCTTCCTGTAACCTCTCTATTCTTTTCTTTTGCCTGATGTGCAGCAAATAATTCGTAATAAACAAAATAATTCCTATCGTGATAAACACAACACCCCTGAGGATAAATGTCATTTCTATATCAAAAAAGCGACATATAATTAAGCTACTAATAATCAACAATCCGTAATTTGCTATTCCCAATTTATACTGATCTATTCCTTTTTTTATAAAGTATCCTCCCAGTAGTAACAAATATCCATTAATCAATATGATGGGGGTATTCCCCGTATACAATGTATATCCCAATGCTCCTATAAATAGAATGCAAGCAGGATGCAAAACGCTCATATTCGAGATTCCTTTTTTTACTGACTGAATTCCAGCAATAAGAATCCCTAATACACTATAGATACTTATGACAGTAAATTCTCGTGTATGTACTATTTCATTCCATTTTTTTCTGTCAGTGAGTATGTGAGTATCTAAAAACATCTCCCAACTCCCTTCAAAAGAGAAAAAAAACAGAAGAAACACTGTCCCTATTGACCCTATCGCTAACGATCCGTTTTTGAACCCCTGATTTTTTCTAAAAACATCCAGATTCCCTATAGCATACAATAAACCAAACATACTCATATACACAACAAAGCCAAGGACTTCTACATTGTAGGTGAAATTCCAGGCTGTTATCAACATACTGACAGAGAACAGCCACCCATATGCTATACGGATATGTTCCTGCAACTGATGCCGTAACGTTTTAATAAAAAATGGCAGTACACTTATCCATACCCCTAAATACGCCCAGGGAGCATGTACGATCCTCTCGGGACGATAGCTTCCAAAGGCTATTCCGTAATAGGTATTTAATCCGAAGATGAGCAACATCACTGAATGCGAATTAAACACATATAGCAAAGGAAGTACCATCAGTATCCATCCCATTAAAAAAGAGGCTATTGACCCTTCTATATGATATACCTGACTTAGTATTGCTATATTGCTTCCTATAGCCAGGCTCAAAAAAATGGCAATAGATTCCTTCCAGGCTATTCCTTTTTTCTTTAGTAATATATACCCGCCTAATAGATATCCTATAAACATTGGAGCGAAAGAGAGCCCTATCTTTGTTATTTTTGAAAATTGATCCCAGTTATGTGCCAACATCAATATAATACCTGCTCCTATTAGCAATGATCCAAAAACAGCAAAAATAGTCAACACCCTATTAGCTTGCTGCATCTTTTTAGACGTATAATAATGTATGATTCTCTCTCCGATCTCGTCAGAAATTACATGCTCTCTGAGTAATTCACTGACCATTGTCTTATATGTAGTATTCATCATTCTATATCGTTTTGAAAAAAGACAGCCGCAGCCACACGGCCATCTTTTCTGATCATCAAAACAAGGAGGTAGTATAAAAACCACCCCCTTCTTCTAATAACTAGTACGCTTCTAAATTGTCTATGTATTTTCTATCTCTGGTATTCTTCTGTACTGCAATTCCGGAAAAGATACTAAGTGTAAATGCCATTCCATAGAATCCTTTTTCGCTCAGTTCCAGACTTGCATTCCACAACCCTATAATTAGTAATAAAATTGATATAATGGTTGCAAACCAACTGATTCCATAATACATGTCTGTTACCGGAACGCCCTCCAACCGATCCCTCACACTCTTCTGTACCGAAATCACCGAGAATAGCCCGAATAACAGTATCGTAAAATAGTATCCTTTCTCATTTAACATCATATCTGCATTCCACAACCCTATACAAAAGGCGGTTACTCCCGTTACTAAGGCAGCCCACGAAGCTCCTATAAATGCTCCTGTAGGTCGTTGTACATTTTTTTCTTTTTTATTCTCGTCTTTAACGATCTCTTCTGTTGTCGTATCATTACTAAACTTATATTCCATAATTAATTGTTTTTGATGATTCTTATTTGTTATTAATGATCGGTACAAAGATGTGGCTAGCCTATGAATAAATAAATTCCATATATTCAAAAAACTTATGATATATTAGTATACAAAAAATAAAATATTACTTATTTTATAGTATTTATATAATAAATAACTTACGATATAATGAATGTGATTTCGTCTATCATAGCAACCCTTTCTCCCGAAGAAAAGCGGAACTTCATCTCTCATCTAAAACAGAAGAACAAACGAAACGACACACGAAATCTGGCATTATTCAAGTTATTGGATACTACCGAGCGTCTCAAAAACCCAGATATTATTTTATACGGAAAACCTGCCAAAGGAGCTTATCACGCCCTCTGCAAAAGACTTCATGACCGATTAATTGATTTTATAGCTGCCAAGAGTTTTGACAAAGAAAGTTCTGAAGAAATGGAGACCTTGAAATTATTACTCGCCAGCAGGATATTTTTTGAACAAAAAAAATACAAAACCGGTCTTAAAACAATAAACAAGGGGCTTCTAAAAGCGCAGCAACACGATCAATACAGTATTCTCAATGAAATGTATTACACCCTGATACAACACGCACATCATCTACCGGATGTTTTATTATCAGACATTATAAACGATTATACAAAAAATCAACAGTTATTACAGCAGGAAGAACGTCTGAATATCTTCTATGCTACGGTACAGAACATTCTTCAAACCCGGGAGAAAGATGCTACTCAGGCAATTATCGACAGTTTAGCACAATTTGGGTTTTCTGCTGATACAATGAGTTACAGATCCCTATATAAAATCATGGAAATCTCCAACATCGCTGCTAATGCAACCATGCAGCACCATGTGATGCTTCCATTTATAGAAAAAGTATACCAGCAAATTTCTCCTCAAAAAGAAACCCGGTTAAAACACTTATTTTACCACATACAAATCCTATATTATGTCGCTAATTCCTATTTCAGAAACAGAAATTTCACAGGCTCCTTCACCTATCTGGATAGCATGCATGAAAAGATGCTGCTACAACAAAAAAAGTTTTACAAAAGATTTTATCCGCAATATATATTGTTACGAGGGCTAACCCTCAATTATACTGACAAGCCTCTAGATGCTATCCAAACACTGGAGTGTATTGACGAACGGAAATATAAAGATCAGTTGGTCTATCTTCTCGATATTAAACTGACATTGGTGGTGTGTTATTTTCAGCAATATGAACTCAAAAAAGCGCTGCGTATTTTTCAGGAGTTTTATCACAGTGATCATTGGTATATTGAAAAAACAGGAATTCTTTGGGTCTTAAAAAAGAGCTTGATCGAAATTTTACTACATATCGAATTAGCTAATATTGAGCTGGTCTCTTCCAGACTTACCAGTTTTAAGAAAAAATACCTCCCATATTTAAAAAAACATCAGGAGCACCATATTTTAGAATTTGTAAAACTGATCACTTTTATCCACATGCATCCCGAAAAAATTCCTTCAGAAGCTTTTAGCACTATGGTAAACGCTTCATTCTCCTTAGAAGATACCGGGCAGATAGATATTTTTGTCATGAGTTTTTATGCCTGGTTACGATCTAAGATCGACCATCGTTCTATATACGAAACAACCTTGCAACTAATAGCAACCCGAAAAAATACGATATAAAAAAATCACCGCTGAGGCAAAGGCAACAGCGGTGATTTTTATTTTTTGAGTAGATTATGCTCCTATATACACCCAACCTTCTTTTCCCGAACGAAAAGAAACTTTGACACGTGTATAATCGTCTACTTCGTACGCATCTGCATGCTTTAGCTCTTCTTCTGTAATCTCATACAGGGTTCCTTCTACCGTATCAGAAGCTTGCCCGGAATGTTTTAGAATCAGATGTTCATCTATTCCACTAGAAGCAATAACTGCCTCATCTGTTATTTTTACCGTTTCTATTCGGTAGTTAGTCAATACTTCTTTAGTACCAGTTAACCGTCTTCCAAAAGTATCCAGTTGCACTTTTTCTAATTGCAAGGTTCCATAAGAAAACAATTTTTCCATCCTTATAATTTTTGAGCGACTACTTCGATTGCCTGTATTGTAGCATCAAGGTCTTCATAACTCAATGCATCTGTAATAAACCAGGTTTCAAAAGCGCTGGGAGCAATATATACTCCTTCCTCTAATAAGCCATGGAAAAACTTTTTGAAAGTATCATTATTCGCTGCTGCTGCTGTTTCAAAATCGACAACCTTCCCTTCGGCAAAGTGTACCGAAATCATAGAACCAAGTCTGTTAATTGTGTGTATTATTTGATGACGTTCTAATACCTCAGCTATTCCCTTATGCAGGTAGGCTGTTTTTTCTTCCAGACGATCAAAAATTTCCTGTTCCTGATCCAGCAATGTCAACATGGTTAAACCTGCTGCCATAGCCAGAGGATTCCCACTCAATGTTCCTGCCTGATACACGGGACCTAAGGGTGCCAGATGATTCATAATCTCCTCTCTGGCTGCAAAGGCACCTACAGGAAGTCCTCCTCCTATTACTTTTCCAAATGTGACAATATCAGCAGCAATTCCAAAACGTTCTTGCGCTCCTCCTTTTGCCAATCGAAAACCTGTCATTACCTCATCAAAGATCAATAAAATCCCGTGAGTATCACAAAGTGTTCTCAACCCTTCTAAAAATCCCGTATGAGGGGGAATACATCCCATATTTCCTGCTACCGGTTCTATAATGATGCAAGCAATTTCTCCTTCATTTGCTTCGACAATTTGCCGTACATTCTCCAGGTCGTTATATCGAGCCAGGAGGGTATCTTTGGCTGTTCCTTCGGTTACGCCTGGACTATTCGGGCTCCCGAATGTCACAGCACCACTTCCAGCCTGAATTAAAAAAGAATCACTATGGCCATGATAACACCCGGCAAACTTGATTATCTTATCGCGTTTGGTATATCCTCTGGCGAGACGCACTGCGCTCATACAGGCTTCTGTCCCCGAATTCACGAATCGTATCTTATCAATATTCGGTACCATGGAAACAGCCAGTTCTGCAATTTTGGTTTCAATTTCAGTAGGCATCCCGAAACTGGTTCCTTTTCTTGCTTTTTCTACTACAGCTTCTACTACAGCCGGATGCGCATGCCCTAAAATCATAGGTCCCCAGGAATTGATATAATCAATCAGCTTATTTCCATCTTCATCATATAGATAAGCTCCTTTGGCTTCTTTGACAAAGATAGGGTCTCCTCCAACTGCTTTAAATGCTCGTACAGGAGAGTTTACACCTCCTGGTATTACTTTCTGTGCCTCGACAAATAATGCACTACTTCTTTTGTAAATCATAGATGATTAAAATTCATTTGTATCTCCATCCGGTTTGACTATTAATTCCTGTCCGATAGAGATGGTATTGTCTGTAAGATTATTATAACTTTTAAGTTGCGCTACTTTGATATTGTACTTTCGTGAAATCGAATACAGGGTGTCTCCTTTTTTTACTACATAGACCTTTCCTTTTTCCGTTTCTATCTCTGTATTCGTATCTACTTGAATTCGGCTATTTTTTCTGGATGTTGCCTGTATTTCTTCTTCTGACTTTTCTACAACAGGAACAGGGGGTGCTACTTCTTCTTTTATGACTGTTGGTTCTTTTCTTACAGCCCTTGATTTTGTTTTAGAAAGCACTTCTCTATCGTACTTAGCTAAGTTGTATCGCTCTATAATACTAATCAGTTTTACGGGATATTTTTTATCAGTGGCATATCCTGCAGCTTTTAATCCATATGCCCAAGCTTTATAATCATCTTGCTTATATGTAAAAAGTTTGGCATAACGCTTTCTGTTTTTCAAAAACAGGGAATGGTCTCTGAATGACTGTCCTGCGTGGTCATATTTCCTGAAACATTCTTGCAAGCGATCATCATCGTGATAAACGCTCTCCCCTTCCCAATCATGACATTTAATCCCAAAATGATTATTGGCTCTTTTGGTCAACATTCCATAGCCTGCTCCCGATTCTAGTATTCCTTGTGCCAAAGTGATACTGGCAGGAATTCCATAGGTTTCCATTTCATGTCTTGCAATTTCCTCATAGTTGGCTATATACAGCACAATTTTATCTTTATAGGTAGCGGGAGGCGCAGTTTCTTTCTTTTCTACCCTGGGAACTACTACTTCTTTTTTCGTATTCGGTACTTTAGTTACTTGTTTGGGTATGGTTGGTTTTTTGGTGGTCACTGCTTTTTTACTTCCTCCGCAGGAAACAAGCGCTACTGTGATTCCTATTAGCAAAACAATCTTCCTCATGTATTATTATATTTCAATCAGGGGCATCTTTTTTTTCAATAACTTTTTATTCATTCCGGCAATCCCTTGCAGACCTCCGGTATGAATGGCTAAAATACGAGTATTTTTAATAAAATGCCCTTTTTCTACCTTATCAAAAATCCCAAAAATCATCTTAGCCGTATACACAGGATCTAATACAATCTTCTGTTCTTTAGTAAACGTATTAATAAACTCAATTAGTGTTCCATTTACTTTTCCATACCCTCCAAAATGATATTCATTAACAAGTTCCCAATTGGTTTTTGAGGTATATTTTTTTATTTCTTCTGCTAAGAAGTCGCCTTTTAATGCGGGAAATCCCAAAACCTGCTGTGTTAAAGAACTACTATTGACAATTCCTGAAATGGTCCCTCCTGTCCCTACTGCACAACAAACGATATCATGTTGTTTATCTGCTTCACTGAGGATTTCTTCGCACCCTTTGACAGCCAATGCATTGGTTCCTCCTTCAGGAATAATAAAACAATCCCCATACACTGCTTGTAATTGGTTTAGAAACTCCTCTGTTGTTTTTTCTTTATACTGTGACCGGCTAATAAAATTAAATGTCATTCCTGCCATGGAAGCGAATCGCAGCGTTTCATTTCCTTTTAAAGTTTTTGAAACATCTTTTCCTAACTCATCTCCCCGAATAACCCCTATAGTTTTTATTCCTAACAACTTACCTGCAGCGGCTGTGGCTGCTATATGATTACTGTATGCGCCTCCAAAAGTAAGAACTGTACTGATTCCTCTTTCTTTTGCTCTCAGTAAATTATATTTTAGTTTTCTGAATTTATTCCCCGATACTTCTTTATGTAACAAATCCTCCCGCTTGATGAATACACGCACCTGATGCTTCTCTAATATCGGGTGAATGATCTCCTGATTCTGAGCGTATACATTTGAAGCAGAAAATAAACTCATAAATTATAAGTACTTAATAAAACTCCAGGTTTTTCGGTTTTTCAAATAGGAAAGATCATGTTCATTACAATAGGCTTCTCTCTCAAAGGAAATATTGCGATATGCTTTATCTGAATTTCGATACTGTACCCATCTTATCAGGTATTCTGACAGGTATAAAATATAAAAAGGAACAACCAGTAATTCTACTTGTTGTCTCAGATGGATTTTCTCATGATTAATAAAGATTTCGTCTTCTTTTAGGGTTGAATCTTTTATTACAATAAATGGCCATAAAACAATTCCTGCAAAATGCCTTCCGATCAAATATTTATTAACGATTATTAGCATATGGATGCAATATAGTATTTTTGTATCGATGAATCGCTTAAAAAAGAATCTAAAACCTATCGAAGGGGACTACTACCTTACTCCTGAAGGATATAGGTGTTTTACCGAACAATATCATCTGAGAAGAGGGTACTGTTGTGAGAGTGGGTGTCGGCATTGCCCCTATGGGTATGACAAAAAAACAAATCAGTATACCAGGAAATAAGTAGCTCTTATAGAATCGGTATGGTTTTTGTGAGTTTTTTCTCATAAGAATTTGTCGAACATTTTAAAATTAAGGATTATGAAATTTACATCATTAGCTTCTCTGATCCTTATTATAATGCTTAGCTCCTGCTCTAGTGTACGGGTAGCTTCTGATTATGATAAGAACGCCAATTTTGATAACTACAAGAGCTTTGCTTTTTATAAACCAGGAATTGACAAAGCTGAGATCAGCGACTTAGATAAAAAACGCATTTTACGGGCTATAGAGGCAGATATGACTGCCAAGGGATTTGTCAAATCTCAAAACCCGGATTTGCTGGTGAGTATATTTACAAAAACCAAAGAAAATATTAACATCTACCAAAACAATTTTGGCTGGGGATACGGTTGGGGATGGACTCCTTTTTACTGGGGACCTAATTACAGCACAGTTTCCAGATCTACAGAAGGAACATTGTATATAGACCTTATCGATGCCAAAAAGAAAGAATTGGTATGGCAGGGAATGGGAACCGCAGCATTAACTAAGAATGTAGACAGAAAACAAGAAAATATTAACTGTATTGTTTCTGAGGTAATGAAAAAATACCCTCCTCAGCTCAACAAATAGCATCTTTAATTTTACAGAAAACTTTATCTGTTGTGTTCAAAAAAGAAGATTTCTCTTCTTCTAGTCGGCTGATAAAGTTTTCTTTATTTATCAAAACCCCTGTATTTTTTTTACGTATTTTTAATGCCGAACCAGAATCGACCGTATGCGTAATTTCTTTTTAGGAATCTTTCTTGCTGCTTTTATTTTTATCAGTATACAGTATTTTATTACTCGTTCTGATGCACAAAAAACAGAAATTGCCTCTTCTGAACTCATTCTTAATCAAATCCAACAAGTTGGTAAATTAATTGTTACCGAAGGAAACTTTTCTGAGGTGATTACATATAAGGATGCTAAAAAATTCTACCTGGATTTTCTAACTGCAGAAAAAAAAGCGATTGTTGTAGTCAATGCGGCTGTCAGCATTTCGTATGATTTAAAAAAAATCAAACACCAAATACTTCCTGAAACAAAAACTGTTATTATCACTGAGATTCCAGAAGCTGAAATTAATATCAACCCGACCATCGATTATCACAATCTGGAAGAGGATTTCTTTAATCAATTTACTGCATCAGATCACAATATCATCAGAAAAAAGGTCCACCAACAGCTTCAGCAGAAGATAAAACATTCTTCTCTGGTCAAAAACGCTAGTAACCGACTCATCAGTGAACTTCAAAAAATATATATCCTGACGAACTCTCTGGGATGGACATTGCAATACCAAAAAAGCCCTATCACAAATCAAGAAATGATTCCTTCCCTATTGGAGCTGTAACTCGAGAAGAAAAAACGCTTCTTTTTGATGGTAAATATTCATTTTTTGTGAAAAAAATTGATTTTCTTAATAATATTTCTCTTTTTTAGAGTTATTAATTATATTGATAATCAACTACTAACCTAAAAAAATATGAATCAGCACCATCAGAAATCCGTTTCTTTCTTGTAAAAAAACACCTAATTTCTATAATAACCCTGTTAATGTCGCCTTATCGGGATTCGCTTTCCTATATGGTTACATTATCGTTTTTTAGTTCTATTACCCTATGGATACTTTATATTCATACTATATCATCAGTTGTGTACAATCGTTGCTTATTTCGTTTATTTTGTTTTTTTACAATTCAAAAAAAAGAAAGATAAACCGTTATTTAGCGATGTTCTTTTTTACCATTTTTATCTACACCTTTAAGGTTATTATATTTCAGGAAGTAAAGCATCCAGCCATTTATTACAACCCTCTTAAACTTAACTTCCTAAGCATGACCTTACTATACTCTTATGCTATTAGAACTACAGGGGTCTATCTGGAGAAAGAACGCCTTCACTACATTCCCGCTATAATAGAATTCTTAGTATTCTCTATCTTTTGTGTTATTGTAAGTTTTAACCCAGATTTTCATGAAATACTCCTGGCGATCAAGTTTATGGAGCTCTACAGTATTTCTGCTACTATTTACATCTTAATTATGTGTGTTTTAATTATCAAAATTAACAAACTCCACAGGATACAGCTTCCACATTTCTACAAAGACATTAAATACAAATCCTTGTTATGGCTGACCATTTTTTGTTTTATCTGTATTGTTTTTAATTTCATTACCACTATTCGGTTTTTCTTTCTTCCAGAGAGCAACATTATGTTTGTTCTCTATCAGTCTTTCTCTCTTTTATCTTTATACTACATTACTATTGCGAGTCTTGTACAAATAAACATTATCAATATGACTACCCCGGATAAGAAAACAATCAGCAAAGAAGGGGATGAGAAGGAAGAATTAGAACATATATTCCAGACTATTGATGCACATCTCAAAACACACAAATCCTATCTGAATCCCTCTATCAACCTAAAAAATTTTTCTAAAGAAATCCATATCCCAGAGCGGTTAATATCCAAAGCAATTAATACAGTAGAACATAAAAATTTCAACAATTATGTCAACTATTACCGAATTGAAGAGTTTAAAACATTGATAGGGTTGGAGAAATATCAGAAATATAGTATTGCAGCAATTGCTCATGAGGTTGGTTTTAACTCCCGGGCTTCTTTTTATAAAAACTTTAAAGAAATGGTCGGCATTTCCCCTTCCGATTATGTATCAAGCTTAAAAAACCCTAATAAAGAGACAGTTAACATGTCTTAAATCAATTTATGAGCTGTCCATAATCATGTTTTAGGACGTCTCTTTATTGCCCTCCTTTGTTTTTTTTCTGTACTTGCTAACTCAAAAGCTAACTACTTTAACACAAACACAAATCATGAAAAACAAGATACTATTCCTTATAGTGGTATCACTGCTATATGTGATCGTTATACTTCCCAATAACAATCAAATAAACTATACGACCTTTTTAATAGAGTCAACGCGCTTATCTCCTTCATTTAACATGCAACAATATCTCAACAGATTCTCTCTGGAAGGGGCTACCTATTTTATTTACAAAAAAAATGATGGGCTGATAGCAATAAGTAACGAGGTCTCTACACAAACTCTTAAAAAGGTCGGGAATAAGCCCCATATTTTACTATTGTAACAGATAACAATCGTAAAGAAGACACAACGGGTGGTTGCCCTGGTATTCAACCGTATCGGGCAGACAGAATTTATGGTGCTGGAGATATGCTAAATTATCAATTAGGTTATTTTTCAATTGCAAGTAACTCTTCGATGATCTCCAGCCTATAAATTCTAAAAAAAATTGGTTTTGGATTTTGTAGTAACTGATAATGAATTCCAATGATAAAAAAACTTTCTCTTCACACAAATAGAAATAATGGATTTTACTGGAAAGATACACTTCCGGAAGATTACTACTTTCCAAAACCTTTATGCTACGATAATATTCGTATAAATCCCCGCGCCAAAGTATGGCATATACATGATCCCGACAGGGAACTATCCGATTAAAGAATTCTTATTAGGTCATAATTCGTAATCTGATGCACTTTGTTTAAGTTTATCTTGGATTTGTCGTAGTTCAAGAAGACCTTTCGGAAAAGAAAGGTCTTCTTTTTAAAAAAAATTGTAGAATTCATCGTATTTTACAGACTTATTATATTACATGGAGATTTCATATAGAAAAGCGACAGAAGCAGATATTGATTTTTTACTGAACCTCAGAAAAGAAACAATGGTTCCTCATTTAGAAAATCAACACCTCTTCTTATCAGAAGAACAGCATCTGAATCGGATACGTTTTCATTTTGAAGTTGCCTATATCATTCTCTTTAAAACAGGTCCGATAGGGCTTGTAAAATATTGTGAAACTAAAAAAGAAATACAACTCCTCCAGCTACAAATAACCCCTGATCTTCAAGGAAAAGGTATTGGAAGAAAAGTACTATCTTTTTTAAAACAACAATCGGCACAGAAGAAAAAACAAATAAAACTGACGGTACTTAAGTCAAACCCTGCCCAAGCGTTATATCAACGATTCGGTTTTCGAATTACAGGGGAAGATGCCAATGAATTTCATATGGAACTTCCTGTACAGGTTGAATAACATTGTACTTTGTAGTTGAACACAAACTTTACAAAAAAGAAAAAGGCTGTTTTTACACAACCTTTTTCTGGCGGCAGGCTTGATTTCTAGACCCTTAAATCTCCCCTGCCATAATAAACAACCATTTATTGTAATCAGAGCGAACCTTCTATAGAACTCACACTGGAAATTCCGAAATATCCCAAGGCTGCTTTGTTTGTTTCTACGTTAATAATATTACCGATCAGATGTGCTGGTGGGGAAGAAAATAACCTTCCAGGATCTCCGGAGTCATCATCATCATCATCTCCTTCGTCGATCTGATCTTCTCTCTGCAAAAGGGCATTTAAGTGAAACTGATAGGTCTGAAAATTGATATTATACACCGTCACGGTCACATAATTCCCTGTATCATCATCATCTTCTACAAATGCCTGGTCATTCCCATCGAATAACTTATCATTGGCTACCAAATATTCGTCCGATATAAATTGACCATTATTCGAATAAGAAAAATGCACTAAATAGAAATTAATATCATCCGCAGGATCTTTAAACACCACTCTGGTTAATCCATTTTTTCTGGTTACCTCTTTTAATTCTACCGGAGGTTTTAATCTTTCTTCTGCTGATCTGTAGTTGGTTCCGTCTGCTAGTTCAACTTCTACCCAATACATATTATTTAATACCGGAGACAAGGTTTCCAGACTGGTATACGTACCATTAGTCGCTGTAAAGTTATTGGTCAGTAAAGAAACCACCCCGTTTTGATCTTTTTGATATAGTGATACTGTTGCATCATTTACAGGATCTATGGTTTCTACATCTACAGGAACTGTTCGCTGGATATGTACATTCACATTTCCGGTCTGATTAAGCAATACCCCGGAAATAAACACTTGTGGTTCATGTGCAAAATCTATCTCTATTTCTTTGGTACATCCTACGAGTATTAGTAACAAAAAAACTGCTATAAGTTTATATAATGACTTCATCGTTTCTTAAAATTTAAAATTATACGTAACAAATGGAATAGGTGCTCCTATTAATGAGAATCTAAACGTTTTTAAGTTATTGTTCTTAAATGTAGAATACTCTGAAAATGCGTTTTTATTAGCATATACATTATACACCCCGAATGACCAGCTGCTTTTCCATCTTTTATCGGTATGCTTCGGAGCATAGGTAAATGAAATATCCAGTCTGTGGGTATCTGATATTCTAAAAGCATTACGGCTCGAATATGTCAGGTAAGGAGTTCCATTATGCACTAGCCTTCCTGTCGGTCTGGTAGTAGGTCTTCCGGTTTGATAGGTAAAAAATGTTCCTAACGTCCATTTTTCTCCTAATTTGTAATTTGCTGTCATATTCAGCATATGTGGTTTATCGTAATTAGATGGGTAAAACTTTCCATCATTAATATTTTCAGACGCAAATTCACTCTTTGTTTTTCTTCTGGTTTCTGAGTATGTATAATTAAGGTTCCCTGTTAACTTCCCTCTATTTTTATACACTCCGAACTCGGTTCCGAAAGAATATCCTTCTCCCGTAAGCAGTTGGGTCTCTAAATTTTCATTCAAAAACAGATCTGCTCCGTTTTTATACTCTACAATATTGTTAAAATCTTTATAATACCCTTCTACAGAAAAATTGTACACCCGGTCGCGTGTGTCATATGCATACCCTGCTGATACCTGATTTACTTCTAAGGGTTTTATAAAAGGTCCGGAAGGTTTCCAAATATCAAATGGTAGAGCGGCACTGGTATTAGAGATTAAATGTACATATTGAAACATTCGGTTATACCCTACTTTTACCGCTGCATTGTCTTTTATATCCCATTTCAAGGAAAGTCTGGGTTCCCATCCTGAAAAATCCTCTATAATTTCTCCTTTTTTATAGGTTGTCACTCCTGTAATGGTGGTAGCTGATTTTGGAAAATCAGGATCATAACTTGCTACATCATAAGGCCCTAAATTCCCAAACCAGGAATAACGAATTCCCGCATTAAGAGAAAATACGCCCCATTTTCTTTCATACTCGGCATATGGAGCAATTTCCAGTCCTTTTTCTTTTTGAAAACTAATCTCATTCAATCCATCTTCATCTACCTCCACCTTTGCTGGAGTAAATTGATATAATGTCCCATTAACTCCAAATCTGATTTGTGTATCTACATTTTGAAAAAAAGTAAAATCAGGTTTAAAAATCCAATTCTCTACAGAAGATGTCCACTTAAATGCTCCTGTACTTCCTGCACCTCCTCCTGCTTCATTATCAGAATCCAGGCTATAATCATATCGACTGTAAATTCCTGAAACATTCATGAATAACTTATTAGAAAAAATATGATTCCATCGCAATGTTGCTGTAGCATTTTTCCATTGAAAATCGATATCTTGCGACTGCTCTTCTACAGTTCCATCTTCATTCTTTTCTTCATCGAATTTTAACTTCATCACATCTGCTCCAAAATATCCGGAAGCAAATAGTTTATTATTCTCATTTATATCCCAGGATATCTTAGTATTCAGATCATAGAAATACACCTTACTATTCTTGATATCATCTCCCATCAAAGGAAAAAACAAATCAAAATAAGAACGTCTTCCTGACACTAAAAAGCTCAGCTTTTCTTTTTTTATAGGACCTTCGAGAGTCAATCTGGAAAATAGTAATCCCAGTCCTCCTTCTCCTTTGAATTTTTTATTACTTCCTTCTTTTTGACGTATCGCTAATACAGAAGATGCTCTTCCTCCATACCGCGAAGGAATTCCCCCTTTATAAAGCTTTATATCTTTGATAGCATCTGTATTAAACACAGAGAACAATCCCCATACATGAGAAGAACTATACACAGGTGCTTCATCTAACAGAATTAAATTCTGATCGATATTTCCTCCCCTAACATTAAAACCAGTAGCTCCTTCTCCAACGGTACTTACTCCCGGCTGTGTTAGAATCGCCCGGGTTACATCTGCCTCTCCTAATAAAGCCGGAATTTTCTTGATTTCTCTCGCCTTTAGTGTTGACACTCCTGAATGTATAGTAGCTACCTGACTCTTACTAGGGATTTCGGGGGATGTAATAACCACCTCATCTAATGCATTAGAAGCTATTTTTAAATCTACATTCATTTTTTTGTCTTCAGTCAGGTCGACATTTACTTCGTAATTTTCATAACCTATATATGAAAACTGAATTTTGTATTGTCCCTCGGGTAATGTCAGAGAATAAAAGCCATATTCATTAGACACTGTTCCTTTATTCTGACCTACAACAAGGATTGTTGCTCCTAGCAAGGTTTCTCCTGTATCTGCTTCTCGTACCCCTCCACTAATGGTAAAATTACCATTGCTGGTTGGATCTTTTTTACCTGATAAGATCACATGTTTTTTTCGTATGGAATACTGTATACTCGTATCCCTGAATAATTGCTTTAATGCTTCTGATAAATATTCATTGTCTACATTGATATTATAGGTTTCGTTTTCGTCTATCTCATCATTATTATAGACAAAACTATAGGTTGTTTGTTCTTCTATTTTCTCTAATATACTGTGCAATTGCACATTGGATAATTCTAAGGATATTTTATCTTGTGAAAATGTATTTATCGCCATGAGTTGAAGGCAACCCAGCAAATAAATAGATAATGATAGCTTCATTAATAATGCGCGTTTTTTTCCAGAACTTTTGGCATAGAAAAGCCCTATGAAATGTTTTATTTTCATACATTTAAAAAGTTGATAATTAATACTGATCTCGTGATGAGTTTGTTATTGACTTTCTGTGTGGAGGAATGGCGGTTTCTCCACACTCTTTTATTTTATAACATACTCTTTTTCAGACATTGACTGATATTCAAACGGTTTTATAAGTTGCAATGTTTCTAATATTTCCTGGATAGATGTATTCTCTTCAAAGGTTCCCGTAAAATTAGAATTGGATACTTGTTCATTTTCAAAGTTGATTTTAATATTATACTGAATACTTAGGTCCGTTGCGATTTCTCTAAACGATTTATTTTTAAATATAATTTTACCTTCTTTCCAGCCTATAATGGTATTGGTTGTTTTTTCTACAGTTTGTTCTATTCTTTTATCTTTTTTATAGAAAGTGACTTTATCTTTCGGATCCATCAGGATCTTTTCTTTAAAATGTTTATCTGAGCTTACTTCTACTTTACCTGTCAGCAACACCGTTTCTGTATAGGCTTTATTTCCATAGGACTTCACATTAAAACTGGTTCCCAGTGCTTTTACTCTGATATGATCCGGAGTATCTACTGTAAAGGGAACTTTTTTATTTTTTGCAACTTCAAAAAAAGCTTCTCCTTCTAGATAAATAGCCCTTGGGTTTTTCTCATCATACGTGATGGTGCTCGAGGCATTTAGCCAAATCAAAGAACCCTCCGGCAGTTTGATTTCTTTTCGTTCTCCATAATTCGTAGTAATAGTAATCGCATCTGATGATGTGTAAAAAAATGCATACATCCCCGAAAGAACCAAGACGATCAAAACTGCAGCATACTTATAAAGATTTCTTTTTTTGAATGTCTTTTCTTTGTGCACTTCATCAAAAAACTGCTTTTTTGCCGAAACCACATCCGCGGTAGTAAGTACTGAAGTCTTCTTATATATTCCGGTTATTTCCTGAAAAAGTTCCTCATCATATGCATTGGATGTTTTCCATGCTTCTACCTGCTGTATTTCTTCTGCTGTTGCATTCCCCGAGACATATGCCCAAAGCATCGCTTCTGTTACTACATCATATTTCATATTCGACATTTTATATATATAACGTTTGTCGAATAAGGGTACCCTATATTTTTTTTACAAAAATTCTTTAAGTCCCTTTCTAAAAGTAGTCAAAGCCTTGGAAACATGCTGTTCTACGGACTTTACAGAGATCTCTTTTTTTTCTGCAATTTCTTTATAAGTAAGTCCTTTTTCTCTGGAAAGCTGAAATATTTCGGCGGTTTTTGCCTGAAGTGAATTATAAATCTCGTGAATTCGACTGTTAATTTCCCACTCATTATCCAATTCTTCTGATAACTCTTTATTAATGAAGTAAAGATTGGTGTTTTTTTCTCTGGCTTTTGATTTCCTATAAAAGTCGATTATTTTATTTTTCAGTACGATTATCAGGTAGGATTGAACGGATCGTTTTTCTTTTTGTACACTTTCAAAATTCTGCCATAACTTGATAAAAGTTTCCTGCACAATTTCTTCTGACATATCTTTTTCTCCCAATCGCTTAAATGCGTAATTGTATAAAGGTGTATAGTGCTGGTCAAATAAGTCCGAAAACTCTTTTTCCTTGTTTCGATATATCATCTTTGAGTTGGTCTAGCTAATTTAATAAGAGCTTAACAAATTAAATGATTTTTCTAAAGAAATGTATAAAACTCACTTCTTATTTTTTTGTTAAGATATTTTGATATAAGACCTTAAACAGGAAATAAAGTTACAGTTTTGACTGTTATTTTTATTTACTTATCGCCAGTTTGATTCCAAAAGAAACAAAAACAACTCCAGAGATTTTATCCAGCCATTTTTTTATTTTCTGATTTTGTTGAATTTTTTCTGAGAACCTAGCGGAGAAAATCGCCAATAATGTACACCACAAAACTCCGGTAAAGACATAGGTAAAGCCCAGTATCAAAAAGGAAAGTAAAGGCATTTCGAATTCCGGATTGACAAACTGAGGTAAAAAAGCAATATAAAACAACGCTACTTTAGGGTTTAGCAGGTTCGTCAATGCTCCTGACAGGTATATTTTTTTATAGCTCTCTTTTTTAGAAACGTGAACTCCTTCCATTTTTTTGTTACTAAAAATCAGCTTACAACCTAGTCCTATCAGATATATAGCTCCGAGATATTTTACAATATCAAAAGCCAGTTGAGATTCTGCTAATAAGGCAGAGAGTCCAAAAGCAGTTAACAAAGTATGCATGGCTGACCCGGTACAGATTCCCATGACGGAAATGACACCGCTTTTAGTTCCTCCAGAGAGGCTTTTTCCCAGAATATACATAGTTCCGGCTCCCGGAGTCATATTTAATAAAATGCCTGTTGCTACAAAAGCGCCAAAATTCTCTATCCCAAACATAATTACACAAGTTACAAACTGCTTCCTCAAAAATACGTTTTTATCTTGTTACCAGACACTTTACGACCTCCTTTTCTTCAGTTAAAACAACAAAACATGAAGAAACCCCTTCATGCTTTGTTGATACATACTCGTCTTTGACAGGTTATTTTTATAGCCTGTCTAATAATAGTACTTCTTCTACGTATTTTCTGTGTACTACCGAAGTCATTTTCTCTAATAAATCCAACGAAGATGTATAACTTACCAATCCTCCATTAGACGAGAAAAATTTTCCATCTCTTGCTACCGAAATGGTACGATCATCCAAAACCTGCAGCTGAGGATATGCTTTTTGCAACATTTCGCCTCCGGTCACATATGTAACGATTTCTTTTTGATCTGCAATCCCTGAGGCACCTACTAAGAATGCTCCTGCACAATGACTAGCTATGTACTCTGTCGTTTGGTTTTGTTCTTGTATGAATGTTATTAATGTGGTGTCTTTTTCCTGCACATCAGGATGATAAGAGCTCGGGATAACCAAGACATTGAGATTCGGGGTTTCTTCCAGCTTAAAATCGGGAAAAACGACCAGACCTTCTTCACTTTTGTATGCTCTTTGCTCCTTGGCCAGTGTTACAACATTAAACAGCGGGGTTCCTTCTTTATCCGGTTTCGCGAATACATCAATAGGCGCTATCACTTCATTCGTTAGGAATCCGTCAAAAATAAGGACACCAATAGTGGGCATACCCTGGATCAGTTGTTTTGTTTTCATGTTTCTTGTTTGATTAATCGATTGTGTATCTTTTTCTTTTTTCGGAGAGCAGCCTATTAGACTGATCATCAAGAAAAATAAGATTGTTCTTCTCATAAAACTGTTTTTTGATATCTCAAAACTACTGGAGAAAAAGCTCAAAAAAATTAATCAAGATTAAGAAACTACTTATATTTTTTTGCTTTCATTTTACTTAAAAATTCAGGTGTAAAACCGAGATAAGAAGCTAACATATACTGGGGGACTCTTCGGGCAAATTCAGGATTTGCCGTAACAAACACATCGTACATTTCTTCTCCGGACATACTAAACATATATTCCATTCTTTTCTGAATTGCCATATAGGTTTTTTCCATTATTTTCCTAAAAAAACGTTCTATTTTAGGCAATTTAGCACATAATTCTTCTAGTTTTTCTTCATTCAGAACTAAAACCTCTGCATCTTCGATTGCCTGAATATTCATTACAGAAGGGCATTGTGCTATCAGACTATTGTAATCCGTAATCCACCAATACTCTAGACCAAAATGCACAATCTGCTCAACCCCTTTAGGATCTAAATAGTATACGCGAAAACATCCTTTTGTTACAAAATACCTGGAATGACATATTCTTCCTTCCTGAAGAAGATATTCTTTTTTCTTCAATTTTTTAGATGTCAAAAAGGAAGCTACAAGTGTTAGCTCTTCATCAGAAATTGAGATATATCGCTTGATATATTCTGCCAGGTTCGGATCAATTTCTGTTTTCATTTTAGTACGATATGTTACTGTAATTGCCGAAGTCCTTCGTATACTACAATGCTTACTGCATTTGCTAAATTAAGACTGCGAATATGCTCGCTATACATTGGTATTTTGTATACTTGATCCTGATGTTTCTGAACAATTTCTTCTGAAAGTCCTACAGATTCTTTTCCAAAAATCAAAAACATGTCATCTTCAAAAGGGATATCCCAATGAGATTTTTCTCCATGACTGGAAAAAAAAGCCATCTTTTTATCTTTATTTTTTTCAAAAAATGCTTCTACACTATCATAAACCGTCAATGAAATGTGTTTCCAGTAGTCGAGACCAGCTCGTTTTAACCTGGAGTCATCAATCTCAAAACCAAAAGGTTTAATCAGATGAAGATGAGACCCTGAAGCCAGGCTCAATCTTCCTATATTTCCCGTATTTGTTGGTATTTCTGGTTCTACAAGAACAATATGATATGGCATAATAACACTTTTGGAAGGCAAGATACTAGTAAATTTTATTTCAAAAATGGTTTTTCATAGATAAAGAGGGAGGATTCGACAATTGGTCTTCTTTCCAAATTGTACGATTTGTATTATGATCAATATTACCCCCTGATAGTATAATGAGTATTTTTTTTCTCGATGATTGTTCTGATAACCATTTTGCTGCTCCTGCCATAGCTAAGGCACTGGTAGGTTCTATATGTAGCTTAAGCAAATGTGTTAACCACTGTGTCCAATAGATCATTTTGTCTTCTCCTATTTCATAAAAAGCATCCAATTGTTTGAGGTATTCAAAAGTAATTTCTCCTACGGCTAGTGTCATGGCTCCGTCTGCCAATGTATTGGGTGCTTCTGACAAACGATGAATTTTATTAGCTCGCAATGATTGAGCAGCATCATTTCCTGCCAGTGGTTCTGCTCCGATTACTTTTGTTTTTGCAGATATCCCCCTTGAGGCAATAAGACTTCCTGATAGCAATCCTCCACCTCCACAGGGAGCAAAAATAGCATCGACCTCTCCTGTTTCTTCTATCGCTTCTAATACAGCGGTTCCTTGCCCTGAAATTACCTGTTCGTGATTAAATGGAGGAATCCATACGGTTCCTTCTTTTTCAGATGCCTCTCTTACTTTCTGATCTGCAATATCGCGGGTATCACACAATACGACTGATGCCCCATAAGAGGCTGTTGCCTGAATTTTTACCTGAGAAGAATACGATGGCATAAAAATAGTTGCAGATACCCCTAACCTACTAGCAGCCCATGCTACTGCCTGTGCATGATTGCCCGAGCTATTTGCTACAATATGTTTAGGAATACGATTATTTTCTGCTAACCATGAAATAGTATTACAGGCTCCCCGAGCTTTAAAAGCTCCAACGCTCTGAAGACATTCTGCTTTAAAATAAATATCATGCCCCATCCATTGGTTTAGCAATGATGATTGTACTATGGGTGTTCGGGTTACATGAGGAGCTATTCGTTCTCTTGCACTTCGCACATCAGATATGTTTAAAAACTTCATAAGGCTTCCTTTTATACTATACCTCTTTTTTTATTCTAAAAGCGAGGTATCATTTTCTTACGGGGAAATTTGAGTCTACACTGCTATCATTATGCGGGTTTACTCTTAGGTATAAAAGTAATACAATCAATTAAATCTTATCTTTTTTTTAACGAATATATAGGATATAAGAAAGGAGAGAACAACGTAAAAACACAATGCCAGTTTAGTATCGTCTCTCCTTCTTTCTTCTACTTTTTTAAAGTGAGTTAGGATGCTTGTAAATACGTAAGAGGTATATTACAATAAAAGTAGAATCATTTTGTATATATTTTATTCTGTTAACAATCGCACATATCGTATATATCCTTTTCCTGTATGCTTTTCTTTTGTAATAGCAGATGTCAATGCTACTTCGATATCTTTTTCGTAGTATTCCTGATCTTCTACTGCTGTTTCAAATCTAATTTTATACCCTGCATCTATTTTATCACTAGGTATTTCTATCAGCTGTATTTTCCGTTCGCCATTACCGATGGTCGCTCCTGTTATCGCATCTAAATCAGCTCTTTTTTTTCCCTGGAAATCCCACCATGCTGGAATATCACTATACCATTCTGTATCATCTCCATTCACATAGAGTGTTTTCTCATAGGTTCCTTCCGGGCTCATTAAAGAAATAATTACATAGGCTTTTTCTCCAGTATAATTCTTCATCTGGAGCATGCACTTATACCGGGTCATATCTTCTCTAACGGCACTACTGGTCAAAAAGAGCACTATTAACAGGCCATTAAAGAACCAGCCTGTCTTTTTTAGCATTGCATTTCGTATCATTTCAAAAAGTTTAAACTAGAATTATTTTCTTTTAAAAGTTCATTTTCAGTGGCCAGATCATATACGCTCTCATTGAATTCTGTTACAATCTTTTTATCTGCTCCTATGGTCATTAAATACTTTAGGATTTTTGGATTTTTGGATTTCATTGCAGCAAGGTGCAACGCGGTATTACCGTTTTTATCCTTTGTGTTTATATTAATCCCCATAGCATGTATTTTCTTTAACAGAGGAATACTGTGTTTCTCCATAGCAATATGAAATAAGGTACTTCCATTTCCTTCGGAGATTTGACTATTCCACCCATGTTTTTTTAACAGCGCTACTTTTTTATCAAAGTCATTTTCCTTCTTTGAGCTGAATGATTTAATTAAGTAATATCCGATCGTATTTCCTTTTTTATCCACTGCATTTACATTGGCTCCTGCTGTTAGTAAAAACTCAACTATTTCTGGGGTATTTCTCTGGACTGCTCTTGCCAATGCAGAAACTCCTTCATTATTTGTGATTGTAACATCTTTTCCTTTATTTGCTAATAGCGTTACTACCGGTAAGGTGTTTCTATAAGCAGCATTGATAAGAGCGGTATTTCCATTCACATCTTTTTGATTAACATCCACTCCTTTTGATACAAAATATTCAAAAACAGCGGTATCTTTTGCATTATAGGCTAATCCATGAAGGGGAGTAATTCCTTTATTGGTTGTCACATTAGAGGCAACTCCTAAATTCTCTAAATACTTAAAAAAAGAAAGTGGATTGGCTTTTCTTCGGGTTCTACTAGCCATTATCATGGCATTTCCTCCTTCTTCGTTCTTCCCATTATGAGAAATTCCTTTTTTCTTAAGCTGCTCCAGTATTGGAATATTAGCTTTCTTAGCCGCATAATTAAAGGCGTTATTTCCTAACGTATCTTCACCATAGAGATCTAGTCCCTTTTTAGTGAAATAGGTTACCAGATCAAAGTCATTCAGATGTGGTAATATCAATAATAATGCATTTGCTCCATCTTTATTTACTTCGTTTACAACATCTGCTCCCTGAGCAATACAGTACTCATATATTTTCTTATCTGTCTGTCCGGTCACTGCTGCAAATAACAATAAAGAATATCCGGTACCATCAACAATATCGGTTTTGGCTCCATTAGCCACCAGATATTTCATCAGTTCTAAATTTCCTTTGTAGGCTGCCCAAAAAATGTATGTTCTTGCATCATGCGTTCTTTTGTTCACATCATTTCCTTTGTTTATCAAATGAATAATTGTTTCATTGGATGCCTTCTCCAGAATCGCATAACATACTGCATCAAACCCATGAGAGTTCGAAGCCGTAGGAGAAGCTCCTTTTTTAATTTTAGCCTCTACACTGGATATGGTCGGATTTGTCTTCCAATACGCGCGGTCATGAAACGGGTTACTTTCCTGAGCAGTTATCTTCAAGCTGCCGATGCATAGTAAAATGACTGTATAAACTGCTATTGCTCTTTTCATCATACACTTAATTAATAGTGGTAATTAACATATTGACGGATCAATATTTATTATTTAGAATTAATCTAATTAAGAACAAAGAAACAAAAAAAAGGTATACGTTGTATCTATCAAGTAGTTAAATTTACACGTATACCTTCTTTTAAGTACTAGTTATTCCTCGTCAATCTATAGTGTTCTACAGCTGAAATTAAGGATACAACCAATACAATACTTAAGAGTGTTAATTGGGAGAAATTACGGGATGTTCCGGATATTTCCTCAAATAAATGCATTCCATGCGACAGCGTATACAATACACTTATTACCAAAAGAATGTAGTGAGTTATTCTTCTTTTAGTGTATAGTAATATCACAATCCAGAGAAAAGGGAGGTGATAGTATATCCCTCGTATTATATGAATAGAGGCAGGTTCTTCTCCATTGGCATCCGGTCTCTTGATATCGATCCCATAAAATACACCACTTATGTGATAATTAAAATGTAGCATCATTCCAATTAATAATAATATCCATAGAACAATGAGTTTATTTCTTGTTTCCATAAGTAAAAAATTATGATGCACAGGCTTCACAGCTATCCTTAAAAGAATTTACTAAACGATGAGCTACGGATTCTGAACGCTGATAATACAATGATTTTACTCCTAATTTCCAGGCCTCGATCATCAATTGATTTACTTCTTTAATAGGAATATCCGGGGAAATATTAATATTGAGTGATTGACTTTGATCAATATATTTCTGACGAATAGATGCCTGAGTTATAATTTCGTATGGATTAATTTCCTTAAACGTTTTAAAAACGGCTTTTTCGTGTTCTGTCAAACAATCTAAATGTTGAACAGAACCATGTTTCATAAGAATCGAACTCCATATTTCTGGCAGGTCTTTCCCTTTTTCTGCCAACAGGGATTTTAAAAACTTATTTCTTCTGGTAAAGTTCCCTTTGGCCAAACCTACTTTGTAATAATTACTATTATAAGGCTCTATCCCGGGAGATGTCTGCCCCAAAATAGAAGAAGATGAAGTCGTCGGTGCAATGGCTAATAAGGTTGTATTTCTTCTGCCATACCCCTTTAATACTTCGGGCTCTCCGAATTCTTCTGCTAATTTCCTGGAAGCTTCCTGCGTTTTTCCTTGTAGTTCCTTAAAAAAGGAGGCGGTAAATTGTTTTGCTTCAAAAGACTCAAAAGGGATACTGTTTTTTTGCAAATACGCATGGTACCCCATAACACCTAGCCCCAAAGCTCTATGTCTTTTGGCAAAATTATACGGGCGCTCCATATAGGGCATTCCTTTGCTTTTTGCAATAAACTCTTCCATTATACCATCTAAAAACCATATAGCTGTTTCCACTGCATCTGTATCTTTCCATTCGTCATATAGTTCCATATTCATAGAGGCTAAACAACATACAAAAGATTCTTCTTTATTAGCAGGCAGTGAAATTTCAGAACAGAGATTCGAATTATAAATCCTCATTCCCTTGTCCTGATATACATCTGCTGCATTTTTGTTTACCGTATCAGAGAACTGTATATAAGGCAGTCCTTTTGCTTGCCTGGACTTTAATACTTTTGCCCATAAGCTTCTTTTTTCTGTATCTCCATCTATCATTTCCTGCATCCAATAATCAGGAATACACACCCCGAAGAACAGATTCTGAATAGCATTCCCTACATCCTTGATATTCAACAACTCTTCGCAGTCGGGATGATCAATATCCAAATAGGCTGCATAGGCTCCTCTTCGAACTGCTCCTTGAGAAATGGTATCTACCATAGCATCGAACATTTTTAGAAATGAGATAGGACCTGATGAGGCACCATTATCCTTTATTTTGGTTCCCCTGGGACGTAATGCTCCAAAATAACCTGAGGTCCCTCCTCCCATCTTAGTCATCATAATAGACTCACTAAGGCTATGGGTTATTCCCTCTATGGTATCTTCTGTATAGGACCCAAAACATGAAATTGGCAGTCCCCTATCGGTTCCCATATTTGCCCATACCGGGGATGACAGCGACATCCACCCATAAGAGATTAACTCTTCGAACTTTGATTGAAGTGCTGGTTTTTTTAATCGTATTGCAGTAGCGTTCGTTATTCTTTTTACAGCATCTTGTACTGTTTCTCCCTTTAGAAGATATCCTCTTTCTAACATGGTCTGAGATTCCTCAGATATCCAATGATATGCTTTCATATAGTTGTGGTATTAATATAGTATGTATGTGTTGTTTTTAGTAAACGCTTTTGAGAACTACTCCCAGCGCATGAAGCTATTACTGTATGTATACATTAGTATCAATAGTAAACACGTAATTGCTTTTTGATAAAATCATATGATATCAAGCGGATGCTTGAAATACTTCGGCTTTTATCCCCTCTTAAAACAGGTCATTGGCGGTAAAAGATTGATTATGTTTGGTATAATCAACAGGTCTTTTGGCAAAAAAATCATCATTCGCATTTGCGAACACTTCTTCTTCAAACCACTGCATCGCATTGATTTCTTGAGTAGTTACTTCAAAAACGGCAGGAATATCGATAGCTTGTAAACTTTCATTCACCCGATGCTTCATAAAAGCAACCAACCTGTTTTTGGGCAAATGAGCTAGTTCTCCCTGCTCGAATATCCAATCTAGTATCCCTTCTTCTGTCTCTATAGAATCTATGGCCGCTTCCTGAATGACACGTATGGTTTCTTCATTAAAAAAATCCGGATATTCTTGCCTGATAATATTGAATATGTAAATCCCTGCCTGAGAGTGAATTTGCTCATCTTTTGAGGTCCATGCAATAATATTACTTGTATTTTTCAGCAATCCTTTGAATCTGGTAAAAGAGAGAATAATTGCAAATTGACTAAACAAAGAAACATTTTCTATAAATAAAGAAAAGACCGCCAGGGATTTTGCAAAATCCTCCTTACTATGCCCCGGAGCTAACGTCAGGTATTTTTTAAGCAGCGTGACTCTCGATCGTAAGGGAGGAGATGCTAGTGCTGCTTCAAAGTCTCCATTTAAATCCAATACTTCTAATAATCGGGAGTAGGCTTCTGAGTGCCTAAATTCACACTCTGCAAAAGTACTCCCCAACCCATTAAACTCTGGTTTAGGCAATTGTGTATACAGTTTTCCCCAAAATGCTTTGACAGTTACTTCTATTTGTGCAATTGCTAACAATGTATTTTTTATCGCATGTTGCTCCGAGGCTGATAACTCGACTTTGAAGTCCTGAATATCTCCGGTAAAATCCACTTCGGAATGTACCCAATAAGTATGGTTTAAAGCGTTGACAAATTCTAAAACTTCGGGATACTCAAATGGTTTGTAACTGGTTCTTTCTTCAAAAATGCTCATTCTATTTCTTTTTTTAACGTTTAAGACCCTTTTACAGTTTCCGCTGCGTTTTGATTGTTATTTTTTAATGATCTGACGGGGTTGTCAATAATTTTATATGACCACAATCAATGGTAGCATTTCTACTTTCTTGTCTTTACTTGATATGATTTTTTGTTTTCCTTCTTTATGACTTTACATCATTAACACAAAATTAATTTTTAATTAATCTAAATAACTATTGATTTGTTTTAGTTCTTCACAATCTTATCAACACATGCAACAAACACCTTAAAAACAACACATTACACCAAAAAACTTTTCCCCTTATACTTCTTGCTATTTTTAGTTACTTTTTATTTTTTCGGGCAGTACTTCGACGATTATCAATCGTATATATATAAAAAACAGCACTAAAAAGTGCTGTTTTTCTTCCCCCTGAAACATGAAGTTTATGGTAACTCCATACGTAATTTTTTAGCTGTTTCGAGGCTATCTATCAACGGTTCTACACCTGCATCATACATCGATTTCATCATATACCTCATCACAATTCCTGTTTTATCCGGAGTTCCTCCTTTGATTGGTGGGTGAGGATCATACTCCATGTCCAACATCACCCCCTGAGTATAATCTTTTCCCAAAATATCATTAAGTATAGCTAATGACATATCCATTCCTGCTGTCACACCGGCTGCAGTCCAATATTTACCATCTTGTACATATCTTTTTTTCACAAATTCAGCCCCGTATTTCTCCATCATTTCCTCTGCATTATACCAGTTGGTAGTCGCTTTTCTTCCTTTTAATAGTCCTGTTGCTCCCAACACCCATCCGCCGGTACAAACACTTGCTGTATAAAAAGTTGTTTTATCTATTTTTCGAATCCATTCATGTAATTGCTCATCATAGACATTCTTGATTGTTCCTCTAAATCCTCCTGGTATTACTAAGATATCTAACTTATCTACTGAGTCTTTTACGGTATCAGGGATAATTTGAATTCCCGAGGTTGTTTTAACAACTCCCGGTTCCAAGGCGACCAGCCTCGTCTTTGCTCCCATAATCTGCCCTAAGATATATCTGGGTCCCATCACATCAAGAATATTACATCCGTTGTATACCAGAATCCCAATTGATCTAACCCTGTATTTTGGTTTTCCAAAAAACATGTCCATCATCGAATCGTGATTTTCTTCGGTAATTTCCGGTAAGCTATCAATTACTCTGGAGGCTTCTGCTTCATCGACAATACTATCCACCATCGTATCATTGTGTCCTGTCGTATCTTTTTCTCCACAGGAAAACACTACTAATGAGAGCAATAGTAATGACAGGTATTTATATTTCTTTTTCATTTTTTTAAAATTTATATCTACATGTGATTCCTATACTTCTGGGAGCTGCCATGTTTGTCGATCTTCCAAAAGAAGTATCAGGCGTTCCATATGCTATATACCGTTTATCAAACAGGTTTTGCCCCCAAACAGCAATATCTAATTCATTGCTTTCATAACTTAGCCGAGCGTTAAATAAACTGTAATTTTCTTGCTCCAGGGTATTCTGTATATCGGTATAGTAGGTGCCTATATTTCTAAACTCTCCTCTCAGTGTCAAGTTCTTTCTATTAATAGGAAATGTATATTGAGAAGCTATAAAAAGAGTCGTCTTTGGAGCGTTGGATAACCTATTCCCTTCCAACTGCTCTTCTATTTCTACAAATGTAACGGGGTCAATTCTTCTCAGCAAAAAGTCCTGATATTCAGTATCATTATATCCTAGGCTGACATCAAGTTGCCATCCTTTTACCGGAATTGCAGAGGCTTCTAATTCTATTCCCATTGATCTTGCATCCCCTACATTCTCTATTGCAAATGTCAGAGGTGCTACTAAATTAGAAAACTGAAGATCTTTCCAATTAATCAAAAAAGAGGTTGCTGATACATAGATTTTTTTATTTACAAAACGTGCCTTATACCCTACCTCATAATTATCAGAGTATTCAGGGTCATAAGTTTCTTTATCTATTTCAGGTACATTAAGTCCGTTAATTCCTCCTGCTCTAAATCCTTTGGTATAACTAGCATATAGTGTCATTTCTTTTCCGGGAATGTATGACAGGGCGACTTTGGGAGATATCGCAGAGAACTCCCCCTCTTTTTTTACTAGTGGATTATTTTCTATGATCGTTTCTCCCACAAAAAGTAAATCTCCCAATGTATTATAGGCACTCTTCCTTTTTTCAAAATCATAACGAATTCCCCCTGTCATTTTTATTTTTTCCGTCATACTATAACTTGCCTGACCAAAAGCAGCTATTCCAAAGTTATCCTGTTCATTTTTCATAATGATATATCCTCCTGGAAGATTCACCGGGTCTTCTGTCGCAAAATTACTTGCCGGAGAAAATGCTTGTTGTGTGAACCCATATACTCCCATTGTATATTGTATCGGACTGCCATTTTCTTTGGAATCAATTCGTATTTCCTGGCTAAAAACCTGCTGAGGATCGAGGGGCGCTCCTATTTTTTTCCCATCAAAGGAAGCATAGAATCCCCCTGATTCGATATCCTTAAATTCCAAACCTACCCGTTGATATGCGCTAATCGAGGATACGGTGAAATCTGAGCCATAAAACTTAAGTGCCAGAGAGGTATTAACTAAATTTCGCTTGTGTTCTCCTATCCTGTTCAGATATATTTTGTCTGGATTTGCCAAAGCTATTTTTTCATCACTTACAGTGGTAAAAAATGCACTAGCATCGGAAATATCCATTTGTTGTTTTATATTAAACGTGGCACTAAACTTAGTTCCTGGCAACCATTTTAAAAACAGGTTGGTATAAAAACTTTCTTCATCTCCAACCCGGTGTCCATCAATGGCTGTGTTCTGAAGAAGGGTCTGGGAAGTATCATTTCTTAAAAAACCATGTTTAGACGTATACATTCCATCCACTCCTAAAAAAAGTGTATTCTTTATGATAGGTGTCTTTATGCCTACTACATAACGTTGCGTGTTCCTATTTCCCAGATTTACTTCTGCAAATCCACTGGTTTTATTGGTTGGTTTTTTTGTCAAAACATTGACGACACCTCCCATTGCATTTCGACCAAACAATGTTCCTTGTGGTCCTCTTAATACTTCTATTCGCTCAATCTCAGAAAGCTGAACTCCATTAGCTAATATATCTATAGAATTCACGCCATCGATATAGGTTGCTACTGCTGGGTTTTCACTAAAAACCTGCACCCCCCGAATTACCTGCACCTGTTGAAACCCTACTCCCAATTCATGGTACGTATAGTTAGGGACCACTCCATTTAATGTTGTAAAATCCCATGCCCTCATCTCATTTACTTTTTTCCCTGATAATGAGGACACTGCTAATGGGGTTTCTATTATAGTTTGCTCTCTTTTCTGAGCTGTTATTACAATTTCCTCTAAGGAAGTAGTTGTTTTTTCTAAAACAATCTCAACTCCCTGAGAAATCTGATCGGGAATAATGGTCATCGTTCTTGTTGTGTATCCTAATTTGGAAATGACAATACGAAACAACTTTTCTCTTAGGGGTAATACAAATACGCCTTTCGTATTGGTAATGGTTCCCTGATCACTATTGAGTATATCAATATGTGCATTAGGGATTGGAGTTCCGTCAGTTGCTGTGACAACTCCATTAATTGACTGTGAAAACATAGGTATCGTTACTAAGAGAAAGATCCCTATGACTGCTTTTTTTAACTTCATTGGTTTATTGTTAGTAATGTGTATACAATTCATTTAAAAACAACACATTATATGAAATAGTATACACTACCTCACATCTATTTTTCTTTACTATAGATGCATCATTTAATTTTGTTTAGATGAGCTGCGCTTTTGGTCATAGCATACTCCGATCACTCTGGTAGTGTTTAGATACTATGCTATCAGTGATAAGACTATCTTATCTGTATAACCAAAAACCGGATGTTTTCTCTCAGAGGGTCTTATCTTTTTCAACACCATACATTGTACGATTTGATCTAATAGATTACATCGAACAATCTATTCAATAGCAGTCTATACCAGTACAATACTCTACATAGAGACCTCTGGTCATGGCATTCGGATCTTCACATAAGTAGTTGAACCTACTCTAAGAAATCAAATGCTATAGCACAAAACTAAAATTGGTTATGAAGTAAAATTTTTTCCTCTGTTCGGCTTACACAAAACGAGGAGGATGGTCAATTGGATAGTACACTTCCATGAAATGGATTTCTTCCCATCTCCAATTGGTTTTAGAATAGAAAGGTATTTGTAATTCTTTTATGGTTACATGAAGATTTTCATAATAAACGGGAATAAAGCTTTCTGCTATCCGAACTATTTTTTCTCCTGTTCTTCCCTTATTCTGTAGAGAGAAATTCATTTGTTTAGAGAGGTGACATTTTCCATTACACCTCAACATAGGGCGTTCTTTATTAACGCAATATTTCTCAATAATTTCGTCAATATTTAATTGATAATACACCATCCCGCTAAACTGGGAAACCGGTCTAATAACAAATATCATTAATAGTATTATGACATACCCTATTCTCAAGCAATTCTTGTTTTGAACAAAAATAATTTATATCGTATCGATCCTCCTAGTTTTTTAACAATTTTCACATTGTTTCGTCGATTTATAAGACAACTCATATCATCATTTTAGTTGCTAAACTGCTATTGCTTCTTTTTTTTCTAATTGTTTTTTCACATACTCAAAATACGATAAGATGGTTGCTTCATTTATTACCGAAAAAGAAAGGGCGATCTTACTTAATTCCTCTTGTGTATACAAGGTTTTATATACGAGTTTAGCCTTTAATTCTTTATTTACTCGCTCTTTTAATACTTCTTCTCCCAACGGTAAATAGTCATACATAAAAGGAGGTAATTGAAGTCCCTCTTTCTCTTTCATAAATGCTTTTGCTGATTGCAACCATTGAAACAGAGAAACCTCTTCCAATTCCTGAGCATTCCACTTATTATATAGTGATGCAAATGTATATAGAGGCATTCTGTCTCCTGATATATGATATGTCTGATTCCTTTTTCTGGTCGACAAATAAACCAACGCTTTTGCTGCTTTATCAACTGGTAAAATCATCAGTTCTAATTGTTCTTCCTTCGCAAACATTTTTTTCATCAATAACAAGGACTCTAAAAATCCATAAAACCATTGTTTTTTATCTAAAATACCCTTTTCTGATTCTCCTGTTATTAAACCTAATCTATAAATATTACAAGGAATCCCCTGTTTTCTTGCTGCGACAATTACATTCTCTGCCACCCATTTACTTGCCGCATACCCTCCTGATGCATAATGAGTTTCCTTTTCTGAAGACTGATGTTCATCGACTACTTTGATCTCGTTATATATCTCATTATTAAAAACACCTAATGTAGAAGTATAGTGAATTGGTTTCATCCTATTTTTAGCAGCTAGTTTTATCACTTCTATAGTCCCTCCTACATTGGCTGCTTTCATCTCATCGTATGTCTCCAAATGATTCATATAGGCTGCGTTGTGATAAATAATATCAACCTCCTTACTTAATGATTCGAAAGTGTCGTTCGTCAGCCCCAATAAAGGTCTCCCTATATCTCCTAAGAGAATTTCTATGCGGGAACTGTAGTGCTCTTCCCATATTTCGTAACGAAGCATTCCTTCTTTAATCTTCTCCCTTCCTTTTTCTGAAGATTCAGCCCGTACCAAACAAAGTATTCTTGCCTGATGACTTTCTAATAGCTCTTTTAGTATAAATACCCCGACAAAACCAGTACCTCCTGTCAATAAAATTGTTTCAGGAATCTCTTTTATACTCAAATCTTCCGGCAGTGCTATTACAGGTAGTTCCATCTCCTTAGACAAAGAAATAGGCACTTCTTTCTTTTCTCCTGCGGTTATATACTTACACAATGTTCTAATTGTAGAATAATTAAACATCGTTTTTACTTCTATTTTTTCCCTTTCTTCTAAAATGGTGTTTATTCGAGCAACTGCCTTAATTGCCAACAACGAATGCCCTCCTATTTCAAAAAAATCATCCGTAACTCCTATTTTTTTCTCTTCTAAAAGCTCTTGCCATATATGTACTATCTTCTCTTCTTTCTCTCCCTGAGGAGGAGTATATTTTGGAGTCTCTTTGAAGGTTATATCTTTATTTTCTAATGCTTTCCTATCAATCTTTCCATTCGGTGTTACTGGAATTTTTTCTAATTGCTCATATGCTACCGGAATCATATATTCTGGTAATAGATCCTGCATATGTTTCTTTAATAATTGATGATCTAAAGGGGTCTCAGCTTTGTAAAAAGCAATTAATTGTTCCCTTTTTTCTGTTTTTTTCAACACGACAGAAGCTTTATCAATCCCTGGATATTTTTCTAATACACTTTCTATTTCTCCTAATTCGACTCTATAACCTCTTATTTTTACCTGATGATCTATTCTCCCATGATATTCCAAGGTACCGTCTGGAAGCCATTTCACAGCATCTCCTGTTTTGTATAACAATTTTGGTCCGAATGGATTTTTGACAAATTTTTCAGCTGTCAATACTGGATTATTCAGATACCCTCTGGCTATTCCATCTCCTGCTATATGGAGTTCTCCTACAACTCCTTCTGGCAATAGTTCCATAGTTTCTCCCAAAACATAAAACCGCGTATTATTAACCGGTGTCCCTAAGGTTACTTTATTCCTATAAGTCACCTCTGCAATTGCTGCATTAACAGTATATTCAGTAGGACCGTATGCATTAAAAACTGCTACAGGGTACTGTTGTACACCTGATAAAACCTGTTCAGGCAACTCTTCTCCTCCAAAGGCAATTATTCGCACTTGATCAAACAGTTTTTTTCTCTGTTTTTGTGATAACTCTTTAATCACATTATAATATAAAGGTGGAAGATTGAGTATGGTTACTCCTTGATCCATTACCAAGTTATAGAAGCGTTCCGCTAAAATGTCTGCTTCATTTCTTAGTACCACTGTCGCACCACTCAATAAAAATGGAAATAGTTCCTCTACAGACATATCAAAACTCAACGATGCAAACTGAAGTATTCTGTCATCTTTACTAATTGCGTATCGTTGCTTCATTACTTCACAAAGATTTAATAATGATTGCTGTTCTATCATAACTCCTTTTGGAGTTCCTGTGCTTCCTGAAGTATAAATAACATATGCTAGATCGCTAAGAGTTGTGTTTCTTCTTTGCAACACCTCTTTACCAGAAAACTGCTCACAATCTTCGAATGACCAGACACTTGTATTATGGGCATGATATTCTTTTTCCTTCTCTTTATGTACAATCATACCTCTTGCATGACTATTTTCTAAAATTGCATCTCTCCTTTTAGAGCTTATTGATATATCTATAGGCAGATATGCTCCTCCTGCTCTAAGAATTCCCAGCACACTAACGATAGCATCTATGGATCTATTCATACAAATCGCAACCAGAGTCTCTGCAACAACTCCTTTTTCTTGTAAAAAAAGAGCTACTTTTCTACTTCTTTCTTCTAAGGATCTATAGGTAATTTTTTCGTGATCGTGAAGCAGTGCTATTGCTTCTGGATGCCTCGCTGCAATACGTTCAAACAACTGAGGTACCCCATATTCTTTTTCATAGAAAACAGCTGTATCATTATATGTATATAGTTGTTGATGTATCTCTTTTTCCGGAAGCATTGTATACTGACGACATTGTTTTTCAGGAGATACTAAAACAGCCCTAAGCAGTTCTTCAAAATAGCGTAAGTGTCTTTTTATGGTTGTTGCTTCAAACAGGCCTTCTTTATATTTTAGGTGTACCTGCAATGACTTTCTAAAATCGTAAACTTCTAATGCATATTCATCTTCCGTTTCCTGATACATCTCAAATACCGGAGTTACGAATGCTGAAAATGCTTCGTTCTGATGTATTTCATCAAAAATATTCTGGTATGTATATGATACCGGAACGACTGTTTCATTCGCTCCTACACTCCCTAAAACCGGTCTTAAGTCTGATAACAGGCTTACCAGAGGATATTGTGCGCGATCCATCCCTTCATAAAAAGACTTTTTTATTCTCTGAACGAAGGTGATAAAACTGTCAGTGGAACTGACCTGATTTCTAAGTAAAATTACATTGATAAAACACCCCATGGCTTTTTCATAGACCATTTTAGTCCTCCCCTGTACAGGCATTGACATTACAATATCTTCCTGATTCGTTAAACGGTATACCAACAAATTAAAAACACCTAATAACAAGACAGAGGTGTTTACATGCAACTCCTTTGCTACCATTTGTAGTTTTGAGAACAGTGCATCCTCCAATATCCACTTTTCTACTCCAACAGCCCTCTGTTCTTTCTCTTTATTTTCCCATCTGTCGTAGGGCAAGGTCATTGGCGTGACTCCTTCCATTTTTTCCTTCCACCAATCTCCATCTGCTTTTCCTTGCTGAAGCAAATAATTCTTTTCGCTTTCTATAAAATCAAAGAAGGTGTATTCCGGCTGTTGTACTTCGTAATGCCCTTCATTGGTTAATCTATTATATATATTCCAAAAAGATGTCATGAAAACCCCTCCAGACATCCCATCTAAAATCGTATGATGTACAATAAAAATAAGGTAATAAGCTCCTTCTTCTACACTTCCTCTTATATAAGTTCTCAGCAAACAATCCTGAGTAAGCACAAAAGGAGTGCGTATTAATTCCTTTAGCCGTTCATCATCTCTAGATAACCGTACCTCTTCATCAATATCCAACTGTAAACACGATGCCAGAGCATGTAATCTGTACATAATTTCTCCTGTAGTTTCTTCTTTATCGAAATACATTCTGAGTACCGGATACTCTTCTAACATATATCCTAATGTCTGGATTATAGTCAATGGATTTAATCGCTGTTTTACTGAAAAAATAATGGGTAAGTTATATGCTGTATTCATAGCATCTAACTCATGAATAAGAAATATCCCTTTTTGAAATACCGAGGCTTCTGATGTTCTCTGCAACCTATCTATCGATTCTACTTTAGGCACCTCCCTACTCCCCGCTAACTCGCTATAATCTGTCTGGGAAAGCAAATCAAAAAAAGCTTGAAAATTTTCCATCCCCAACATTTGCCCCATCTTAATGTCTAGATGCAATTGTTCGTTTACACGTCGTATAAATTGTGTGATTTTTATAGAATCAAACCCATAATCGACAGGAGATTTTGACAATACTATGGTCTCTTTTCCTACTCCAAAAACATCTTCAATTATTCCATAAACCAGTATTTCTTTTTCTTTATCAAATTTAGTGGAAGTATCCGGCAATAATTGCGATGCTTGTTTTTGTGGAAAGACACTTTCTTTTTCTGGTGTATCTACCATTTCTGTTTCTATACTACCTGTATACTCTTCTATAATACAATGTGCATTCACTCCTCCTATAGCATAACTACTCAGTGCCGCTCTTCTTGCCGTTTTCCCTTTTTTCCATTTCTTAGGAAATCTTTCTAAGATCAAAGAATGATTGGATGGCACTTCTGTATTTACTTCTTCTAAGTTTGATATCCCAGGAATAACTTTAAACTCCAAAGCTTTTATCACTTTTAGCAAGGAAGCCATTCCTGCTGCTATTTCCGGATGTCCAATAATTGGCTTTACTGAACTTACATACCACTTCTTATCTACAGTTGTGCTCAATTTTTTATATGCTTCACTAATTGCACTTAATTCCACCGCATCTGCCAGACGGTTTCCTATTCCATGTGCTTCAATATAATCAACCGTATCAACGGGAATTCCTGCCTTTTTTACTCCTTGCCATATCGCTTCTTTAATCCCTTTAGCATTTGGGGCTTCAATAGAGAAGTTTTTTCCTCCATGCACAACACTTGTCCCACATAAACTCGCCAATATCTTTCTCTCATTCGCAATAGCGATACTCTCTTTGGTAACAATCAGAACTCCTGCCCCTTCACTTCTGAGAAATCCATTCGCGGTATTGCTATAACTCTTTGTACAATTCGTAGCACTTAATAATTCTTCATACATCCCCTGAGATGATTCTTTTTCAAATGTTTTTTTCTCTATTAAGTTTACTCCTCCTACAATGGCTTGTTCACATTCTCCTTCGCGAATACAGCGTACTGCTTTATGAAGCGCAACATACACACTGGTACAAAATGTATTAATTGTTTCGCTTGGTCCGACGATATTCAACCGATAGGATACCTCATTAGCCAAAGGAATCTGATACGCGGTTTTTTGTTTTTCTGCTACATTGGTATCCGCTGCTATAAACACTCCGGTTTTTTGCGAAGTCCAATCTTGTAGAGAAAAGCCATATGTTTTCATTGCTTTTGCCAATACTGAATAAAGGATAGTTTGTTGCCTGCTTAGCTCCTTAATTTCCTCTTCGAACCCTAATACTTCCCTGATTCGTTGTGTATCGATTTTTGTAATATTCCTATACTCTAATCCACTATTATAAGTAGCTTCTTTTTGTCGAACAGTTTCGGATATGGACTTTTCCCACATTGCTGCTACATCCACTTCATCAGGAAAAATCCCTGCCATACCAACTACTACCAGCTTTTCTTCTGTTATTTTTTTTGTTTCATGTCGCTCATTGATTACTCCTTCCATACTCCCTCCTTCCATCTCTAACACTTCTTCTAACAAATACGATACTAATAATTGCATTTCCGGATAATCAAAAAATAAGGTCGTTCTCAATTGACATTGCAGATCATCTTCTAAAGTGGTTTTGAATTGCAATGCTTCCATAGAAGTTACTCCTAGCTCAACAAAAACCTGATTTTCTGATACCTCTTCTATGGCATCCAATTCTAAAAAATCCACTAATAATCTTCTGATATGATCTGTTAATAGCTTAGGGCGATCTGAAGAAGTACTTTGGGTTAAAACACTAAGTATAGTAGCAGGTGTCATCATAAATAAAGTCTAAATTGAGATAAGTATGTATATTAAAAAATCAATGGTAATACTCAACTATTACTAGTGAGACTACCATTGACCAGAGGTATGAATATTCGCTATATTCTAACAGTATAGGTTATTATGGATGTAGAATAGCTAACGTAATATCTCCTTTGGATTTTCCGTTGGTTTCATCCTGAAAACTGCAGTACATCTTTATAAATGTACAGTTCGATTTTTTGGAAATTGTATCAATCCCAACTTCTCCATAGAAGTGTTTTGCATTGATCTGACTTCGATATGAAGAACTAATACTCGCTATCAAAAAATGCGATAATTGTTTTTCTAAAAACACTTCTCCATGCTCGCTTTCAAATCCTTTTAATTCAGGGATTAATCCTTCTTTTATACAATATCCATAAAACACGTATGCTAATTGATTAAAACAAATATTAAATTCTACTGCATTAAAGTGTCCTGTATCATCTATATAACAAGAATCTGCTATCCCAAACTCTCCTTTCATCATCAGCCCTTTTTCTTGTTCTTCTTCTTTCTTTTGAAAAATTGCTTTTTTCAAATAGGTAGTATGTGAACGATATGGCTGTAACACTTCCATCATAAAATCATGATCGACAACCACTTGATTTTCTACCTCCGGATATATTGTTTCTATAGAAGCCATTACCATTATTTTTCTAATCCAACATAAAAAGGAAGATCATCATAAATCCCAATTCTATAGCTTTTACTTTTTTCTCCGGGAGGTAAAGCAGAAGACATATGAAGCAAATATCTATTATCCCAAATAATTAAATCTCCTTTCTCCCAGGTATGTACATGAATATGTTCTTCTTTTTCGATGAATTCAAACAATTTCTTCATTGCTTCTTCATTTTCCTCATGTTTTAGACCATCTATTTTCATCGTAAAACCGCTGCTCATGTATAAAATTTTATCTCCAGTTACCGGATGTTCTATAATGGCAGGATGTTTTACAAACGGTACCATTTCATTCATTTTATCAATCAACTGCTGGATGGATTTATCGATATCGTCAGGAGTAACTTTATATCTGTTATTTCCTCCATGTATCAGGGTGGCGCCTTCTACTATTTTCTTAAGATCTTCTGGCATTTTATTGTATACCTCATGCATATCGATATACCTGGTCTCCCGAATTGTCGGAGGAATCACAATTGGCGTTATCGAAGTAAAAGACAATGGCTTAGCTTCGAACTGACAGTCTGTATGCCAATAATGTCCTGTTCCTGCAACTCCAACTTTCTCTCCTTCTTTATTGACATTGGAGGAAACAAAAATTTCTGGATAATCGGGATGGTGATAGTTTTCCTGAAAATATACTTGTGGTCTTCCTAAAACTCTTGTGAATGCCACATACTCCTCGGGCTCCAAAGATTGGTTCCGAATTACGACTAGCTTATTTCTATAAATAGCATTTCTTATTTCTGCCAGTTCAGGATCCCCTTTTTTTAATTCTTTGACATCAATTCCTGATATTATCCCTCCTATTTCTCCGGGTTTAGCATCTTCAATCTGAATGATTTGTGTTGTTTCCATAATTTAGATTAGGTTTATTCGATATATTATTAGTTTATTACTGATGATTTTTATTGCGACACTTAGTTGACTTGCCGTTCTAATCCCTTCCAGAAAGGGGCTCTTAATTCTCTTTTCAGGATTTTTCCACTTGGATTTCTGGGAAGCGATGGTACAAATGAAATAGTGCTGGGTATTTTATAATCTGCTATTTTCCCTCTACAAAAATTAATGAGGGCTCTTTTTTTAATTTCTTGTTCGGGTTGTACTACTATAATTGCTTTTACCACTTCTCCCCATTGATCATCCGGAATACCTATTACGGCAACATCTTTTACTGACGGATGCTCACTTAATACTGCTTCTATCTCTGCCGGGTATATATTTTCTCCAGAACAAATGATCATATCTTTGATTCTATCACAGATAAAAATATAGCCGTCTTCATCTATGTAACCTGCATCTCCGGTATGTATCCATCCATCTATCATCGTTTCCTGAGTGGCTTTTGTATTATTCCAATATCCAATCATATTGGAAGGTGATTTCAGGCAAATCTCTCCTATGGTATTCGGAGGAACTGATTGATGCTTAAAGTTTATTACCTTGGCTTCTACACCTGGCAAGGGCTTACCAGCAGATTTCATTTTCTCATTCCATGGTATTGTATGATCTTCCGGGCGAAGGCATACTGCCATATTTCCCGTTTCTGTCATCCCATACACCTGAAAAAAGTCACAATCAAAAGTTTTCATTGCTATTCGCATTACCGCAGGAGTAATCGGAGATCCCCCATACAAAAAACCAGTAACAGAAGAGAAATCAGTATTTTTATATGCGGGTTCTGCTAATACAAATTGTACCATTGCCGGTACCATAGCAACTTTGGTGACTTTTAATTTTTCTATATATTCCAATGCTTTCCAGGCGATGAATGTTTCCAATACAATGCCCTTTGCCCCTACTATAAATCCTTGTATAGCCCACCATAGTCCCCCAATATGAAACATCGGTAACGACAACAATAAAGTATCCCTACTCTCGAGATTCATCCAGGCATCTCCTTTTGCATACATTCCCTGCAATAAGGAAAAAAAGCTGTAATGTGCCAATTGTACTCCTTTGGGACTTCCCGTTGTTCCCGAAGTATACATTTGTACCACCGGAGTCTCTGCCGTATGTGTTACTCTTGTTTCTAAAGAAGATTGTTCTTCTTTCCATTGCACATATTCCTGGTATTCTCCATGTGTTCCCTTACAACATATAATCTTTCTGACTGTGATTAGTTCTTCCGCTATAGAGGCGACAACATCAAAGAACTCTTCCCCAACAAATAAAACTTCTGCTGCTCCATTATTGAGGATATATAAAATTTCTTTAGCACTCAGCCGCCAATTGACCGTAATTAGTACAGCTGCAGCTTTTGCTGTTCCAAATAATATTTCAAACCCACAAATACTATCTTTTGCTAAATACCCTACTCTTGTTCCTTCTTTGACCCCTTCTTTTATCAGTCCATTAGCGACCTGATTGGTATAACAATCAAACTGGCGATAGGTGATCTCTTTATCTTCAAAAAGAAAGGCTGTTTCGTTACCTCTTATTTTTGCCTGATGGTTACAAAGTGTAACTAAGGTCTCTGGGGGGTGTTTTTTCATGAAAACAGTATTAGTTTTTTTTCTATCATGTCTACTACAAATTTCATGAATTACACCTGCGAAGACTAAAAAGAAAAACGCCTTTTATTTCACTAATCAATCCTTAACATTTATGTTTTTACTCATTTTAATTAAAAAATCAATCCTTCTTATGTTTCTTTGAAAACTTCAGAAGAAAAAAGTTTTTTTTACGTTCTTCCACTAGTATATTTAGTTACATAAAATCGATTCTTTTAACGCTTTTTAGGGTAAAAAATCTTTTTTATTTAAATATCTTTATAGATTATAAGGTTGACAGGTTATGTATAGAAAAGGAGTTATACCATTAGAGAGAAAAGAGCGTACTTTTATGGCTGGTTTTTGTATCATTCATAAAGAACTTCAAGATTTAGAATCCATAACTCATCTTTTACATCCTAAAGAAACTACTACAGTACAGGCGTTAAAATTCGGAAAGCGAAAATCTAGTTATCTTTTGGGGCGATATGCTGCAAAAAAAGCCTTATCCATTCTCTTTCCCACCGTAGCTGCTGATAGTATTCTTATTTCTTCTGGTATTTTTAAATTCCCTGTTATAGAGTCTCATCACATTCATAATACAAAAGTAAGTATTAGTCACTGTGATACTATTGGAATCGCATTAGCATTCCCTGAAAGCCATCCTATCGGAGTTGACATCGAACGTGTTAATGAAAAAGGTATCGATGCATTAAAAAGTGTCATCAATGACCAGGAATTCAACCTACTCACTTCCTATCTTCTTCCATCTTCTGTTTGCTATACGATGATATGGACTATCAAGGAAGGGCTTTCTAAAATATTAAAAACCGGCTTAATGGCTGATTTTAATATTCTGGAGATAGAGAGCATTTCTAAAGAGGGGAATGCCTATATCAGTACTTTTAAAAACTTTGCTCAATACAAGGCTGTTTCTTATTGTATTGATGAATACATTTGTACACTTGTATTGCCTAAAAACACTTCTCCTATCCTTTCAGAATTCGAAGAAGCCATTACATACCGGCTTGAGCAGGTTTAGTTTTCTTTGGTTTTAGCGATTTGCTGTAAAGCGGTTTGTAAAATACTATCTTTGTTTTTGTGTTTCTCTGGTATCGTTATATCGGGCTTAATCCCATACCCATCTGGTTTGGTCTCATATGGGGTGCTAATATTCATTAGGCCTATCCTAACTTTCAGTTTGGAGGTTGGTAATTCTACATTCGCAAATACTCCGGCAATAGTTCCATTGTATGCCCCTCCGGTTTCTTCTCCTATAAAAGTTGCTCTCCCTGTAGCCTTTAGATGGGTCGACAAAATACTACTCGCAGAAAAACTCTCTCCATCGATCAGCACATAGACCGCTCCTTTATAATTGCGTTCCTTAGGAGTTCTGGACTTGTTATACTTAAACTTAAAATAAGGAATCCCATTATCCTTCTTGACTGTAACAACCTGAAACAATGCAACTCCCGGAGAAAAAAGAACTCCTAACGCCTTCATAAACCAGGAAGGTGAATGATACAGAGGATACAGATTACTTGTCCGGCTAGTCATAGTTGCTTTTTTGATAAAAACATATTCTTTATCCGTCAGATATGCATATAAATGATCTATCTCTGATAGTCTCCCTCCCAGATTCCCTCGAAGATCTAATACGAGATGTGAAGCTTTTGCCGAATCCATTTTCTGAAAACTGTCTTCATAAAACTCCTTATACCTTCCTTTGGAAAACCCTCTTATTTTCATATACCCTACTACAGGAAGGGTATCTGATCTAATGAGTGTGAAGTTTCTGTTGTATTCTTTGGTGTATGGGTTATAACCATGATGCTTTCGGTATTTCTGAATTGATTTTCTCTTTGCCTTGGCTATTCTCTTTTCTTCCCTGCTTATTTTCTTCCTGGCTGGTCTTATGGAGTCTTTTTTCTTCTCTGAAGATTTACTCTTGGAATAGATGGCATGTAAATAGGATTCATAGACTAGATCTCCTTTTTTTAAAGTCAATAATACACTATCTTTTTGAGGATGTGTTTTTTCATAAAAATACCCGAGATAAGTACTTGTATAACGAGGAATAAATGTTTGGTTGTACCCATCTCCTGTCTGAAGGTTTTTAAATGCCTTTAACAGCTCCTCTACTGGTTTTCCATCTACCTTCAATAAAGTTTCTCCTACGTATTTTGTACTATCCTTACCATGATTTTTCTTTATTACCAATTCATCTGCAATTTTTTCTATTCTCAACGATTTAAAGGGGGATTTCCTAACTCCTTTTTCTTTTACCTCTTTTTTTGTTTGTCTTTTTCCCGGCATCCCTACACTGGTATGTCCTTGTCTTATGCTGGTAATAACCGGAGTTATTTTTTTATAAAATGCCTGACTGCTCATCGGACTTTTTATCGAGTTTTTGAGACTATCGAATTTTTGTTCTAATACTTCCTTACTTATATACCAATACAAATCCGGATGAAGTTTTTTCAATTTCTTCAGCGCATAATCTACATCTGCATGTAGTTCCGTAACGGTGTGCTCTCTGGTCAATTGCGCATTAAATTTCTTAACGGATGTACAACTTACTACAGATATAACAACTGCAAATACTAGTATTGTTCTAATCATAATTCGATTTTTTTCCGGATCATAAAAAAGCTCATGTCACCGTAGTTAATTCCATTTATACTTTAAAAAATCTGGATGTAATGATTTTTTTAAAAATCAACCGGTTTCATTTCTGCTAAATGGAAAACATCACTACAATAATCATACTATTTTTATAATATAGAAACATATACATATAAAAAAAGGAGCTTAACAGCTCCCTTTCTTAAAAAACGTTTTTTTAGATTACATGTAGGTCTATAATCAAAAAAACGCACTTGTTTATAATTTTTGAACAATATCTTTTTTGTATTTCTTTAATAAAGCTCTGGTCATTCCCAGATTAGCAGAAGAAGAATCAACTGCCAGATAGATAAAATAATCTACTTTCTCAGAAACATCAATAATATGAATCTGATCTGTTAGTGTAATCATAATATCCTGAATAGAAGAACTTAGTCCTAATGCGCTAATCGCTTTTAATTTCGCTTTGACTACTTCCAGGTTGAATGCTGAAGCGATATCCGGATCAAAATCTGCTTTATTAGAATGTGATACATAAGATACTCCAGTTGCCACTTCTGTTACTGATACTGCAATAAACCCAGGAACATTTGTTTTAATATCCTCAATAAATTGATCTAAAAAATTTGACATAGTAGTTTTGGTATAATATAAATTGTTTTATAAAGTATTAATCATTTTTAAGCAGCGACCTATTTTGGAAACTTCTTTGGAAAAAATCACTATGATTGCATCTTCTCCATGTTTATTCACTACAAAAAAACCCGCTGATGCTTTTACTAAGAGTTGTTCTAGCTCCCCATTTTTTAGATCTTGGGATAAATCACTTCCCATAGCATATATCATTTGTACCATTGCTGCTATGTTCTGCTCATAATCGACATGAGACGCACTTATTACATTCCCTTCCAAATCTAATAAAAGTGCCGCATCTGCTCCTGTATCTTCTAATACCTTGTCTAACTGTAATGGGGTCTTTTCACTCATTTGTTTCTTATTTAAAAAAAATCGCTAACCAGTTAACTATAAGTTAACATTCGTCATTTTCATTTCTTTTCAAAAATGAAGCAAAAATACACATTTAGCCTTAATAACTTTATGTATCTGACAATTTATACAACGAACCAAACCCCTGAAAAACACTGATGAAATACGAAATTATTCAACTTTACAACACTTATTATTATTTTTATACATACTATTCAATTTTTCCTTGTCACTTTCTTTAATAAATTGCCAACGAAATGAAAATTTAATAAAAATTTAATTTTCAAATAACATTAATTTTTGTAATAAATAAGCCCCTCTTCTTTTCTAAAAACCCGGATATCTTTAATTTTGCAAGGTCCCAAATTAAATAGTTATGAAAGATATCGCTGATATAAGGCTTGACCTTGATCGCAAAAGGAAAGAATTTGATCACTACCGAATTTCTAATGGAGTTTTTGGTAAATCTGATTATCTCAAATTACTGGAAACCATCGCCACTGATCATTCCCCGGAGAATGAAATCAAAGCCTCTTCACTTTCTTCTGAAGAAACTTCTAAAAAGGATCAGGCTCCTATTAAAAGATACGAAAGAACAATTAGACAAGGGTATTTCCTAAAAAGAAGAAGCCGATAGTATTTGTTTGCATTCAATGTTACACTAGTATTATTTCTGATTTAAATTTATTCAATAAAAAGTCGTTTTATTGAATAAATTTAGGTTGAAAATGATATAGAAATGATTCGCATCATCATATCACTGATGACGCGAATCATCTAATTACTTCATAGCAGGGTTATCTCGTCATTTTGGATGATATTTTGGAAGAGTCACCAACTCTTCTCTATCCAAAGGGTCAATTCCTTGAGCCAGTAGTTCTTTACTCGCCTGTACTGCCCAACATTGTTCTCCGGAATGAATAGACCCGTACAATCCTAATAAGTAAACAGGCTCTACAATATTCCACCCTCTTACTTTTCGCGTTGGGATTTCCTTTCGTTCAAAAAAGTCTATTGTTACCCGAAAAAACTTGCTTTCGAATAACATCTCTGTTTTTTCATATCGTCTAAACCCTTCATTTCCTGGCATCATATCATATCGTGTCCACACCTTTTCAAATCCTTGCTTTTGCAAAATTCTCATCACTAAAGGAACATCTATCGGATTGACAAAAATATCTATATCTTTATGATCATGTGCATGTTTGTATTCTGTGTGTCCTTCTGGGGATAAAAAATGCCATGCCCACCCTCCAGAAAGGATAACATATGCTCTTAATTCATTTAATATTTCCAGAACCGGAACAATTCTATATTCCGGCCATTGTTCTCCATATCGCTTTTTATTGTGTACTGTTCCCATTTTAGGTTTCTTTTTCTTCTGTTCTCTTCTTTTTCTTCTTCGGTATTTTCTCTTTTACCCTAATTTCATCTTCTTTTATTTCCTGCATCAACATCGCATTATAGGTATGCTCTTTTCCCACTTTTAACCATTTCAACGCTTCTTTATATGCTTTTTGATGCTCTAAAAGCAAGGCTTTTTTCTGATATAAAATCCCTTTATCGGTTCCTTTTACAGAAAGTCCGAATTCAATTAATCTTGCAGCTGCATCATATTCCTCATTCCACAACAATACATTGATATAATTAGGATATACATCGAAACAATATATATTCTCTGCTAATGCCTGTTGATAGTAGCTTTTTGCCGCTTCATAATCTTTTAATGCTTCTGCCTGTATCTGTCCCATAAGACAGAGCACGATCGGATTTTTTTCATCATATGACAAGGCATAATTAATTGCTTCTACTGCTTCCATTAAATCATACGGATATGCTTCCAATGCCTGAAATACATATTTATCTAATAAACTTGCCATTTTTATTCATTTATAGTGTTTCGCAATGCTCTCTTTAATTGATTACGTTTATCTTTATATGTTTTGCGTTTTTGTTTTTTCTTAAAATCACTTCCAGTAAAAACTTTTACAGGATTTCCTCTCGATAACTTCACCTGATGATCCCATTCCTGATTCAATCTATCTTTTATGCTTTCTAAGTGAGCCTTTTTTACTTTTTCTTCCAATCGTTCTTTTGCAATTTTCCGATTTTGATGCTGGGATCTTCGATCCATTACTACCACCATCACTCCTGTGGGTTTATGAATAGCTCGTACTGCAGAGTTCACTTTATTTACATGTTGCCCTCCCGGTCCTGAACTTTTCATGGTTTGATAGGTAATCTGAGTTTCATCAAACGTATCATCTTTACTCTCTTCCAGCTGATGTACACCTATGAACCAGTTTTTTCGTTTGTGATATTTTCGATACCTTGAAGTTCCAATCCATTGAATAGTTCCGATCCATTCCTGGCACTTGATCATTGCTTTTTCTCCGCTTACCCTGACTATTACAGATCTAATTGTTCCATTTTCAACACCCTGATCCTTATGAAGAACCGTACAGACCATTCTTTTTTCTTTCATATCTGCTAAAAACCGTTTCAGCACCTGCGCAACAACCCACCAACATTCTGCTGGTCCTCTTGCTGCTGTTATTTGTATAGTTTTTTCTTCCATTTCATCTATCCATTCTGACAATTTTAGGAGTAAAAGTGCCTACTACCTCTACTAATTCCTTTTGGTTAGCCATTACATTATGTATATTTTTATATGCCATTGGAGCTTCATCAACCCCTCCTCCAAGTACTGTAACACCATGTTCTTTGAGCACTTTATTGATAGCGCTTTTGGTAAATTTTTCTTTACATTTTCTTCTGGACAGCAATCGTCCAGCTCCATGAGAAGCAGAATGTAAGCTTTCTGAGTTCCCTCGCCCCCGAACGATATAACCCGGTGCAGTCATAGACCCGGGAATAATCCCCAAGGCTCCTTTTCCTGCTGGGGTTGCTCCTTTTCTATGTACAATACATTCAACTCCATTCACCATTTTTTTCCAGGCAAAATTGTGATGGTTCTCTATTTTACAAATAGGTTTAGCCCCAATTAACTTCCCTATTCTCTTGTGGATATCATCATGACATGCCTGGGCATAATCTCCTGCCAGGTTCATCGCTAGCCAGTACTCGTGCCCGTCATGTGTCGACAGATCTAACCAGGCTAATTGCTGTACGTGTTTAGGTAATGGACATTGTTTGGTGGCTAAATGCGTATAGTGTTTTGCTATATTTGCTCCTAACCCTCTGGAACCGCTGTGTGTAAGCAACCCTAAGTAATCCCCGGGTTTTATCCCCCATTCATTCTCAGCATCGGTAATCGTAACGATCCCAAACTCTACAAAGTGATTTCCACTTCCTGAGGTTCCTAATTGTTTGTACGCTTTATCTTTTAATTTTTTCACCAATGGAATTGTTGTAAATTCTTCTCTGGAAAAAATTTCGTGATCGTGTTTTATTTTATGTGTTTCATACATTCCGAACTTGGTATGCTCTGACAAAATTTTCTCTAAACGATATCGCTTTCCTTTTAGATAGGATACCGCAACGGGATATACTGTCAGACACATTCTACAACCTATATCAACTCCCACTCCATATGGAATAACAGCATTGTTTGTTGCTAAAACACCTCCAATTGGCAATCCGTACCCTGTATGTGCATCAGGCATTAAAGCTCCTGCTACAGAAACCGGCAATTTCAGAGCATCATACAATTGATATTTCGCCTGGTCATCTATTTCATCTTCTCCATATATCATAAAAGGAGCTCTTGTCGTATTTAATGCATGCTTCTTTACTGTTACAGGTGTTAACAGACTTTCTGCTATTTTTCCCCATACTCCATCTCCTTTAAACAATTCCGGTTTAAGAAGTACTTCTTTTGCTTCTTGTAATACCTGTTCCTTTTTTTTCTTTTTATAATATCTATTAATCTGACCTAATGCCACATTAATACTGTTATTCTTCGGAAACCCTAACTTAATAAGGTCTTTCCCTCTTAATTTCTTTCCCATGATATTTCTTTATCTATTATTTCTTTACAGGTATACCGTTGTAAGTTTTTCAACCCTTTTTTAATGTCTTGTCTTCTTTTTTTAGATGTGGGAGTACCCCAACGGTCTTTCCATGCATTTCCTTTTTGGCTCAAAGCGTAATACGCATTCTTCAGAAGTTGTTGCTCCAATAAATCACAGACTGCTTCCAGAGCAGGGTTGATCTTTTTTTGATGTGTAACATATGCTCGTGTCAGCTTTACTCTATATACCAATGATGGAAAATTTATATAAAACCGAAGTCGTATTTTTTTCTGTTCCGTGTAATAGTAAAAAGGTATACAAAGACATTTTGCCGCATCTGACAATTGATTATACTGGCGTCTACTTATAGTAGTTACATTTTTATGCAACATATATTTAGTAGATTCCTTCAACCTTTTTTGAGTAGCTTCTTCTTTTGTTCTACCCCAATACAACTTCTCTATGATTTGGTACACCTCGAGAATAGCTTCTTTATTTTTGTACCTTTCCAGCTTTGTCGTAAGTACCAATTCACTAAACCACCCATGTCGAATAGGAACTTCCAGTGGCATGTACCCTAACTGATATATTTCTTTATAAACCTGAGCTAGTCTTCGTCGAATACAATATATTTCTTTTAGCCGCTGCCCTTTTATGGCTATTGGCTTCATAATTATATATACGATATTGTTATACCACTTATCTTTTAGGTTTCTTGAATGAAGCCTCTAATAACTGGTACAAAAAATTAAAAATGTAGACTATTGATTTCTGTAAATACCTAGTACCTCTGAAATCTTAACAGAATACATCGTTTCGTTTCATCTGTTTATATGTATAACTTTATTAATATCGAATTGGAATTACCGATCGATAAACTCATATGAACTTATTGATGACAGCTCATTCCATGATATATCAAAAAATATGTATGTTTATCGGAAGATTCTTACTTAGATAGATCTGAATGAAAAAAATCCGATACTTATATTCGCGGACTTCTTTCATTTTTTAAGCAGTTTTCCTACATCTTGAAGTCCCGAAGTTTCATTACGACAGTTCCTTGATCTGGCATAATCTCAAAGTTATTTTTTATAAAAATCATATAACCTTCGGTTTTTTAATGGTGAATATTTGTTTTTTCAGAACCTGTTTCCATAACATTGTTCCGGACTGCAAATATGAAACTTTTTTTTAATTTAACAAACAAAAAAATAATCACAAAAATCTGAAAACCAATAAGTTAACACAAAAAGAGTCCTGTCCGTATTACAACAGATATCATAGAGATTGGTAAAAAATTGATCAACAGCCATTTATACTTTCTACCTTATTTTTAATAAAACAGGCATTTCGTAATAAAAAAACATAAAAAAAGCGCTCATTTTAGGTGAGCGCTTCGATTTTATATATTTTCTTTTAAGTATATGCCTATGATTTCTCTTTGAAAATGGCTTTTTCTGCGCCCTTATTATGTATGAAAAACAAAATCATCGGAATATATTTCTTTTTTAGTTCTTAAAATCAGACTACAAATATGAGGTTTTTTTCGGAAAAAATTATAATTAGTCATTCTTTACTTTCTTTTAACGCTTTTCTGAAGGTGATAATTCCTTGAGTTTTTTAAGCATTTCATCGTTATAATTCCATTCATTAGTAACATTATTTCGGATGGCTTTTAGATAATAAAAAACGGCACTGTCTTTTTCTTTGACATTTTCATATCCTTCTGCAATTGATGCTGAAGAAACCCACCACTCGGGATACACGCTTTCATTTACGGAAAACACTTCTACTGCTTTTCTTCCTTCCTCTGAATACAAGAAACTATTACCGATTCCATTTATATTCCATCGTAGGTTCTCTAATGGTTTCTCCTTATTTTCTTCCTTAAGAGTCCTATACTTTTTTATAGCATCTTTATAATTTCCTGACAGTACCAGCTTTATCACTTCTGCTTCTAATACAGGCTTCTTTTTATATACACTAGGAATAATCATTCTTGCTATATCATTTATAAGTATATCATGAGCTGCTACTTTGCTCCCATTGGATAAAAATACAATCGTAAGATCATCATCTACAAACTTTCTGAATCCTGTTATATTCCCTCCACTAAAACCATAAGATTTTTGCTGATTGATAATGTAATTCGCCCAGCCATATAAAAAATCATCTTTTTTATTCTCAAAATTAAAGGCACTCCACATTTCCTTTTTTGTTTTTGGGAGTAGTAATTCATTCTGATCCAATCTATCATTCCACTTTATGAATTCTCGCAATGTCAAGTTAAGCCCATTTCCTGAATGCCCTCTTCTCCCATTGTCTATTGTTGATTTTAAAAACTTTTCTTCTTTATTATTATAAAAGTATCTGGTAGCTCTATTTTCTTTTTCTTCTAGTGAATTTGACGAAAAGTAAACCGATTTTTTTTCGCCCCTAAATTGGTTAATACGAACAAAATCTTCGAAAGGCATAAGGGTTACTTTCTCTATTAGCTTAGTTAACAGCCAATAATTGGTTTGGGTGTACCTAAATCGATCCCCTGCTTCATATAACATCGAATCCTTCTCTAATAAAGCCATTAACTCTTCATCTGAGAGTTCATCTCCATACCTAACAAAATCCGGCACCCCAGAAGAATGTGTAAGCAGGTGTTTTACTTTTATTGATTGCCAATGGACAGGGAGGTCATCGATATGCTTTACTATCAAATCTTCCAATCTAATTTTCCCTTCTTCTATCAACTGAAAAACAGCTACAGTAGTAATTAATTTGGTAGTAGAAAATAACTGAAATGTTGTCTTCTCATTGACCGTTTCTTTTGTTTCTAATGAAGCTTGTCCTAAATACTTCTCGTATATTAACGCTCCATCTTTAACAATACCTATTGCTACTCCTGGTATGTGATGAAACTTCATTACATCTGTTATATAATTATCTATCGCTAGGGGATCAATAACACTGGCAGGAGTTTTTTTACATGCAAAACATAATAAAAGGATTATTATGCTACTTGCACTAATCACTGTTTTCATCTTTTCATTTTTGTTGACTACAAAAAAAGAAGTACCGTTACATTGCCACTTTACTTTAATTGGTTATCTGGTTCTCTCCAAAAATAAGCATGAAAAATAGTGTTGAGTTAGTCTTATTGAGTTAACACAACGCATGAGCGAGGGAAGTATTCTTTTGTTTTAGTTTCTCAAATCTCCTCAGGTACGCACGGGGTATTACAATAAGAAATGGAGTTTATCTGGCAAAAACCAACGCATTTAAATCTTCATTATCAAGAAGAATACATTTAGTAGTGTTTAAAACCTGCTTTTCCTTCTGCCAAAATAGCCCCCTTTCATCTTATCGATATACGTTTTTACAGCTTCTACATTATTGCTTGTTCTCTTGTGTTTTTCCTGAGCTATTTCTTCAGTAGTGCTATCTTGTATTTGCGCTTCTGATTTAGTATCAATGGTTTCACTTAAAAACTCCAGATCTACTCTGGTCACAATTCCGTTACCGATTCTACAATGTCTAAATCTTTCTTTTCTTTTAGACAATATCTTTTTTAATTCCGGGGTAGGTTTTTCTTTCATCATATCTTTTTAAGATAATAAAAACCAATCACTTAAAAAAGAATTTTCTAAAAAAAAGATCATTCCCGGTATAAAATTTTAGTTCTGAAAATAAATTCTAATAAACCATCACAAAACCATTTGTATTTGTTTTAAAATCAACATTTTATTAGTATCTTCAATAAGAATTCGATCCTTTTTCTACTTAAGGATCTTTTTTAGTCATAAACCCAAATTAACAATATGCCCGATTTAAAAGAAATCCAAGATTTAACCAATGCAGAAATTGTACTTATGGCAAATGAAAAAGGAGATATCATTGATTCTATAAATGTAGAATATGACTCCAATATCGCCTTAATGACAGAAACTGCTTTTACAATGTGTGATGAATTATCACAGGACTTAATCAATGGTCATTTAGATCAACTTGTAGCAAAAACTTCTGAAGGATATTTCATTGCTAATAAAATTGATTCAGAATTCATCATTCTTATAGCTTCTAGAGATTTATCTAAACTGGGACTATTGTTAAAATATATGAGTAACATAAAATAATAAACCAATAAAATTAAAAATATGGGAGATAGTAACTTTCTAGACCAGTTCAAAGATGATATTAGTAGCAACGTACCTGGTTTTATTGCAGTATCAGTGACAGAAGTCGAAACCGGAGTATCATATGTTTCTTTGTCTAACAAAGATGATTTTGACCCGGAAATCGCTTCTGCTTATAATCTCGAAGTAGTAAAAGCTAAAAAGAGTGCCATCAAAGCACTTGGTCTTGATAGCAATATACAAGACATCATGATTACCTTAACAGATCAAATTCATATCATCGACCTCTCTGAGAAAGGAGATTATTTTATCTACCTGGCGGTTGATTCTACCAAAGCAAACTTAGGAATGACCAGGGCTTTATTAAAGAAATACAAAAAAGATATTGTCAATAAATTATAATCTTTTTTTAGCATCAAAAAGCAATGCGATCAAGAGCTACACCTTTTTAGAAAAGGAGTAGCTTTTTTTTACAGCTCTGACACATATTAAAACGATACCTTAACCACATAAAATATACTGCCCGCCCTCTGTTACTGACTAATCAAATCAAGTACAAACACCTGTTTTTCATCAAACAGAGAAATCTCAAATTTGCAATCTGGTTCCTAAATCTATTCTCATGAGTGATATCAAATTAAATTTTATTAATAAGTCTAATGATATTAATACTGCTTCTGTTGTTATTTTTCAGAAGAATGTAGCAACTGACTTTGATGCATTAACTGTTCCCTGGAAGGTTCTAACAAACTGTCATAAGAACGAAAAACATCCACTTACTTATTCTCAAAAAACGCAACTAGTATGTAGTGATTCTTCAGGTAATAAAACTACAAAACTGGATGCTGATAAAGGACAACAGTTCGAGGTAACGCAACATAACACAACGACCTCTCTACAATTAGCTAGTATCAAAAACACAACCACTTCAGAGGAAGGAATCGTTGTTACAAACCATCTTTCCAAAGGGGCTATTCATGCTCAGCTACTACGCAATGGACGGCTTGTCGGATTCAGAAATAGTATCAGACCTCATCAAAAAGCTGTTTTTAAATTCCAGCCAAAACTATATATCGCTGCAATTTCTGGGATAGAGGAAGGTAGTGTCATCAATTCTCCTACCTTAGAAGGGATTAGCACAGAACTCCCGCTGGAAGGTATCACAAGTGCAGATATTGTTATGACGGGAGGAGGAACTGGCGCTACAGCTACTCCTTTTAATTTTTCAATGGAAAACGTCGTAAAAAAAACACGTGTACAACTAGAAACCAATCCATAACATTAAAAAACAATTACTAAAAACACCTTTCTTATGATCTGTTTTTCTTGAAAAAAACAGCCTCTGATTTATATTTTCTACTGTTAAAATTTTCCTTAGATGTTAAAATACTCCAAATATGTAAGGGCAATACTTCCTGTTTGATTACTTTGCCACCTCAGCAATCAACTCATGGGAAATTGGAAGTTAAAAAATAGTATTTCATTATTTTTCCTGATAAGCTTTATATTCATAAGGATTATCAATTTTCATACGACCTCTCATCTTCTTTTTGAAGATGAATTAGCAGAACAATCCTGTGAATATTGTCATGCGCTATCTGCCACGGAACGAAATGTGTTTTTGTACACTCCAACCATTCCTGAAATCCATCCGATAGCAAAAAAAATACCTGAAGTAACAACAGCATATTTCGCGTACATCAGTCCTGTAAAAAAGGTAAGAATCACTGATTATTACCTAAACAAACCTCCCCCTGAGAAAAAACACTTTAGTTAACATAAACAACCTTAATTAATTTTTAATAAAAGACAGGAATAAAGCTTACTTATTTCATGTCTCCTATGATAATATCATATACCCTTGTTATCATTACTTAAATAATACACAATGATTAGTACACAAAATCTAACTAAAAAATATGGAGATTTCACCGCGTTAAACGCGCTCAATCTCAACGTAAAAGAAGGAGAAATCCTTTGTCTTCTCGGAGCTAATGGTGCCGGAAAAACAACTACCATTAACCTTTTGCTCAATTTCATCTCTCCAAGTTCCGGAGCGGCTTTTATCAATGGAATTAATACTGCTGAATCTCCTAAAAAAACAAAGGAATTTCTGGCATACATTCCTGAAAACCTAATGTTATACCCTACATTAACCGCTGTTGAGAATCTCGATTATTTTTCTGGGATTGGAGGTAAAAAACTGACAACCCCTGTCTTGGAAAATTATTTGATTGAGGCAGGTTTACAACAAGATGCTCTCCATAAGAGAATTCAATCTTTCTCTAAAGGTATGCGTCAAAAAGTCGGAATTGCTATTGCTATTGCCAAAGAAGCTAAAGCCCTGTTATTAGATGAGCCTACTTCTGGTTTAGATCCAAAATCCAGCAATGAATTTGGTCTTTTATTAAAAAAGATGAGTGAGAACGGGGTAGCTACTTTAATGGCTACTCATGATCTTTTCAGAGCCAAAGAAATCGGTACACATATAGGAATTATGAAACAAGGGGTATTAAAACATTATTTCGCTGCTTCAGAAATTTCTCTGCCTGAACTCGAAAAGTGCTATCTGGAAACCATGAATTTTAATGATGTTGCCGTATGATTTCTAATGTAATAAAAAAAGAAACAAAAGAAATTCTAAGGGACGGACGTTTTAGAATTTCAGCAATCATACTATTGCTATTGGCAGCAATTGCTTTATTGGTTAGTAAACAACAATATCAAAATACCAATGAGCAATACGAAAAAGCTAAAAATGACGAACGAGCAGTTTGGGAGGATCAGGGTGATAAAAACCCACACTCTGCTGCCCACTACGGAACATATGCTTTCAAACCTAAATTCCCATTATCCTTACTCGATCAGGGAGTAGAAAAATATACTGGTGTTTCTATTTTCTTAGAAGCTCACAAAAGAAATGAGGCTCAATTTAGTGCCGCCGCTGATCAGACAGGGCTTTCTCGATTCGGAGAATTAACCCCTGATTTTATTCTGCTATTTATTATGCCATTGATTATTATCCTTATCGGATATAATACATATACTAAAGAAGTTGAGGGAGGCACCATGTTATTACTACGCAATCAGGGAATTTCTCCCTGGAAATTAGCTATAGGAAAGTGGATATCAGCGATATTACCTGTATTTATAATGACCACTTTTTTATTTATAATAGCTGCGATTGTTCTCTCTTCCATATCAGATTATGGTGTATTTAGCTGGTCTTCTTTTATTGCCTTATACCTTGTATATCTACTTTACTATATCGTTTTTGCTAATATTGTTTTATTTATCTCCTCTCGTTTCAAGAAATCGGGAATATCTTTAGTAGTATCATTAGCAATATGGATATTAGCTTGTTTTGCAGCTCCCAAAGCTGCCAGTAACTTTGCTGATAGCAAGTACCCTTATCCGACACGACAGGAGTTTGCTTCGAATATAAAAGAAGACAGAAAACAAGGACTGGATGGTCATGATCCATGGAGCAAAGCTTCTAAACAATTAGAAAAAGAAGTACTACAGGAATATGGTGTTGACAGCCTGCATCAACTCCCCTTTAATTTTGATGCATATAGAATGCAAAAAGGAGAAGAGCATGAAGCAGAGATTTATTTCAAACATTACAACCTCTTAAAAGAACAATATCAAAATCAAACGATTACTTATAAAACATTAGCTATTATTTCTCCATTTCTCCCAACTCGTTTCTTATCAATGGCGATTGCCAATACCGACTATCAAACACATTGGGATTTTTCTGATACAGCAGAAAATTACAGAATCCGTACGCAGAAGTTTTTGAATGATAATTTTGCACAAAACTCCAAATATGGAGAATGGTCCTATAAAGCCACAGGAGATACATGGAAAAATTTACCTCCTTTTGAGTATGATGCGCCATCCTTATCGATGACACTATCCAGAAATATGTCTAATATCATCATCTTATTATTCTGGGTATTGCTCAGTACCGGAGCTTTGTTTGTTTCAACAAAAAAATACTAAATATGTTATCATATAATTTTAAATACGAATTAAAAACACTTATAAGAAGTAAGTGGATTCAGGCTCTCTCAGGTATCTTATTAGTTGTTATGCTATTTGCTGGTTTTAATGGTAAACAGAAAGTAGACAAAAGACATTATGATATCCAAAAGGTAAAAGAACAAGTTGCCGAAGATGACCGGGAAATGATTTCCCTATTAGACTCAGTAGCTCAAGGACATAAAATATCTGTTTCTCCGTGGAGAATTCCGACCTCTCCAATGGTCGTTGCTAATTACTACCCCAGAGTTGTTTCTATGTCACCTCAGGCATTAACTTTTACTGCTGTAGGTCAAAGCGACCTGTTTACTCATTATGTACAACCCAAAGTATATGGAGATGATTTTTCTTTAAATTATACAGAAATGTCAAGCCCTGTTCAGTTACTTTTCGGAAGTTTTGATCTTTCATTTGTAATTATCTATCTACTTCCATTACTCATCATAGCTTTTACATATAATATTCTGTCTAATGAAAAAGAAAGTGGGTCTCTAAAGATCCTTGCCTCTCAACCAATGTCTATCTATATCTGGTTGTTGCAAAAATTATTACTGCGCTTCTTTTGGTTAGCCATTATCACGCTTTTTATTATTACACTTACTTTTCTTTTGAATGATTTTTCTTTTACCGATAATCTCGGTTCATTTTTATCATTCGCAGGTTTGGTAACAGTTTATATGTTATTTTGGTTTTCTGTATCATTCATAGTAAACTTATTAGTGGGATCTTCTGCTAAAAACGCAATTAGTCTATTAGGACTTTGGGTATTAATTGTTCTTATGTTGCCTGCGATTGTCAGTCAATTAGGAAATACAATTTATCCTGTCCCATCTCGAACAAAAATGATCAATGAAATCAGAACAATTAAAGCAGAAGCTAAGAAACAACAGGATAAAATTTTAGACAATTACCTAAGAGACCATCCGGAGTATGCAACTAACAACAGTGGGAATTATTCTTTTTGGCATAAATACATTGCTTCGCAAAAACTTGTCAAAGATAAAATCGCTCCGCTTGTTGCTGATTATGATCTTCAATTAGAAAAACAACAACAATGGATACAACAGTGGCAATATATTTCTCCTTCTATTATCCTCCAACAGAGCTTTAATCAACTAGCGGGAACTTCGACCGCCAGTTATGAAGATTTCAGAAAACAGGTTATCGGATTTTCTGAGAAATGGAAGGAACATTTTATTCCAATGTTATACAAAGACAAAACTTTTAAAAGTTCCCTGGTCAAAGAATTACCAACGTTTTCATATACCCCTTACAGATATGACAAAGGAGGGCAACATCTGTTCATTCTATTAATATTCCCGATACTTATTGGGGCAATAGGTTGGTACTTTTTTAATAATAAACTAAAAAAAGGAAGTGTTATCACCTGAAACAACTTCCCTTTTTCATCCTATAAAAACTCAAATCAAATTTTATTGGTTTGAGTTTTTTACTTTCCTAACATTAATAATTCACTGACGACAACTTCTGTAATAAATCGCTTCTCTCCTGTCTTCGTTTCATAACTTCTGGTCATCAATTTCCCTTCTACGGCTACTTCCTGTCCTTTTGATACATAAGCTTCTATAATCTCTGCTGTTTTATTCCAGGCAATCAGATTATGCCAATCTGTTTGTGTTATTTTTTCTCCCTGATTATTTTTATAATAATCATTTGTAGCCAAAGAGAATCTTGCCAATTTCTTTCCTGATTCTAAGGTGATAACTTCTGGGTCATTTCCCAAATTACCAATCAACTGTACTTTGTTTCTAAGTGTGTTCATACGAATATATTTTTAAGGTTAACAGTTAATACTATCGAATTTTATTGTTCGACAGTACGAAGCTAAATTTCAATTTATTGTTATTCGGTTCGGAAACACTTGTTATCGTTTGTAGTCGTTTGTAGTCGTTTGGAAATAGCTTTAACATTTCAAAAAAGCCTAACTCACTCAAAATAAACAACAAACCTGCAATTATTTTCTTTTTAACAAGAAAAAACGTACAATAGTTTTTATATTTGATTAACAGATGTGTGTTTGGAAGAGTTAAATTAAGAAAGTACCTTTGTAGTTCCCTACTGTTTTGACCTCCCGATAAAATCTATGTTAATCATGAACGAATTAGAAAAACGTTTTGAAGCCTACGATAATGTAGCATTAATTAAAGTATTCGAAAGCGAAGAAGAAGGTTCTGAGGCTGCTATTGCTGCAAAGAAAGAAATGCAAAAAAGAGAAATTACTGCCAAAGATATTGCTCAGGCGCAAAAGGAACTAGCAATAGAAAGAGAAAAAAAATAAGCTCCTTCGGTGTAAGCTCATGAGATAGTATACAGAAAGTAAACATCAACCTCAGGACAAACCTTACATTGTTTAAATCCTGATAATCGAGCCAGATAGTATTTCTGTAATTTCATAGCTAATCCGACATCCTATTGATTATGTTTGACCTTTTTATACAACTAATCAACCAATATACCTTACTAAATCAAAAGGAAATTGACCTTCTCAAAGATACTGTCTCCATTAGATCTTATAAAAAAAATGAAATCCTATTCGCAGAGGGGAAAGTAGCTACATCTATGTACTTCGTTCTACAAGGCTGGGTTCGGTTATTCTATAATGTAAATGGAAATGATAAAACTGCTTTTTTCTATACCGAAGGAAAATTTATATGTGCTGGGGAGAGTTTTGCAAAGCAAGTTCCCGCCAGAGAAAATTATCAGGCATTAGAGGATACAGTATTGGTACATTTCGAAAAGGAAAATATTGAGAAGTTACTTCAATATTCTTCTAAATTCGAACTTATCTCTCGATTAGCAACAGAAGATGAACTTATTACTTATCAGAAAATTGTAGCATCCTTCGTAACACAATCTCCAGAACAACGGTATCGGGATTTACTCAATAAAAACGGAGTCATTTTTCATAAAGTCCCGCAACAGTATATTGCTTCATTTCTGGGAGTCTCTCCAGAAACACTCAGTAGAATAAAAAAGCGAGTATTAACAAAAGAACATTGACTTTCTTTTTGACGATCGTCAAGAATTTCAAACACTTCTTTCCCTAGCTTTGATTCATGATAATGTAATTACAAATACCATGAATCAAATTATCAGGTAAACCTCGATCTACTGAAACGATAATTAAAATATTCTTTGCAAAAACAGTTGGACACTATGAAAAATAAAAAGATTCTTATTATTAACGGTCATCCTGATCCTGAAAGTTTTAATCAGGGACTCGCTGCTGCTTATATAGCCGGAGCGATCAAAACAGGAGCTGAAGTACAAACTATCTCAATCCGAGCATTAGATTTTAACCCCAATCTTGCATTTGGGTATCGCAAAAGAACACTGCTGGAGCCTGATCTTTTAGATGCTCAGGAAAAAATTAAATGGGCTGCACACATCGTTTTTATATATCCGGTTTGGTGGGGATCGATTCCTGCCATTATGAAAGGGTTTATTGATCGGGTTTTTCTTCCTGGATTTGCTTTTCAGAAAAGAGAAAATTCTGTTTGGTGGGATAAGTTATTAAGTGGAAAAAGCGCACGTATTATCTGTACACTTGATCAGCCTTCCTGGTATTATCGACTTGTTTATAGAGCTCCCAGTCATCGCGCTATGAAAAAACTAACTCTCAACTTTGTCGGAATTAAACCCGTAAAAATCACTACGATTGGTCCTATCAGGCTCTCTAAGGAATCATACCGAAAGAAATGGTTACAACGAATACATACCTTAGGAGAGAAACACCGATAAGTATACACATACGAAAAGGCATTTCTCCATCAGAAATGCCCTTTCACCAACAACATGTATGAAATAAACAATTTTCTTATTTTTTTGGATGATCAACCAAAGCCAAAGCAGGTTTTTCAAGGCGTTTTCTGGCTGCAATTCTCTTTTTTCTTTTTTTAATCGATATCGGAATCGTCACTGTAGCCTGAAATGTTATTGCACCAATCGCATTGGCTCCCATATCAGCCCAGGAAGCAACTCCATTTGATGAATATTTATCCGTTACTTCTTTTAAGGTACCGACAAGCATTGTTGTAGAAAACGAAATGACTCTCTTCTCTAATTCGGATAAATGCTGATAACGCTTGTGATATGACAAATAGGTATACGTGATTGCACTAATTCCAAAAGAGCCTACAGAATGCTTCATTTTATCATCTGCCCAGAATTCTCCTTTTTCATGTTCTTGCGCCATCATCTGAAGTCCTAAAATCATTATAATTCCTGTTACAATCGTTCTCATCTCCTTAATTTTTATCTCTGGGAAGCAATAAAGCCTCTTATCTATTCCTTTTTTATTTGATGATAAAATTACATGGAGAGATCAGCAAATTTTTGGCTTATTCGACCAATCGCCAATATGTATAGGTCGATTGTATGATTTCTTTATACAAATCGATTCATCGTTAATTTAAAATTTTCTTTTCTATTTTTTTTGATTGTTAACCTACTGATAAATGCACTGTTTTTGCTTTCTCATCTAACATTTATTATCGATATTCGTAAGCGTTAGTTATCATATTTATGGAAGATTATTTAATTGGAATTGGAAAACGTATTAAAGAAATACGTAAAAAAAACAAAAAAACAATTAGTGCGATTGCTACCAAGGCAGATGTTAGTAATGGTTTAATCTCTCGAATTGAAAATGGCAGAACAATTCCTTCATTACCTGTACTATTAAATATTATCAATGCTCTCGAAACGGAGATTCCTGACTTTTTTAATAGTATGCCTAAACAATCAGGTGATCTTTTTATTGTTTCCAGAGCAGGCGATAATGCCCTGTTAGAGAAAGAAGATGACGCCAGAGGGTTTTCCTATAAATATATTTTTGGAAAACAATTAGCTGCCATGGGATTTGAAGCAGTTCTCCTCGAAATACAACCCGATTCTTATAGAAAAAAAATAGAAACTGATGCCTACGAGTTTAAATACCTTCTTTCCGGAAGTTGTTCATATGTCATAGGAGAAGAAGAAGTCATCTTACACAAAGGAGATGCTATCTTTTTTGATGGAAGAACTCCCCATGTGCCTATTAACAGAACTGACTCTCCCTGTACAATGATCGTTATTTATTTTTTTATTAAACCTACTCAATAGCTGTTCATTCTTTTATAAATACTGAATTACATGATTCATTTCAAATAAAAAAAGAGACTTACTTTCATACTCAAGTAAGCCTCCATAAGAGTAAAATTTCAAAAAACTCTAAATAAAATCTTTTAATGCTGATAATTCTTCCAGAATATAAGTAGGTTTTGCTTTCTGAAGCTGTTCTTTGGATTGTGCTCCTGTCAAAACTCCCACTGTAATTCCACAATTAGCATTGATTCCTTCTTCGATATCAATTGCAGAATCACCTGCTTTTAATACCCTGGAGGTATCTGTAATATTATATAATTCCATCGCTTTATAGATCATATCCGGATGGGGTCTTCCCTGCGACACATCATCCATTGTTATCAGGGCATCAATATCTGTTCCGATAATCCATCCTAACTTATCCAATAATAAGGTCGCCGTCTTTTTATCATAACCTGTATTTAATACAACCTTTATATTATTTGTTCTCAGATATAAGAGTAATGAGTATACACCTTCGAATGCTGTTACTTCAAGCGTTTCATATGCTTTTTGCAGTGCTTTTTTGAAATTTTCGAAAATCAGGTCTGCTATATAATCATTACTTGGCTCCGTTGTTACATTTTTTAAAACATCTATAATTGCCTGATGTTTATCTTTACCTGCTCCATACTGCAGCACCTCTTCCAAAGAAACATTGTATCCCTGCCTATTGATCTCTTTCTGCACGGTTTTATAAACAACATTACTTTCATTTACTGTCGTTCCTGCCATATCGAATACTGCCAAATCTATTTCTTGTTTCATCTTTTTACACATTAAAAATTTTACTGATATGTTCCTTTGCAAAGCCTGCACTTCCGGTCATTCCTTTTCCCCCAATTCCTGTAACAATATGAATGGTATCATCAATTGTTTTTTGAAAAATATCACCATTCTTACACTGGGAATACATCCCAAACCAACGGTGTTTTATTTCATATGCCGGTAATGTTATGATTTTTTTTGCTTCCTCTATCATAAACCGATCTATATCCATATCCAGCTCATAACCTAAATCATCAATATCAGATGCATCTGCATATTGATGAGAATCTCCCAGAATAACCGATCCGTCTATAGCCTGTTTGAATAAAATATGCACCCCCCACATCTGTTGCAAAGACTCTTTTGCTTCGTTATTTTTTATTTCGCGATAAGAAGGACATTCACTAAACGCTTCATACCGTCGTATAGACCAACCAGTAAGCACAGATCCGGGTAATGTATAGGCTTTCTGTGGATATGTTTGCATCATTTGCAACTTCGAAACCTCTAAATCACTCTTTGCAAAAAGAGTTGGGTACAAACTCTTAAACTCATTCCCATTACATATAATTACTTTTTTCGCGATATACTCCTGTCCTCTGCTACACTGCACTCGTGCATTGCCTGCTTCTGATTCACAATGTATTATTGTCGTTTGATACTGTATCGTCAATCCCAGTATCTTTACCATATAAGCGTGCAATCGGTGAATCATCGTTCGAGGCTCTACCGTTACTTCCTGAGGGAACTGTAAGCCTCCCACAACATATGATTCATTAAGTCCAGGTAGTATTTGCAAGCATTCTTTTTTAGAACGCAAAACAGCGGTATAGTCATTAGCTTTATTAATCTTTGCCAATTCCTCTATCAATTGCATTTCTTCCTCGTTAGAAGCAACATACACACTTCCTTCTTCTCTAACAGTGATATCAAACTCTTGTTGAATTTCTTTATACAATTGCAAACTTTGGCGCCCATACGCCTGCCATTTAGTATTCATTCCTGAAGGTACTACCTGACCAAAATTCTGGGTAGTAGCTCCTCTTGGGACCTTATCTTTTTCGACAAGAAGTACATGTAATCCTCGTTTTAATGCATGGTATGCATGGAAAGAGCCTAAAACTCCTCCTCCGATAATAATCAGGTCATATGCAGCTCTCATATTGTAATAGGTTTACTCAATTAAGGGGCTAATAATTATATTCATTAATATTTTCCAGATTGGTATATTCAATAGGATATCCTATTGAATACTTTGTCTGGTGATGTTTCTTTTTATTTAACAGGTAATATGATCCAAGGACCGCAATCACCCCTATCCCAGAAACTACATATGAACCGTAAATAAAAAAGGAAGTCCACGATAGATTGGGATGTCCAAAATTCTTGTATAACAATACTATTACACTGCCCAAATACCCAAATGCATCTGCTATATAGATGAGAAATCCCGCATTTCCTTTTAGTTTAAAAGCGGCGATAAAGCGATCGAAAAACAAACAATTAAAGGGAACGTAACAACTGTAAAGACCAAATCCGGATAACACCATCCAGTAAAAACCGGACATAACTCCTGATTGAAAACACCAGGTCGTAATTAGAATACACAAAACTCCTGTCAATAAAACCCCGTGATAGGCATGTAAAGCTCTCAGGTTATTTTTGATATAAAATGTCCCTCCTAACAGAACTAATACCACAATAGCAATCAACAACTCTGAAGTGGTATAGATACTGGCATCTTCCGTATATCCAATATCATCCCACAATTCTCTGGTAAAATTATCTCTAAAATCCCTAAAAGCTGTCAAAAACATATAGAAGAAAACCAAAACAGTAATAGGAACAAAAAAATGATACAACACTTGTTTACGACTTTTAGCATCCATTGCAAACCGCTTCATTTTCATGCGTTTATCTTCTGCTGTCGGAGGTGGAATTCTCTCCAACAGCCAAGCAAAAAAACACAAGGGTATTATAAAAATAAGACCTGTGATTGCCGGCATCCAAAATGCTGAAATTCCCCATGAATTCATTATAAAGTATCCTACCGATTTTACCATTCCACTAGAAACAATAAAACTCGAACATAGAATAACCCCTAGTATTTCTGTATATTTTCTTCCTTCCACATAAGAAAATACAATCCCCCAAATCATTCCTAATGGCACTCCGTTAAGAAACATAAAAAAGAGGTTATACGGAGCAGGAACCAGTGCAAAAAACAGTAGCGCTATCTCCGATACTCCTATGAGAGCTAACAGGTAACATACCCTTTTCGAACTCTTTAATTCTGAAATCACTTTAATTCCAATAAATTTAGAGAATGCATACCCTATTACCTGTGCAATAATCAGAAGTATTTTATAATCTATATGAAAAAACTGAATCCCCTCGAACGTTGCTACACTAAAAGGTTTCCTAAAAGCGTACATACAAAAATAGGTTCCGAAAGAGGCAACAGAAGCCTGTAATAAAAAAGGAATGTTTATTTTATTAATATTCATACTTAATTAATAGCAACTGTCAATCTGTTCATGAACCCCTTCACTGATAACATTCTGACAATTATAATTATTTACACTGCTTTCTTCCAGAGCTTCACTTGCGCTCTTTTCGGTTTTCTCTATAGTCTTATCCTAACTAAGATTGCTGTTCTTTTAAAAAAGAATAGCAATCTTGTTTTTTTTACAAATAGTAAATTTATAATTGCAAAAATGATCAATTATTAATTATTTGTAAAAAATAAGAGTTTAAGAAATATTTACGAAGGCTTTGTCAAATTGTTAATTAATTCGACATTTCTATTGTAGTGCAAAAAAAGTATTGGCAAAAGCATTCCTGGGAGGTAAGAAATACCGCTTATCTAAATACTTTAGGAAGTAATCTTCGAATTCCTTTCTTTTTCTTTCTTTCTCCATAGCCATAACCGTACCCATATCCATAGCCGTAACCGTAGCCATAGCCGTATGATTTTTTCTGGTATACATCATTAATCAACAATGCCATTTGCCTAAAGCGCTGGTCTTTATACAAATGCCTTGGAACTTCTATTAATCGTTTATCCGAATAATTAAATCGTACAATGTACAGACACAGATCGGTATATGGGCTTAACAGCAATGTATCTGCTACTAAACTTACCGGAGGGGTATCTATCAGAATATAGTCATAAGTCTCTCTCAGCTGGGCAAATAGTTCTTTTACCCGTTCATTTTTCAATAATTCTGCAGGATTAGGAGGTTTAGGACCTGAAGTAATTACATCCAGGCTTTTAAATGTTGGAGCATTGGTCACGATATCCTCAATCTGTAACTCCTTATCTTTGATAAAATTGGTAATTCCTTTATGAGGTTGAATCCTTAAATTTTCTTTCAGCATAGAAGATCGCAAATCCATCTCTAATAAAACTATTTTCTTTTCTGATCGCCCCAATGTTATTCCTAGATTACTGGCTACAAATGATTTTCCTTCTCCCTTTATCGTAGATGTAATCAGAATCGTTTTGCAACCTGGAGCGGTATTTGCGAGTAAGAAATTAATATTTATCTCCAACAGCCGAAATGATTCTGCAATACTCGACCGGTCTACATCTCCAACAACCAGTCTTCGTTTTTCGTCAGTTCTGGGAATATCTCCAGCTATCGCAAAAGGAATTTTTTTCTTAATTTCTTTTAGACTACTGATCTTAGTATCAAACAGGTCCTTTACAAATATTAATGACACCGGTACTAGTACACTTGCTAGAAATATGGATAAAAACACCCGATTCTTTTTAGGACTCACCGGAGCTCTGCTACTATATGCTTTTTCGATTACTTTGGCATTGGATACAGTTGCCGCCAAAGAAATTGCGGTTTCCTCTCTCTTTTCTAATAGGTAGAGGAACAATGTTTCTTTTATCTGTTGCTGCCGCTGAATATCTCGTAGTTTTCGTTCCTTAGCTGGTAAGGCGGCAATTTTAGAACTCATCTCTCGATCTCTTCTTTTTAGATCCGTGAGTTTTAATCGCAATGTCTTTTTTTGATTTCTCAGACTTTGTTCCAGGCTCTGCTCAATACTTTTTAATTTTTCTGTTATGGTTATCAGTGCCGGGTTGTCTTCATTAGTGCTCTTCTGCATTCTATTCCGCTGTAAAGCAATTTCATTATACTTCAGAATCATTGTAGCGATAGTATGATCCGAAAAACCTAAATTCGCAGGCAATAAATCCACAGATGAATTATTCAGATAGTCCAATATAAAATCAACCAATCCAATCTGAATATTCGTCTCCAAGGCTTCTTTTTCATTAAATGAGGCCGTTTCTAAAAACAATGAAGCTTCTACACTGACATCTGTAAGACTGTTTTCTGTTTTGAAAGATTCTACATTTTTCTCTAAATCTCCCAATTCTTTATTGATAATCTGTAAACGTTCCTTGATAAAAACAGCCGTATTTTCTGCTATTTGGTTTTTATCATTAATAACATCCACATTATATTCGTCAATCAAACCATTTAATATCTCTTTTGCTTTTTCTTTAGCGGGAGTGAGCATGGTTAGCGTAACCACACTGGTTTTCTGATCAGTCAATCCTATTTTAATTGCAGACTTATACCCTTCTACCACATCTAGCAAAGGGATCATGCTTACATGAATTTTTTTTCCGATATATTCTGGTAAGCGCCTATAATCCGGTCTTATGGTAATATCACTAATCTCGGTAAAAGTACACTCTCCAAATGTTCCGCGTAATATGGGATTTCCCAATACATCTACAATTTCATACTGCTCACTGGAAAGAATCTTGATGATAAATGTGATTCCGGGAGTCGTAATGTCAATATCGTGAAAAGCTACTTCGATTGGACTATTTTCTGCTAATTCGACAAGTCGTTTTGAAAATTTTGTCTTGGAATAATACGATACATTGAGATGTAGTTTTTTTACGACATTCTCCATCAATGGTCGTGATCTCAATATTTCGATTTCATTTTCTACTTCCCGGTTTGCATTTTTGAAAATAGTTAAATCTTCAAAAGCAGAAAGTTCAGAAAGCATTCCATTTTTTTCGGCTTTAATCAAAATGGAAGAAGTTACCCTATAAATTTTGGGAGTATATCTCAGGTATAAAAATCCTGCAATGCAGCTAAAAATGAACGCCGCTAAAAATAATTTCCAATAGCGAATATATTTTTCAAATAGTTCTTTTATAACAAGGCTTCCGGAGTCGTCTTCAATCTCATAATTCATCCTATGAGTTCTTTTTGTTTTTTGTGTTTACTAGTAAAATCATTCTAAATTTAACCATTATCCTTCTACCTTCATTATTAAAAATTAAATTTAGAATGATCCATCAAAAAAATTACGTAATCCCCTCAAATAACTTATTTTTAAAGAATTACGAAACAACAACTAAGAACTTCTTTTTCCTCTCACAACGATATTAGTTATGATCTTACACAAGTATTTTATGTCTGTCACTAGAGGTTTTTTCTCATAGGCTTCCAGGTACCTCATTTCAGAAGCCATAATTTCATCCAGTGTTTTGGGCAGGTCTGCATAAAAAGGAGGGATCAATCCTGGTTTAAACCGGATTCTTTTTTCCTGCAATTCTTTAGAGTATAACCCAAAGTAATGGCTACTCAAAGGACGCCCCCCTACCAATTTCATCTCTCCTTTTAGCAAGTTGAGTAACATGGGTAATTCATCTATCCAGTATTTTCTGAGAAGTTTTCCTTCATTAGAAATCCTGAAATCATTTTTTATTTTCCCACCTTCTTTCAGGTCATTACATTCAAAAACATATTGTTGTAGGTATTCTGCATACGGGTACATGGTTCTGAATTTATACACCTTAATGGGTTTTCCTCCTTTTCCTACTCGTTTTAGTCGTATCAATGGTCCATAGCTAGGATCCATATCAAAGTTTGGTCTTTTTACTTTTTTGGCTACAAAATACAGGCGGTCATCGATTACTTTTTCTTCTATGACTTCAAAACCACAGGAATACAACCGACCTAATGTTTCTGCTTTTGTAAGTACTCTTCCATGCCCATTCGTTATATCGAAATATAACTTTTTAGTTAGTTTTAGCTTTGGCATAATACGGGTAAACACAAAATCTGTCAAATAATATGCATAGCTAAAAGGTCTGGGAAATTTTTTTAATATTCTTTTTTTCCGCGTTTCATAGGTCTCAACATTATTAATGAAAAGACCTCCTTCGGGTAACTTCATATTAACGGATTCAAAGAATTTGTTTATTCTTCTATAATCATTAACTCTATGAAGATTAATAATCGCACTGCAAGTGTAAATATCTGAATCGAGTATCCCATTTACTTTTCTGGTATCACATAAGAAAACATCTTGTAATCTCATATGGTTTACTTGTTCACTGATAAATTCACAGACTTGATTACCTAATCGTCTGGTTATTATTTGTTCTAATGTTATCTTACGGGTATCCCTTATCGTATAAGGTTGAGAGTCTGAAGAAACAGGTGTTGTAAGATGTTGGTTTTTTGTTTTGAAATAATGAATAGCTTCAGCCCCCACTGTTCTGCTAATCATTATGTAAGTTTAAATTAATAAAATATGTTCTAAACTGATATGGGTTCGGCTCGATAAGTTCAGAAGTTTTACCTTCTTTTCTAAATAGGTTTTTATTAATTAGTTTACTCATATATTTAAGTCTTGGTTACACACTTAAAGTTATGATATACAACCGAATATACAGAACGGATTTACCGTAGTATTACTACCTAAATACACTGTAAATCAAACTCTTGCTTGTTTTCTACACAAAAACCGTAGCCCATTAGCGCTTAACACACACAGAAGTAGTAAAAACCCTACACAAAAAGTACTTTTTTTCTATAATAATTAAGATATAAATCAAAGAATCCCGATAAAAAATATCAAAACAGGTGTTTCTACGGGGTATTTATCCCCTGTAAATCAAGCTTTATCGTATTTTTTCCCATATCTATTTTTCAATTTTTCGATAAGTCTGGTCGTATGTATACTTCTCCCTTCCTTATTTAAATGATATACGCTATCAAAAAAGTAGTCCGCCGGATAAACAAAATCATCGGGTTCTGATATAATTTCCCATTTCAATTTTTCCTTTATGGTCTCATGTATTTTATCTAACACTTCTCTGTTTTTTTGATATTCTGATTGTTCATAGGGGGCATATGAAAACAACAGAGTGATATTTTGTGACATCATTGTTTCTAAAAACGCATTCAATGCGTGTATTTCTTGTTTCTTATGCTCTTTAATAACTTCTTTACTCCCCAATTCTTTTAGCCCTAGTTTGGGAAGGTGTAAAGTGCCATCTCCTTCTTCATTAAACGTTCTTCTACTATATACTTCATCCAACTCTTTTAGCCCAAACCAACGGTCAATAATCTTCTTGAAAGACAAATGCCGATCTTCCAGAAAAAAAGAAAGTCCTCTTTCTTCTTTATCATAGTAGGTTCTTGATTCAGGATAATAATACGCTGCTAATGACTGTAATTCCTTATTCCCTTCCAAGGTCATCAAATGTTCCATAGATAAGATCACCACATCATTGTCCCGAATCAGATTTTTTGCCTCGTTGAGAATAAATTCTAAACCTAACTGTGCATGCAATCCCATATTTACTATAGGCATTCCTACTGCTTCTCCTATTTGTTTACTATTTACTCCAAAGACCAGATTAGATCCTCCCAAAAGGATAATTTTTGGTTTTTTAATCTTTGAAGCTGCCATATGCTTATCGTTCATTGCTGCCATAAAAGCATCTGAAGTCTCTTTGTTTTCTTCTAACAATGGCAATAAAAATAACGCCAATAAGTAAATAGCGATAAAGAGTGATGATTTATATAGGAACTTTCTCATTAAAATTGAAAATAAATAAATTGTTGTTGTTTTCCTGTAAAATAAAATAGCAGTACGACAAAACCTCCATAAATAATCCATCTCACCATTAGAGGAAAAGCAGTTGGCAAATGTGCTAATGCATGTTCATAATGCCTCCCTAACCATTCAATTACCAGACAGCACATCACCAACAACAGTACTTTTACGGACATTACTTCGGGATAGCTAAACAATGAACCTGAAAACATCGATGCGATGTATTCCACTCCATGGGTTATGTTTTCTGCTCTAAAAAATATCCAGGCAATCGCTGTTAGCAGAAATGTTATCCCTATCTGAACTAATTCTCTCAGAGAAGGAAACCATCGGTCTTCTGCAACAGTATTCAGGTAATTTCTATTCTTATTGGTCAATAGCAATGGCAAAAAATATAAGGCGTTTAATATTCCCCAAACAATAAACGTCCAGTTCGCCCCATGCCAAAACCCACTGACGATAAAGATGATAAACGTATTGCGAATTTTCATTCCTGTCCCCCCTTTGCTCCCGCCTAAAGGGATATATACATAATCTCTAAACCAGGTAGACAGAGAGATATGCCATCTTCTCCAGAACTCAGCTATATTCCGGGAAAAATAGGGATATGCAAAATTTCGGTTCAGATGAAACCCAAATAAACGAGACGTTCCTATTGCGATATCAGAATAGCCCGAAAAATCTCCATAAATCTGAAATGTAAAAAACAATGCTCCCAGAAGTAATGTACTTCCTGAATAATTTTCTGAATGATTAAAAATCAGATTGGCATATTCTGCACAGTTATCGGCTATTACCATTTTTTTTAGCAATCCCCACAGTATCTGCCGCATTCCATCAGCAGCTTTTTCGTATGAGAACACTCTTTTTTTATAAAACTGGGGTAATAGATTAGTTGCTCTCTCAATAGGACCTGCTACCAACTGAGGAAAAAAACTAACAAAAGCACTAAATGCAATAAAATCTCTGGTAGGTTCTATCTTCTCTCGGTAGACATCGATTGAATAACTCAATGTCTGGAACGTATAAAAACTAATCCCCACTGGCAATATAATATTTAATGTATTGACTGCTATTTCAGTTCCAAAAAGGGAAAAAGCACTTTGAAAGTTTTCTATAAAAAAATTGTAGTACTTAAAGAATCCTAAAAAGCCTAAATTCACCCCTATACTGGTCCATAAAAGTGCCTTACGCCGAAGAGGAGCTGATGCTTTCTTCATTTCCAAGCCTACGGTATAATCTACGATGCTACTAAAAAGAATCAGTGTTAAAAACTTCCAATCCCACCATCCGTAAAACACATAGCTAGCAATGACAATCAACCCATTTTGTAATGTTAAACTTTTGGCAACTACAAACCAGTACAGTACAAATACAATTGGCAGGAAAAGGGCAAAATCCAGAGAATTAAAAATCATAGCTTATCGATTGACGTAAAAATGTTTTTTTATAACATTTTTCACATTTTGTACGACTAATTCTTTTCCCCACTTAATAAAGTTATCACTCCAGCGCTGCGGATGAAAAGTGAACATCACTCTAGACGGAAAATCTCCTGCTGCGATAGCATCAATAATTTCCTTTGTGGTATGGTATCTTTGGGTAAAGCTGGTTTGTACTTTATCTCGTACACTGGCAGCATGTCCATCCCACTTTCTACCTGTATCTGTTATATAAAACACCTCATCAAAATTAATGTCAAAATACGGTTCACCTATTATATCATATGCCTGATACCGATATTGTTTCCATAGGTCTTTAGAATCATATTTAGACATTGGACTTCCATGCATACAGATCGTTTTTACAGGAGCCAATTTTCTTAATGCGTTCAGATTTTCTTCAAAATCTACAATCCCTTTCTCCATATCTCCATTACAGGTAGTCAAACACTCGTAATGATATCCTATTTCATGTCCCAGCGATGCTATATAGGTGATTACTTCTTCATTCCAGCTTTCGGGAACTGCCCGGAAATAATAGGTTCCTACAATCCCCAAATCTGATTGTATTTCTGCAAAACCTAACGAATTAAGCGGTAATAAGTCTACATCGTGCCTCAGCATAATCGTCCGTTCTTTAGGAGTATTCAGGTATTGTTCTACAGTTTGAAAACAATAACCGCCAGCTTGTAGGCTCTTTAAAAATTGTGTGTATATCTGAATTGTAAAATCCATAGGTTTTTAAAAATTTAATTGAAGTGCCGGATTCTCTCTTATTTCTTCTCTACTTGCGGGGTAATTTTCTACAAACCACACCATAAAAGCGGTAAGATCGATCTTATCTGCCAGCATTTTTTCTCGTCTCTTCTGAAAGGTTTCTTTTATATTCGGAAGTTGTTCTATTTCCTTTATTTTTTCAAAAACTCCTTCTTCATTCTGAAAATTAAAAACCAGTCCATATTGTTCCTGATCTTCATTATAAGCTCTTCGGATAGAATTCACATAAATTGAAGGGGTTCCTAAAACACCAGACTCTGCTGCCATTGTTGCTCCTTCTCCTACAAAGAATATCGCTTCTGCCAATACCTCATGAATTTTCTCCGGAGAAATCTTTATTCTAAAAGATTCATATTGTACTGGCAAATCTCCCTCTGAAGTAATAAATACTCTATACCTGGAAGACAAGTAAGAAATGATCCTTTCCTTCTCTTTTTCCGAAAACCCCCGCTGCCCTTTATCATGAGATGCGTTCCATGAGACAAATCGCAAAATCACATATTGCTCTCCTTCTTTTAACCCTAAAATTTCACGTGCTTTTCCTGTTGACTGAAAATAATGTGGGTGTAAATATGCTAATTCGTGATATGAAGTATATCGTATTTGTTTTGTTCCCAGATCTTCAAAAAGTACATCTGGTGTTAATACACATGCTGTAAAGGGAAGGTATATTTTCATCTGTTCCCAATTACCGGAATCCTCCAGGGATATATGTGGTTTCCCCAACATCTTTGCTGCATGGGCGGCATATGGCGATCCGTGACTCATTAATATATCAGGTTTAAACTTTACACCTTCGATAAATTCCATAATATCGAACTTGATAAGACCTATTAATTTCCCTATGGTACTGGAATATTTTTTCCCAAAAGAGACATATGAGAACCCTGCTGCCTTGAGTAGTTCTATTTCAAACTCTTTTTCTCTGCATGTAAATAGGATATGATGACCATTAGCCATCATGATATTAGCAAAATTTCTAAATAAATGTACATGTCCGGGATGCCCTATATCTATTAATACTCTCATAGTATCGTTTATTTTTTATTCGCTTTTCGAACAGAAATGCTTACTTTTTTCTCTTTAATACTTTTACAGCGGTTTTGCCTATCTCATACAAAATGGGTTTTGAGACACACAAAAAACGACCGTATTCTACTTCTACTCCTCCGAACTTTGATTTGAATTCTCTAACCCCATATGCTTCTTCGGGTTTCCCGGCTCCCATAAAATCAAAACAAGCAATGTGATGACGATGGGCATATTCCATAGCAGCCCACGTCGCCAATACACTGGGATACACGTCTTTATACACTCTATCCATTCCGCATATAAACCATTCATAAATCACTTTGTCAGAAAAAACAGGACATACAATACCTCCTATAATTTCATCCTTATAAGCTATTAATAAGAATACTGCTGTATTGGTCTCCCAAAGTTTTTTAAAAAACTGATATGTCGGTAATGGAGTTTTTACTTTTGTTTTGTACAGGTGATATAATAAAGTGTAATACGCTTTTATCTCCGCTTCTGTTGTAGCTGTTTGGATACTGGCTCCTGCTTTGATGCTCTTCTTTATTTGCCTCAATTTACTACTACTCATTCGTTTTTTCATTAAGGCATAATCATCACAAGCTACTTGAAAATTGAGATGTGGCTGATATGAAAACCCGACTTCTTCATATAGGTTTCGATAATTGCTATAGTCCGTAAAATTCCGTATTTCAATATATATTACCTTATTTTTTAACCCCTCAATCACAGCAGTAAGAAGTCCGGAAATATCTTGCTTCGTTGCTTTTTTTGAAAAAACAGGACCTCCATATATGATTGCTCTACTGGTAAGAGATGCTTGTATCCCTTTTTTTTTGAGAATAATTCCTGAAACAATACCTAAAACATCTTCTCCTGCTAATGCGATAAATGAAAATGTTTTTATTCCTGTTTTTTCAAAAAACAGTAATGCCTGTGGCGTCTGAAAAAAATTAGCTGTATCTTCTTCCAGTATTGACTTCCATTGCTTCTCAGATAGTTGTGTCCTATCGGTTGTAATACTACATTGATCAATCATCTATCACATCTTTATAAATAGTAGTCAGTTTTTCTGCGATTACTTTGGCGTTCAAATGTGCTATTTGATCACGACCATTGGTTTTTGAAGCATCTAATCGCAGTGCCTCTTTGAGTTTTGAAGCTAGTTCTTTTTCATCAGGTCTGGTCACAAAACATCCGTAAGTATCAGAAATCAGTTCCCGGATATCTCCTACATCCACAGCCACAATCTTACAATTACACGCCATGGCTTCTTTTATCACATTCGGCGACCCTTCCCATAGACTCGTCAAGATCACTACATCTGCAGCATTAAAATAATATGGCATTAAGGGATTGGGGATATTGATTAACGGATGCATTTCTACAGACTCATCTCTCAGACAGTTAAACGCTTTTTCTGCCAGTGCATAGTTCTTTACTTTTCGCCTCGGGTTTCCCGCAAAAAGAATATGTTTTTTATACGGACACCAGCCCGTTTTCTCCAGAGACTTTTTCTTGGAAATAGGCTTGAATGTATCAAAATCTACTCCATTCGGAAGTATTTTTACTTCTTCCATAGCGGTAGCTTCTTTCATATCTTTAGATTTTACAATCACTTTTTTCCAAAAGATTTTTTTAAAAAGTGAAATTCCCCAGGCAATCAGCGAAGATGCTTTGACATCGCTTCCCATAAGGGAAACTACTAAAGGGGATGCTCCTGCCAAGGAGGCAACCATTCCGCTTAATGAATAATGAGCGTGTATGACATCATAAGAATGTCTTTTCAGGTAACTCCTCAGAATGAATATATTCCGGATATATCCTTTTAGTCCTTTTCCTTTAATTGTAAAAAAGGCGACATCATGCCCTATCGATCTTAGGGAGACTCCTTGATTGTATACTATCGGAGTTATTCCTCGTTGTGTATTACCACTACTCACAAAAAGTATTTCCATGCGCTTCTTTTTAAAAAAATTAATACTCTGCTTGATACGCTTCTGAGGTTACCTGATCAGATTGATGACTTAGGTATCGGATGATACTATCCGCAAATACCTTTTCTACCTCTAATTTCTGTTCTATAAATCTCCACCCCTCCTTCATTTTTCTAAAATAGCCTTCTGAATATGGAATCCCTGCCGTACCAAAATAGAGCGATTGAAATTCTATTAGATAAAAGTTAGTCCCATCATATGCAATATCAATAGAAACATGCGGGACTTCGAGTTTTTGAAAAATATCAAATGCAAAATCAAACAATCCAGGAGGTGCTTCTGCTTCCAAGCCATAGTAATAATTATCATATCCTCCTCCACTCGCCTTAATCCCTCTTCCGGATAGAATTGGTCTTTTGAAAATGTATAATTTCTCTCCAAAAAAGTATACCTTCCAGTCATTGACGAGGTCTGGAATAAACTGCTGAAGTACAAATTTTTTTCTATATACAGATTCTTTAATATACCCTTTGTGCTTTAAGGCTCTCAGCTGATCTTTGGCGTCCATCTTATAATTCCTGGGACTTTCTGATTTGATTTTTCTAAGGAGTTCTTTTTCTGATGATACAAGAGATACCCCTGTCCCTGATGCTCCTCCGGATGTTTTGAATACCACTGGATATTCTATAGTATCCAAATGCATTTCTATATCCTTAAGACTCCCAAAAACAACCGATTTTATATTTTCTGTGAGCTGGAGACTATCCCTGTATAATTCCATAAATACCTTGTTATTATTAGCTCTCAGGTGTTTATACTCCGGAATTACTTTTGCTCCTGATAATTCTAATGCATATATGATATCTTCTATATATGATTTATACAGGTATCCTATATCCTCAGAAGAGGTGTAAATAATATGCTTATTCTTATACTCATTGGTTTTTAAGTCAATTTCATTCAGATATCTGTAATGAATTGTATACCCTCCTTCTCTAAAGTAAGCAGCAAGTTTCTTTTTATCCATTCCGCTCCTGTATGGCGTATCAAAATGCTTGGACCCGAACTTACTTTTGTAATCCATTAATGCTATAATCTCTTTCATATATTTGTCATACTTTTTTAGAGCCCCTATAGAACTTATTAAGTCATCATGCTGACCGTAATATTGTAGCTGTTCCATATGTTCTCTTTGTTATTATTTATCGGGTTTCACTTTCTTTGTTAACAAATCAATGATCTCAACTATATTCATATCCATAGTGAATATATCAGGGGATTATGGTATCTGATTTCTCATACGTATTCTTTTTCTTTTTTCTTTTTTACAGATTGTATATTATGTACTAATGATAAGCTCATCAGAAGAGCATCCCGCTCTTTCTCTACTGTGTAGGGAGATAGTTCTGTGAGCTGTTTTTCTATTCTTGCCAAATTAAAGTAAGGGACATCACTCAATGTTTTATACAGGGCTTGCTGATTACTTTTTATCCCTGATATAATCCCCAGATTATCCAGGTTTGTTTTGGTTACTTTGCGTTTCAATCGTTTGGTTAGAAAAGGAATCATAATGTTGTGATGATACCGCATCTCTCTAACATCAATAGGGCGATACCCTTTTCCTGTCATCTGATGGTAGATGGTCTCATTCGTTTTTTTGATAATATCTGCATAGAGATACTGTCCTTTCATCCTTTTTAGTGGGTTGTTGGTAAAAAAATCATTGTTCGCTCCTGCATATTGACTTTGCAATAGCTCTCTGATAAAATTAAAGTCTAAAAAAGGAGTCCTAACGGTGAGGTATTGCTGTTGTGCGACAATCCACTGTCCAAAAAACTTCCTGAAGGTCTCTTCAAAAACAAAAGAGTAAAACTGCTGATTGACAGAAAGCTCCTTAGGCAATCCTTTTTTATAGGCAATGATTTCTTCCAGTAGCTCTTTTAACTCCATAAGAAACTCATTTTTAACCAATACCTCCAATACAGGAGAATTTCGGAGTCTTTCTATTAATTCCTGCTCTCTTTCAATTCGAAAAACATCTGCTAATGCATGGGAAGTAACAGCTCCTGTTGTATGAAGTGCTCTAAATAACTCACTCCCTATAACACCTGAAATCAGATATCTGGATTCCTTACTCACTTGTCTGGCACTATACAAAAAATGAGCGTATAAAAATCCATTCCCCTGATATCCTGATGATAAATACTTTTGGGCATTTGCATAGTACTTATTGTTATAATAGTCTTCAGTTCCTAAATCAAAATAATGATATGGGATGCCTAATTCTTCGGCATTAAGCATAGGAATTCGCACATCGTCATTTTCTATTTTACCAAATGAAAAGGTTCTGAAGTTTTTGTTTAGATGTGTCGCACAACTAACCAGTGTTCTACCATCAAATCCACTGGTAAAAGCGATATTAAAAAAGTCATCAGGGAAATACGTCTTGACAGTATTGATAAACAAGTCACTCAATGTACCGGCAACCTTACTTCCTTCATTAGGGAAACTGGTAAATAGCCTTCTGGTTTCAAAATGTTTAATTACAGAAACGCTATTCTCCTGAAACGTCAAAAATGTATGACATGGCAATAAGTGAATTTCCTGGTATAAGGTTCTATTAAAAAAGCCATAGTTAAATAATAAACACTCCAGAATATATTTTTTATCAATCGTATATTCTGTATTTTTCCATTTCTGTATCCACGAAATTGAAGAAGAGAATATCGTTTTGTCCTTATGATAGAAAATAGGTAATATACTAAGGAAACTGCTGTACAATGATAGTCGCTCGCCTCTGATTACTATAGCATAAAAATTTCCTCTGCATCGGGGAATCGCATGGTCCTCCATGTTTTTGAGGTTTTCTATAGAGTCTATAAAATCGCCCAGAAGAATCACCTTTACATCATTGTATTCTATAATAGTATACGTATCATTTGTCATCAACTCCCAATGCCTGGATAATTGTATAGAAGTTCCTGAAAACACTTTCCTCTGATACGATTTTACTGAAGTATTAAAAAGAATAAATTCACCCATGATCCTCATTTTTAATTATAAAAGTCCTCGATTTGATAGTTTAAATACATTCCACATAAAAATGGCCAGAAAAATAAATCCCAAATACAGTATCCATTGTTGCTTTTTTCTTTTGTGATCGGCGATAATACCATCAGACATGAATACAATTAAAAACGGAAGGGATAAGATCTGGAATCTATCCTGAAATGAGATTCCTGATATTGCCAGAATAACGATATAGATAATCGAAAAGCTAAGTATAAAAATCGTCTCCCTATTACGTAGTTTAACCGCCCTGTACAATCCAAGAAATACAAAGAAGTACAGACTATTCCTTATAATTTCATTCTGATAATGTGCATAAATCCCCAATTGCGCCTCTTCAAAATCCAAGACGGAAGGGAAAGGTGTTATAATTGCCCCTACAATTAACAAGGGGGCTATTAAGGCTGCTGCATAGGTAATCCCTCTATTTTTAGAAGCCGTGGATAATTCCGTTCCGAATTGATTCTTACTTGCTTCTATCAATGGTTCCAGATGTTTATCCATTGATAATGTATTGACCACATATATACTACCTGCAATAAAAATGGCTGTTATCAATCCTGAAAAGAAACGATATCGTTTCTTTTTAGTCTTATAAAATACCAACTGCATCAATACACAGCAAAAAAGTAGGGGCGCTAAAATTGTCCGGAAATAAAAAACAACTCCAAAATGGCATAAAATAATCAATACATATAGAAGTAAAAACCTGCTTTGATTGATAATTTTAGTTGTATAATAAGCTGTATTAACAATGAGAAATATCAAGACTGTTTCTTTAAGAAAAATTCCTCCAAACCATAATAAGGGGGGCATCAGCATGGTAATAATACCTGCCAGCCGAGCTCTTTTCTCATCATATGCAAAAGCTGTAATTTGATAGATTCTGACAACAGTAAAAGCCCCTATAAGAGCATTAAATATTTTGATAACCAGAATATTCTTCCCCAGGAAAGAATACAGGGTACCAATTAATATCGAAAACCCGTAATCGGCTTCACTTTTCCAGAAATAAGAAAGCTTCTCAAAGATATCATCTCCTCCGTGTATTGCATTTGCCACAATAACACCTGAGTAGTGGTAGTTCCAGGAATCTGACGCTGATATCTCCAGAGGTAAATTTGCCGGATCATAGAGCATTGTCAACCAATACATCCCTAATACCCCCAATAATCGATACAACAGACTATGCATAAATATCGACTGTTTGAAATGTGGTTGATGCTTCCAGGATTTATTATAAGCATATACTCCTAAAAAAAAGAACACAATAATTCCTACTCCTGTAAATAAAATTGGTAAAGGCATAATATAAGACGGAAAAAAGAGCATATGAAATAGTAATATGCTAAGTGCAAAGCATATTGATATGTCTGTATATCTTTTATTCCAATCCATTATTACACGATATAGTTTACTAAGTATTCTCTGGCAATTGTTTTTATCTGATAATGATTCTCAAAACATTTTTTGGCATTATCTGACAAGCGTTCTTTTTCTTTCTCCGGCAATGCGATATAACGTCTGATCGCGTCACTCATTGAATCCACTTCCATGTCAGGGGTAATAAATCCGTTATAGTTTTCTTTAATAATATCTACTAAACCTCCTGCCGGAGTTGTAATAACAGGAACTCCCATTGACAATGCTTCTAATACTACAATGGGCATTCCTTCCTGTACGGAACTAACCACTAATGCATCTGTCTCTTTTAGAAAATCAGCTGCTTTTTCTTGCTCTCCGGCCAGAAAAACATTGGGTGCATTAATCGCAATCACCTCATCTGTTAATTGTTTATTTAGTGGCAATCCAACTTGCACGCACATTACTTCAGGATTTGTATCCGCGATCTCTTTAAAACTCTGGGATAACAGCTTAAAATTTTTATGCCGGTTTATATTACCAATCGCTAAAAACCGAACTCCTTTTTTAGGAACTTTAGAGAAGCTATTCCAGAAATCTTTAATTGCGACCATGTTCCTTTTAGGAATGTACGGATGAATTCCATTTCTGATTACTGTACTTTTCAATTTGGGATATGTCCGGCGTAATTCATTATAGATACTGGTTGTTACACATACATGCATTATTTTATTATTGAGATACCGGAGTCTGTTAACCCATACAAATACCTTTTTCCAGTTATCAAAGCTACTGTGAACCGTGTGTATATATTTTACATTTCTGTACAGACATGAAATAGCAAACACATAATAAAAAGGATTGTGTAAATGCACGTGAATTACCTTCGGTCCGATAGCATGGATATGCCGATATAATTCCATAAATTGCCGAATGGAATACTTCTTCTTCCACCCTAATGGAACGATCTTGATATCAGGATGTACATTTCGTATATAATTGCGAAGACTATTTGTCTGTCCCAGCAATACGATGGTTACTCTATTGGCTCGTACTTGTTCATTTGCCAACTGTACTACAAAGTTCTCGGCTCCTCCAATGTTCAAGGTGGATATGACATGTACGATATTCATACCTGTTGTGTCCCGTATATCCAGCTATCAACTACTTCATGTCCTGTGGTGTTATATGTGACTAAAAAGCCATTGTTCTCCAAAAATTCTGCCATGGTTTGTTTGATATTCCGCTGATCATCAAACAAAAAGTCATGGCATGAAACGGCTATGTTTTTTGTAATTTTTATAGCCTTTTGCATTCCTTCTATCATCTGTAATTCAGACCCTTCTATATTGACTTTGAGAAAATCAATTGTATGAATATTTCGCTCAGTAATCAGGTGATCCAATGTTACCCCATCTACTGCAATCCCCTTAGCTTCCTTATTAACCGCATCTACCTGATAGGTGTCGGATTCTTCTATCCATACTTTTTGATTACTATCTGTTATCGCCAGATGCAAGTTCTCTGATATATCAATCTTATTCTTCTTACACAAACTTTCTAACCGGCTGTGACTGGCAGCACTTGCCTCTACAGAATATATTTGTCCCTGATGGGCTGTCTTTTCATAAAAATACAGGGTTTCTGTACCAATACCAGCTCCGATATCCAGAATAACATCTCCTTTTTTGGGAATATAATATTGGCAGGCAATGCGTTCTATACTGGCAAACAATTTATCTTTACTAAAGTTAAAATATGGTTTAGGTACTATATAGAGGTACTCCCCATTGTCTTTTAACCAGTACATATCATAATCCGGATCATATTCTACCTCATTCGTTTTATTCATCAGGATTTTACTGGCAAACTCCATTAAGGAGGCTTTCTTTTTCTTGTTTCTCAAAAAAAACATGATGATATTTAGCCCCCCAGCGATCCCTTTTTTAAGCATATTTTTCATTTCAAAAATGGTTTTATTTGGTTTGTGTTTTTTTTCATATCACCTTTGCTTCTTTATTTTGATTTTAATTTCTTCATAAGGATTTCCTGAATTTCCGTAAGTTCTCTGAACTTAAACACATAAGCGAGCACGATGTAAAATCCTAAATTCATAATGACCCCGACTACCAATTGTATAAGCCCCGAAGGCAGCCCTCTGCATATTAAAAAAGTTAATGCTCCAATTCCTACGCTAGTCATGATATAGGGAGCCAAATCTTTTAGTTGCTCTAATGCTGGATAATTAATATACTTGCGGGTATAGTAGGTATTGATAAAAAAGCCTACAAAGGATACTCCTACATATCCTATAGTCATTGGAATCAGTCCTAATCTATAGGTAAGTACAATTGCAATAACTGTCAATAGGTTTTTGATAAGTTCTAATCTCAAAAACAGATCAGAACGCCCTTTTGCATTGAGAAAATTGAGGTTGATATATTGCATCGGATGAAACACTATTTCTAATGACAATATCTGCAACAACACTACTGTTGGCAACCATTTTTCTGTAAGAAGTGTTTTGATTAATGGTTCTGCACAAAACAGTAAAATAACAATCACCGGGGCTAATAAAAAACCTGTGAGCCGAATACTTCTCACCATCAATAGCTTTACTTTGTCTTGCTCTTCAATAACCTTTACCATAATCGGGAAGGTTACATTTTGTAAAATTGAAGCCACTAAAGTAGCCGGGATTTGCTTGAACAAAGTAGCTCGTGTAAAATACCCCAACTCTTCTGCTTTGTATACTTTTCCTATAATAATAAGGTAGCAATTCTTAAAAAAGATCTTTACTAATTCCGAAAGCATGAGATTCCCTCCAAACCCGAACATACTCCTGAATGCTTTTTTATCAAAAATCAATAACGGTTTCCATCTGTTCATACTCCAATACATCACAGAGGTAACCAGTGTTCTCGTTACGTATTGATATACCAATGCCCACACACCATAGCCTGTCAATGCCAAAAATATCCCTACTATTCCTGAGATTATAATAGCAGCTATATTGACAACTGCCTGTGTCTTAAAGTTCACCTGAGTGGTCAACATTGCCTTATGTACAATAGTGGTAGAGATAATGACGATACTGACCCCTATGACTTTTATAAGTTTCTCTAATACCGGTTCTCCATAGAAATTGGCAATGAGTTTTGACGAAAAAAAGAGTATACTGTACAGTATTCCGCTTATCAATAGGTTAAAGTAAAGTATGGTAGAATAATCGCGCTTATTCACTTCTTTTTTTTGTACCAGAGCCGTATAAAATCCACTGTCAACAAGAGATTGAGAAACTGCCATAAAAATGGCAATCATCCCAATAAGCCCGTAATCTTTGGGCATAAGAATTCTTGCCAAAACCACTCCTAACCCAAACTGAATTAGTAAGGTGGTAAATTTATCGACACTACTCCACACCAGTCCATCTTTTGTTTTCTGGGTTAATGTGCTCACTGGTTTTCGTAATTTTTAATCATAATTATTTCATTCTAATTAGCGTTTTGATTACTCTTACTGACTTTATTGAGTATCAAATATTGCTACCGGATCAGGCGTATTGCTTCTCCAGGGTTGGTTTTTTCAAAAACGGATGATAATCTCCTTTCAGGGATACAATTTCTGCCTCTCTGACATCATGGATAATCTCAATAGAAGGTCTGGCATCAACTAATCCATATCCCTCTCCTCTGAGGATGCCTTTATAGCTTTCTGTATGTAATTCTGTAAATCCGGTGCTAAACTCTATCGCATTACCATCTACTTCTATCGATCTGTAGGTGCGTTGTCCTTTTTCTTTTATCTCATCAGGGATATTCGCATAATCAATGGAAAGAAACCATCGGACTCTGGCTCTCTCTAATTCGAGATATCCAGCGGCAGAATCTTTTGTATGCAGATGTACTCTATTGTCCGTTACACCACCAAAGATCCAACATAACATATCGAAAAAGTGTACTCCAATATTGGTAGCGACACCACCGGATTTGCTAACATCTCCTTTCCATGAACTATTATACCAACTTCCTCTGGAAGTTAGATATGTCAGATCAATATCGTAGATTTTATCCTTGGGACCGTTATCGACTTGTTCTTTTAATGCCAGAATACTCGGGTGTAATCGTAATTGAAGAATGGTATGTACCCTATTTCCCGATTCTTTTTCTATATCTATCAAAGGTTTTATATTCCATGGATTGAGTACAAGTGGTTTCTCGCAGATGGCATCAGATCCCCTCCTAAGCGCCATACGAATATGGGAATCATGCAAATAATTGGGGGTACAAATACTCACATAATCTGTATGAATCCCTTTTCTCCTTTGTAGTTTTTCTATATGCCTATCGAATCGTTCAAATTCGACAAAGAAATCTGTATTCGGAAAATAACTGTCCAAAATCCCGACACTGTCAAATTTATCTAAAGCAGCTATCAAATTATTATTAGTTTCTCTTATCGCTTTCAGGTGTTTTGGTGCGATGTATCCTGCTGCGCCCATTAATGCAAAATTCTTTCCTCCCATATGATTTATATCTTAGTTACCAGTTCATTATTAATACGATATTGTTCTTTACTTTCCGGACATATTGCCAGTCCGTCGGCATTAAATTCCAGCCGGTGCCCGTACTCACTCATCCACCCTATTTGTATTGCAGGATTACCAACAACCAATGCATAAGGTTTTATATCTTTTGTTACTACAGCTCCTGCTCCTATAAAAGAGAAGGCTCCGATATCATGCCCGCATACTATGGTAGCATTTGCACCTATAGTAGCGCCTTTACCCACATGCGTTTTGCTATACTGCCCCCTCCTGTTTACTGCACTTCTGGGATTGGTTACATTCGTAAATACACAAGACGGTCCTAAAAACACATCATCTTCACAGGTTACCCCGGTGTACACAGAAACATTGTTTTGTATTTTCACATTATTCCCTAATACGACCTCTGGAGAAATCACTACATTCTGTCCTATATTACATCCTGCTCCGATATAGCAATTACTCATAATGTGTGAAAAATGCCATATTTTAGTTTTTTCCCCTATGCGGCAATCTTCATCCACTACAGCTGTATCATGCACGAAATATTTTACTGTTGTATCAATCATACTATTTCTATTTTTTATTTATAGCTACATCCAGATGATGGTAGATACTGAGTGCTGAAAATGATTCGCATTTCCAGTACTGTTATTAATCAGGGCGAATTTTGCCAGGCTCATAAAATTGAATCGAACAGATTCATTTATTTTGATATTAATTCCAAAACCAAAATTTAGCGTGACATTCATTGTACTGTCAAAAAAGCTTCCTCCTGCTCCTCCTGTAAGAAATCCATCATACCAGGAGTGGCGCGGGTCTAAAAAGTAGTTGGTTGTATAATTTTTAAATAAAACATCAATTGCTAAATAATTTATATCAACCGTATTCAATTCACTGTTAATCATTTTTCCCTGAGTAAACTCATTTAATGTCATGTTTAACTCTACTCCATAGTCATATTCAAATCGTTTCTCTCCTGATACTTTTATCAATCGGGAGATATTCCAATTATCCTCTACATTTAATATTTGACTCAATTGAGTTCCGGAGTTATCAACTACATTAAACCCAAGACCAAACACCCATGAATGTGATTCTTGTGCTCTTCCTTCGCATATGCACCAAAACATACACCCCATAAAAACAATTCGTATCCATTGCATATTGAATATTTATATTTCATTGAATAGAGATCTTTTTATCAAAAAGATAAGCCCATTGAAATATCATCTGGTCACATATAATATATTGATATGCAAACCGTACTAGTATGTATAGACAGAGATTTAGAAGTAGCGTATTGTTTCGGCTTCATCCCAAAAATAATTTTGAGCAAATCTTAACTATATTACATAGTACTATTATGTAATAGAAGCGATACTATCATGGGGATTGATACAAATTATTTCTTTAGAATTAACTAAACTACTATGGTTTAAAATTAACTATTATTTACTCGAAAAGTATACTGTTTTTCCTCAAACCTTATACTGCATATATTTATAAAACAACCACTTACTACACACAAAGCCTCCTATTCCGCATCTTTTATCAGCAAATAGCTCTTATATTTTCTCTGGAAAATTTCTTCTTTTTTAAAAAAAACAAAAGAAACCCTTAGCTGATTCGTTGCATTTTTATTTCCTTTTTTAATAAAAAGGCACAGGCACCCCCTATCTAATATTATACATACTTTTTTAGCTTATACATATCTATTACCTATGGCTAAAAGCACTCGTAAGAATTAAACATAATGGAAAGGTTTCTTTTATTTCCTTCTATTCTGTTTTTGCAACAAAAAAACAGTAACCATTTCAATAACAGCTATTGTCATCTATCAAAAGATTTTTATTTCCTGAATATGAATTGTCTATAAACAGGAATTATGTCGTACTATAAACATGCCTTTTTATACCCGGATTAGAAGTTTTGTCCATCACTGGATACTACCTGACTGGATACCTTGGTAGCTGCTCTGTTCTCTATGACCTGATTATACTGTCCTGCTAAAACATCTATTTGATTGACCAGAATCGGATATACTTCATGATTACCCAGGGTAGCATGTGCTTCGATATGACGCATGAGAATCCGATAAGCATCTGTTGCTTCTTTTCGCAACTCTTTAATATCATATACCTGGTTTGCTGCAGTTTCTTCTACTCTTTCCAGATAGCTATGAGTAAATAATGTATTCGCTGATTTTAGTTCTGTGACCCAGGATTCTAAATGTAACCTCCGCACAGATGCTACCAGTTCTCGATCGTTTTCTAATTCATCTATAATATTATCCAGTGTTGCCGTTTCTTCCTGATAGCTCATCCGCTGAATACTGGTTCCATGTGCCTGTATCATAGAAAGAATGGCTCTTCCTGCTTCTGCTACTGCTGCTTTAAAATGATAAGTATATGCCTCTGCAAGGGTTTTTATCCCTACAATAGCTCTATCTCTTCGTTCATCTAATAAGATGATTTCCTGAGTAAGAGTGCTTCCTTTTTCTTGTTGAAAAGCAGCGTCTATTTTTTCTACTGGTGCTTCTAATGCTGCTTTCTGGGTCGTTAATTGTAATGTGTTTAGGTCTTGCTGAACTAATAAAGACAGTATGTCTTTCATGTACTGCAAAAAACCTCCATGGCGGAATCGGCTAAGATATGGAGTATTCATACTAAAAATATTTAAGTTAGTTATACATTATTTGATGACAACGCATCAAATTGTTTTTTAATTTAAAAACTAACTAGCACATTTTCAATATTTTAACACTTAATACGTGTATGTTTTTTGCTTTTTACCACAAACCCTTCTTCTTCTTACAATAAAACCATCCTGCAATATGATGTTCTTCGTCATCAGGGCACAAAATATTCCTGCAGATAGGTGGAGCATATCAACAGGATACGAATCTCTGCTGCAGTTGTGTTATCCCCGTCGTCGGTGGACGAAACCTTCCTGCAGTCGTGCTGAAGCTGTCGTCGAACAATAAAATGATCTTGTTTTGATGCGGAGTGAATATTAGAATATGGATCTTCTGGCAATTTTTATGTTTTCTTAACAAATTTGGTAAGAATAACGATGTGCTGACCGTTTACTCTTCCTTCTATTTGTTCGGCATTATCCTGCACCAAAGAAATATTTCGAACAGCAGTTCCTCTTTTAGCCGTAAAATTAGCTCCTTTGACATTGAGGTCTTTTATTAACACAACACTATCTCCTGTCTGTAGTGTGGCTCCATTGCTATCAATATGCCGAATTGTATCTTCATCTTCTTTTCCTTCTCCGGTAGCTGCTGCCCAGGAAGCAGTTTCCTCATCCAAATACATCATATCCAGTAAATCCTGTGGCCAGCCTTCTGCCTTTAACCGATGTAGCAGCCTCCATGCCATTACCTGTACAGCTGGAACTGGGCTCCACATACTATCATTAAGGCATCTCCAGTGATTCACATCCATGGTCTCCGGGATTGTAATCTGATCTGTACATACCTTACATGCCCAGATACTTGTATCGATCGTAGGCGTGCTTACCGGAGGAACTGCATATGCTGCTAATTGCTCCGTATTACCACATAATTCACAGCTGGCATTGCTTCGTTGCAGAAGCTCCTTATCTATCTTCGTCATATTTCCTATCGTAATGTTATTGATATCACTACAGATATCATAGCACAAAATGCAATAATACTACTTATCCTTTGAATTAAGAGGGATTAACTATTCTTTTTGCATGTGCTATCATCTCATCCTGGCAAGAAGCTCCTCTTGTTGTTTATGAGCAACTGGTAACCGCCAGTAAGATAGATTGCAGCTCCTTGCAAGTATCGATCATATAGGTAGGGTTTTCTGCCTGCAAGGCTTCTTTTTTACGAAATCCCCAACTGACAGCAATACTGTCCATTCCTGCATTCTTAGCAGTTTGAATATCAACTTCCGTATCTCCGATCATTACAATATCTGCCATCGGTAGTCCGAACTTTCCTGCCAGGGCTATCGCTCCAGAAGGCTCTGGTTTTCTGTATTCCTTACTTTGCCCAATAACCATATCGAATCGTACCTCCGGGAAATAATGTTTAACACATGCAACAGCCAGATAATGAACTTTGTTCGTCAATACACCTAGCCGAACTCCAGATGATTTTAAGGAGATTAATGTTTCTCTGATGCCTTTATAGGCTTTGCATTTCTCAGTATAATGTTTTTCATACAACTCTTTGAAACGCTCCACCATAGGAGCAATATGATCTTCCGTTTGCTTTTCTGCAGGAAGCGACCTTTTGATAAGATTACGGGTTCCGGAACCTATAAAACTTTTGTAGTCATCTAATGTATGACCCGGAAATCCATACTCCTCCAATAATTGATTTACTAAATACCCGTAAAGATTAATAGTATTTAGCAGGGTTCCATCCAAATCGAACAGTACCCCTTGATACGTTTTTTTCATGATGATTGATTTATGATGATTGACTCATAGAACGTAAAGACGCTCTATATATTAGTACCCAAAGAAGAAAATTTGTTACTAGAAATATTGTAAGATTAATCGTTCTTTTCCTCTGCAAACCTGACAACCCCGCTACCCATCTATTAGTGAAAAAGTTAGCTATAAAAAAAACACCTGAGATGCTAAAAGAATCTACAGGTGTTCTTGTAATATAAATGGTTGTTATATTAATACGCTAATAATTCCAATACTTTGGCTTTGACTTTTTCTGCCGATGGAATCATGGTTTGTTCCAGGGTACTATTTAATGGAATTGCCGGCATATTCTCAGATCCTATTGTCATCACAGGAGCATCCAGAGACTTGAAACATTCTTCCTGTATTTTCCCTGCTAATGCTCTGGCAAACGAGTTATTACTAGGTTCTTCGGTAACGACAAGGCATTTTTTTGCTTTTCGCACAGAGGTCATAATCGTTTCTTCATCGAGTGGATACAGTGTTCTTAAGTCTACTATTTCTACTACTTCTTTATAATCTTTTGTCGCTTGCAACGCCCAATGTACTCCCATTCCATAAGTAATTATGGTTAGCGTTTCCTTTTCTTCCTGCTCCCAAATACGCTGAACAATATTTGCTTTTCCAAAAGGTAGTACATAATCTTCTGCTGGTTCTATGGTTCTTGCTGCTTCTGTCCCTTTGACCTTGGACCAGTATAGTCCTTTGTGCTCTAGTATCACAACTGGATTTGGGTCGTGATATGCTGCTTTCATCAATCCTTTTAGATCCGCTCCATTACTAGGGTATGCAATCTTAATACCTCTAATATTGGTAATTACAGATTCTACAGAAGAAGAATGATAAGGTCCTCCGCTTCCATAGGCTCCGATTGGCACTCTAAGAATCATAGAAACCGGCCATTTTCCATTGGATAAATAGCACGAACGGCTAACTTCTGTAAACAACTGGTTTAATCCCGGCCATATATAATCTGCAAACTGAACTTCTACAATTGGTTTTAATCCTACTGCTGACATTCCTACGGTCGACCCCACTATAAATGCTTCTTGTATAGGGGTATTAAAGACACGTTCATCTCCGAATTTCTGTGCTAAGGTTGCAGCTTCTCTGAATACTCCTCCTAAACGTCCTCCTACATCCTGACCATATAACAAACAAGCTTTATCTTCTCTCATCAACTCTTCAACAGCAAATAAGGCACAATCGACCATTACCACCTCATCTTTATCCTTTGGAGCACGTTCTCCTGCTTCTTCTGTGATCGGTGTAGGAGCAAAGTCATGTGTAAATAAATCTTCTGGTTTTGGATCTTCTGCTTTCATAGCTTCTTCCAAATCCTTTTGCACGGTTTCTTTTGCCGAATTTTCTATAGCAACTACCGCTTCTTCTGTAAATCCATTATCCAATAGTTGTTTACGAAGTACCGGGTATGGATCACGTGTTCTGGCTTCTTCCAGATCATCTCTATACCATTCCATTCGCACACCTGAGGTATGATGGTTTAACAAAGGTACTTTGGCATGCACCAACATTGGGCGACGTTCTTCACGAATCACACGGATCGCTTCCTGCACCGCCAGGTAACTTTCTATAAAATTAGCTCCGTCAATAGAAATAGCATCCAACCCATTAAATCCTCTGGCATACTCAAAAGCATTTTGCGCTCTTGTCTCTGCTTCATTAGCAGAAATATCCCACCCATTATCCTGTACCAGGTATAAAATCGGTAGTTGCTTCAAAGCTGCCATCTGGAATGCTTCTGCGATTTCTCCTTCTGTTACAGAAGCATCTCCCAGAGAACAAACCACTAATGGTTTTTCTTTTATTTCTTTATCATCTATACCTACTAATTCTTTGTACTGTAATCCCAAAGCTACTCCTGTAGAAGGAATTGCCTGCATTCCAGTAGCAGAAGACTGATGTGGAATTTTTGGTTTATCCTCATCTCGTAAGCTCGGATGTGAATAATAGGTTCTTCCTCCTGAAAACGGGTCTTCTTTTTTAGCTAACAATTGCAACATTAACTCATAGGGGCGCATTCCTATTCCTAATAACATAGCGTCATCGCGATAATACGGAAAGGCATAATCCTGTGGTAATAACTGAAGGGCGGTAGCTATCTGAATCGCTTCATGTCCTCTGGAGGTAGCATGAACATATTTGGATACTACCTTAAAATTTTCTTCATATAGTTCTGCCATTGATTTTGCCGTACACAACATATCAAATGCCTTTTGTAGAACTTCTTTTGCAATTGTTTTTTCTGCTAACATCTCTTTATGTTTTGTATTTTGGGATGCTTATTTCATTTCGCATCTCCAAAAGAATTATTTTATTGACACCACCAAAGGGTATCATACCCCGAGGCTTGTCTTGAAATTGAAAATTTGTTTCCAACTAATGCCTCGTGGGCTCGCCCTGAGGTCGTTTGCTTTTTTATTCAGTTACCGGAATAATCCATCCATATGGATCTTCTTGTTTTTGCGCCTTGATTTCATTAATGGTATTCATGATATCTTCACTTACTGGGTTTTCTTCCGGTAATACCAATTCCTCATCTTTATATCCTATGGTCGCTACCATTGCAATTGCTACGGCAGTTCCTGTACCAAATACTTCTTCCAGCATTCCTTCTTTGTGATACCCTATCACCTCATCTATCGTAATTGGACGTTCTTCCACTTCGAATCCTTTATCTTTCAGTAAAGTAATAACACTGTCTCTGGTGATTCCTTTCAGGATAGATCCGTCCGTACTCGGAGTTATGAAACGCCCTCCTATCTTAAAGAAAATATTCATGGTTCCTACTTCCTGAATATATTTATGCTCATTCGCATCTAACCATAATACTTGATCAAAGCCTTTGGCTTTAGCTTTTTCGGTAGGAACAATCGCTGCTGCATAGTTCCCAGCTGCTTTTGCTTCTCCAGTTCCTCCATTTGCTGCACGTATATAAGTGGTCTCTGCAAATAATCGTATTTTTTTTGTAAAAAATGGTCCGGCAGGAGAACAAATCACAATAAACTTATAGCTGGTTGCTGCTCGCATTCCTATAAAAGGTTCATCGGCATACATAAACGGTCGCAGGTATAAGGCACTTCCTTCTTGAGGAGGAATCCATCCTTTCTCTACAGCTACCAATTGCTTTACCGCATCCACAAATAAGGTTTCAGGTATTTCTGGCATTCCCATTCGATCCGCACTAAGATTAAGTCGTTTGGCATTGTCCTCTGGTCTAAATAACAAAGGGGTATTATTTTTTCCAACGGTTGCTTTCATCCCTTCGAATATTGCTTGCCCATAATGCAATGCCATTGCTGCCGGATGTGTAGGAATTAATGTTAATGGTTCTATTCTGGGGTTTGTCCATTTTCCATCTTCATACTCACAGATAAACATATGATCTGTGAATGTTTTCCCTAAGGGGATATTATCAAAGTCAACGGTCGCTAAACGAGAAGCCTCTGTTTTTGTTATCGTAATGTTATGTCCCATGTCAAAATATTTTAGTATTCCCTAATCAAGAGAAGGGATGTTATTTTCTTTTTCTGATATTGATCTGATAGAAAAAGAAATAACAGATTTATGCGTACTTCTTTTATATCTCTTGTTTTCTTGCCTTATATACTCACTACGTGAGCTCTTGATGTTTCCGAGTGGTTTCAGTTTATTTTACTCCCTCGGAACATTGTATTTATATTGTTCTATTGCTGTCAAACGCTTCTAACTCATCTCCTATTTTTCGCAGAAAAGAACCTCCCAGGTACCCATCGACAATTCGGTGATCAAATGATAAAGAGAGGTACATCATACTTCTGATAGCGATTTGATCTTCTCCTTCGGGAGAGGTAATAACCTCAGGCCTCTTCTTAATAATTCCCATGGCTAAAATAGCAGCCTCTGGCTGGTTAATAATAGGAGTTCCCATCAAACTTCCAAAGGTTCCTACATTAGATATCGTAAAAGTACTTCCTTGGATTTCTTCCGGTTTTAAAGCGTTATTTCTGGCATTATTCGCCAGGTGATTTACATTTTTAGCCAGTCCCAGTAAGTTTTTCTCATCTGCATTTTTTACTACCGGCACAATTAGGTTTCCTGTAGGAAGAGCTGTTGCCATTCCTATATTGACATCCTTATGCACTATAATTTTGTTTCCATCCAGAGAGGAGTTAATCATAGGGTACTCTCGAATCGCTTTGGCTACTGCTTCTACAAAAATTGGAGTGAATGTTAACTTCTCTTCGTATTTCTCCTGAAAATCTTTTTTGACAGCATTTCTCCAATTTACCATATTGGTTACGTTTACTTCTATATAACAGGTTACATGCGGTGAGGTATGCTTGGAATACACCATGTGATCGGCGATCATTTTTCGCATACGGTCCATTTCTATGAGCTGATCTTTTCCTTCTACATAAGAAATAGGAGGAGCATTATAAGTACTAACGGGACTCTGAACTGTAGGTTGCGGTCTGCTTGCTACCGGATAGGTTCGGTTTTTGAGGTATTGCATCACATCACTCTTACACACACGACCATCTGTTCCTGTCCCTGGAATACTGTGGAGCTCTTCTATTGTAAGATGCTCTTTTTGTGCAATACTGATGACTAATGGTGATAAAAAACCATTGGTATTAGGACTTCCTGAATTTTTTACAGCAAAACCTTCGGATGCTACCGTTACCTTTTTTATTTCTTCTTTTTCCTCTGCAACTATTGTAGGAGCAGTAGTTGTTGTTTTTGCAATTCCTTCTGTTGCTTCTGCATCTATTATGGCGATAACTTTTCCTACTTCCACTACTTCATTTGCCTGATGCAAAATCTGCTTTACAACACCACTACAGGGAGCTGGTACTTCTGAATCTACTTTATCAGTAGCGACCTCTAAAAGTGTTTCTTCTTCTTCAATATATTCTCCTTCTTGCTTCAGCCAATTAATTATGGTTGCTTCTGATATACTTTCGCCCATTTTAGGCATCTTCAATTCAATCAAAGCCATCTTTATTTTCTTTATGAACTAACGTTCGTTAGTTGTTTTGTTGTAAAAATACGAAATCTTTTATCTTCTTTTGCTAGCCCTTTGTGTTAGTAAACACATAGCGCTCACGATCCTTTTATCAGGATTGCACATAGTGCCTGTTATCTTTTACCAACCGGCACTATGTCCTGTATTATTTAACTATGCTAGTGTTTCCAGTGTTTTACCATTAAAACTATGGTTAATCTGGTCCCACAATGCAATTCTTTTTTCTAATGCTATACGGCTATAGTGAATTGCTTCATTCCATTTCTCTTCATCATCTCCACAAAGCTCTTCCACCATCTTCAGGCTAATGGGACCATGTTCATCTCCATCCAGCTCTATATGGCGTTCTAAATAATAGATTAGCTTTCCTATAGATGTATTATTGGATTGTTCCAGTCCTTTTACAATTCCAATAAACATATCCGGGATAAGATCTTCTCTTCCAAAGGTAAAAACGGCTGCGATTACATGTGGTTTTTTTGTAGCCAATACATCAAAGGTAAAGGTTACAAAATCTTGAACAACCACATCTGCCCTCACTTTTCTCAATGCGTTAGTCACGGTTTCTCCTGCTTCTATCTCTCGAATAAAACGTGTGATCTGAACCGTATCTGCATTGATTTCTTCCATTGCTTCCAGATACATTTCATAATGACTCATTGGAGTTCCTGTTGCATCAATATCGCTTTCTTCTCCATGTACAATTTCATTAATAAAACGCCTTGTTACTGGGTTATCCGAAGGAACCCATGGGACACGTGTGCATGTTAAATGAATCTGTAATCCTTTTAGCAGCGACATAAAATCCCATACAGCATATACATGATGTTCTGTAAATAACCGTATATCTTCCAGATCTTTTACGCTAGTGTATAGTGGGTGTGCTGTTAGCTGTTCTCTCAGTGGATCTAATGTTTGAAGTACCTTATTAATCATAGTTTTCTAATTACATTCGACGTCCTATTCTTCTATTTTTGTTCCTTAAATTCTTCCAGTGTTTTATAAAACTCTTCTTGCTTTGGTCTTGATTTCGGTATTTCTCTTAATGGTTCTACCGCTTTAAGACTATTAAAACAATCTTCCGGTAACTGCTGATACAATCGGGTTCCCTTGGTTTTCCATGCAATCATTTCATCAGACACCTGCTTGATTACTTTTGCTGGATTTCCTACGATAAGGCTTCTTTTTTCAAAAACACTTTTTGCTTTTACAAAAGACATTGCTCCAACAATACATTCATCTCCTATTTCTGCATCATCCATAATCACTGTATTCATACCAATCAGGCAATTCTTCCCCAGGTTTGCTCCATGAATCACTGCCCCATGTCCTACATGTGCACTTTCACTGAGTACAATCGATTTCCCGGGAAACATATGTACCGTACAATTTTCTTGTACATTTACTCCATCTTCCAGCACAATTTCTCCCCAGTCTCCACGGATTGCAGCTCCGGGTCCAATATAACAGTTTTTCCCGATAATTACATTACCGGTAACAGCTGCTAACGGATGTACAAAACTACTTTCGTGTATCACAGGGATATACCCTTTAAACGCATATATCATCTCCTACCCTTATTCGATTAGAACTTTAAAAAACTATCCTATATAAGATACTACTTTTTTATTTAAATCGCTTTAATGTTTCTTTTGTGAATTCTGATAACACTAAACGCCCACTGATAACAGCTCTTTCCGCCAGCAAAGTGTCCCAATGCTCTGTCCCTTCCCAAAATGCTGCTTTCATATCCCGCATAGCTTCCGGGTTATAGGTACAAAGATGGGCTGCAAATTCATTTACAGCGGTATCTAAAGCTTCGATATCTTCATATACATGGGTATATAATCCTTTATCTCTAGCCCACTCTGCACTATAAAATGTATTTGCATCGATTGCAATTTGTGTCATGGCAGATAATCCTATTTTTCGTTCTACTGCGGGACCTACTACAAATGGTCCTATCCCTACATTAAGCTCACTTAGTTTTATAGCTGCATATTTTGTTGCCATACAATAGTCTGTAGCTGATGCCAGCCCCACTCCTCCTCCAACAGTTTTGCCTTGTACCCGACCAATAATAAATTTAGGGCACGTACGCATCGCATTAATAACATTAGCAAATCCTGAAAAAAATACTTTTCCGGTTTCTGCATCATTAATATTAATCAACTCTTTAAAACTGGCTCCTGCACAGAATGTTCTATCTTTTCCACTTTTAAGAATAATTACTTTTATAGCATCATTCTTACCTGCTTCGGTAATTGTTTCTGCCAATTTTGCCAGGATATCTCCAGGTAATGAGTTATGTGCTGGATGAAAGAACTCTATGGTTCCTATTCCATTTTCTTCTGTTATGGTTACATATGGTTGTGTCATACGATATGTGATATATAAAAGCTATTGTATTTTGATAATAAAAACACAATAGCTTTTTTCAAAAAATTATTTTTCTTCTATTAATCCGAATTGTACAAAATGGTGATTAAAGTGTTTGGTATGCAATAGTTCCCACTCAAACTTATTCAGTGCACCAAAAACTACGTTTTTAGTAATTGCTTCTGGATTTTCTTTAAAAAATTCCTTGTAAGCATCATATGCTTCTAACAAACTGTTTTTAGCGCTATCCAAATCTTCATGGACCAAATCTTCTAATCCTTCTTCTTTGGACAATGGGAATTTATGTCCTTTCGGCATAGAGACATGGTTATAAACCATTTCCTGTACTTTATCTAAATATTTCTCCGGAGTAGCTACTTCAAAATCACTGATTTCTCCTGTCGCTATCCGTAGTGTTTTTTCTAAATGTTCTAACATATGTTGAGGGGTCATGATCCCCCATTCTGCGGTAGATTCTTCTGTTAATTGCGCCAAATAAGAGGTGATTGTTTCTCTATTGATCGGTACAAACGGGGTTTTCTTCTGAACCATTGTCAGAATTGTGGCTACTGCCGCCAGTTCATCTTCTTGATCAAAAACTTCTACAAACCATTTTGCGATCCCGCTAGGTAATTCCTTTCCTCTGTGATCTCTATCAACTTTCTCTTTACAGGTTAATCGTACATATACGGTATCGTTATGATAAATCGGTCTTAAGAAACGACATTCCTCTAATCCATAATTCGCTGCTACAGGTCCTTTATTTGGATAAACAAATAATCCTGCTGCTGCTGCAAGGATAAAATACCCATGTGCTGTTCTCTTCTCAAAGATACTTCCTTCTAGAGAAGTAATATCTGTATGCGCATAAAAATGATCCCACGTCAAGTTCCCAAAATTGATTATATCTGTATCTGTGATAGTACGTTTATGGGTTTTGATAGACATTCCTGCTTCTATATCCTCCCAATAATATGCAAACGGGTGCTTATCTGTTTCCTTATATGCTGCATTTGCCTGATATATTCCGGTTACTTCTGTTAAAGTGGTAGGAGTTCCCTGAATAGCACAGCGCTGCATATAATGCTTCACTCCTCTCATACCTCCCATTTCTTCTCCTCCTCCGGCTCTTCCCGGTCCTCCATGCGTAAGCATTGGTAACGGGGATCCATGTCCCGTACTTTCTTTTGCGTTCTCCCTGTTCAAGACCAAAATACGACCGTGATGAGAGGCGGCTCCTACAATATAATCTCTTGCCACTTTATCATCATAGGTAACAATGGAAGATACTAAAGACCCTTTTCCTTTTTGAGAGAGTGTAATCGCGTCTTCTATTGTATCATATGGCATAATCGTAGCTACTGGACCAAAAGCTTCTATTTCATGGGCTCCACTATTTTCAAACGGATGGTCTTCTCGTAATAAAACCGGACTTACAAAAGCTCCTTTGGATGCATCTGCTCCTATCGTTTCAATCGTATCCAGATTACCATAGACAATTTCTGCTGTCTTAGCAATCTCTGACACATTATTTCTAAAACTTGCTACCTGAGCTGCACTTGCTAAAGCTCCCATTCTAACTTCTTTTAGTCTTGGGTCTCCTATAGTTACTTTATCTAACTGTTTTCCTAGTGCAATTTGTACATCTTCAACTAAATCAGAAGGTACAATAATACGTCGAATTGCAGTACATTTCTGTCCACATTTCACTGTCATTTCTTTTCTCACCTCCTTGATAAACAAATCAAACTCTGGAGTTCCCGGCACGGCATCTTTCCCTAAAACAGAAGCATTTAGAGAGTCCGCTTCCATTGTAAAAGGAACAGATTCTTCTATTAGTCTAGGATGTGCTTTTAGTATTCTTCCTGTATGTGCTGATCCGGTAAAAGTAACAACATCCTGAGAAGTTACTGTATCTAATATTGAGCGTGTCAATCCACTCAGTAATTGCAGTGCACCTTCTGGCAATATCCCAGAGTCTATAATTACCCGAACCACTGCTTCTGTAAGATATGCTGTTTGTGGAGCTGGTAATACTACTGCCGGCACTCCTGCCATCCAGTTTACCGCACATTTTTCCAACATTCCCCATATTGGGAAGTTAAATGCATTAATATGTACAGCTACTCCAGTTTTTGGCACCAAAATATGATGTGCCATAAAACGTCCTCCTCGTGATAAATCAATCGGATCTCCTTCTACATGAAAGGGCTGATTAGGAAATAGCTTTCGCAGTGATGCATTGGCAAATAGGTTTCCAAAACCTCCTTCTATATCTATCCAACTATCGATACGAGTAGCTCCGGTACGGTAACTTAATTCATAAAATTGCTCTTTTCTCTTTGTCAAATACAAGGCTAGCTTTTTCAGCATATTTCCTCGTTCCTGAAACGTCATTTTGCGCAATACTTCTCCTCCTTTGGTTCTTCCATACTCCAAAGCTGAAGGCACATCCAATCCTTCTGTGGTTGACAATGCGATTAACTCTCCGGTTATAGCATCTACCATAGGAGTTCCTTCTCCGGTACCTGCTACCCAATGCCCATTTATATAGTTTTCTAGTTTTTTCATGCGTTTACAATCTTGTTATCTGATATTCACCAAAAATATTTTTACCGGTTCCCCTGTGACTACAAGTTTACATTTTCTATAATAGCTGCATACCCCTGCCCTACTCCAATACACATTGTAATTAAAGCATACTTCTTTTGTTGCTCTTGTAATTCCAGCGCAGCTGAATATGCAATTCGTGTTCCTGTTACTCCCAGTGGGTGTCCGATTGCTATTGAACCTCCATTAGGGTTAATTCTAGGGTCATTATCTTCTAAGCCCCATTCTCTGATACAGGCTAATGCCTGAGAAGCAAAAGCTTCATTCAATTCGATAATGTCAATATCATCCATGGTCAATCCTGCTTTTTCTAATGCTTTATTAGAAGCTTGTACAGGACCTATTCCCATGATTCTAGGTTCTACCCCAACTACTGCAGAACTTACAATTTTAGCCATTGGCTTTAGTCCGTATTTTTTTACAGCTGCTTCAGAGGCTATGATGGTTGCTGCTGCTCCATCATTTAACCCTGAAGAATTTCCTGCTGTTACACTTCCATCTTTCTTAAATGCAGGACGTAACTTTGCTAATATTTCCGGAGTAGTTGTCGGCTTGACAAACTCATCTGCTGTAAATTGAATCGGATCTTTCTTACGCTGTGGGATTTCTACCGTTGTAATTTCTTTTGCTAACCTCCCCGATGCTTGTGCTTTACTGGCTTTCATCTGACTCCAATATGCAAAGGCATCCTGATCTTCTCTGGAGATCCCATATTTTTCGACCAGATTTTCTGCAGTATTCCCCATTCCGTCTGTACCGTATAAATCATGCATTTTTTTATTCACAAAACGCCACCCAAAACTAGAGTCATACATTTTTGAATCATTTCCATACGCAGAGGAAGGTTTTGCTATAACATATGGTCCTCTGGTCATGTTTTCTACTCCTCCTGCAATAAAAACATCTCCATCTCCTGCTTTTATAGCTCTATTGGCATGGATAATTGATGACAGTCCAGAGCTACACAATCTATTTACTGTTTCTCCTGGAACTGTAAAAGGTAACCCTGCCAACAATAATGACATTCGTGCTACATTTCTATTGTCTTCTCCTGCTTGATTCGCACATCCCATAATTACATCATCATATGCTTCTTTTGGGATACCAGGGTTGTTTGCCACTAGTTTTTCTATCACTAAAGCTCCTAAATCATCTGTTCTAACAGCTGATAATGTCCCTTTATAACTACCTATTGGAGTTCTTACTCCATCGATGATATATGCTTCCATGTTTTTTATGGTTTAAAACTGTAATCGATGCTTCTACAAAAAACGTCCTTCCTTATATCTGCTTTCTATTACTGTTATTAATTCCAGTCAACCGTTTCTACATTCGGATTAACTGTTACTTATATTGATCTTATTTTACGCTATAATAGAGTTTCTAATACTCTGGGAGATGCAGAAACACAAAAACTCATATGCTATTCCCAATCTTTGGATGTTCTGTACACCACTCCTTTAAAAAGAGCAACGATTTCTTCTCCTCTTTTTACTTCTACCACATTAAAACCTACTCTGGTTTTTACGATATCCGTAACGGCTTCTGCTGTTATGTAATCTCCTTCTTCCAAAGCTTCAATATGATTAATCGATGTCTCTATTGAGACGGCATATTTTCCATGTGTATTTGCAGAAAACCCAAAGGCTGTATCCGCCAAACTATACGAAATTCCTCCATGAGCTTTTCCCATACTATTAAGCATTTCTTTTCGTATGGTCATTCCTACTTTGCATCTTCCTTTTTCTACTGATAACACTTCTATTCCCAACCATTGGCTAAAGGGATCTAAGCTTAACATCTTATGCGGAATCTGAATCCCTGTTATTGGCGTTTCTTTATTAGTATTCACTATTCTCCATGTTTTGACTGAAGGTGGTTTTGATATGCCTGTAGCATCTTAGCCAACTCCGTTACTTCCATTCTGTTTTTTTCGTCCTGCTCTGCCGAAATATATCCTCGCAACTTCGCTTTGGTACTACATACAATACAATCATGTGCTTCGTCATATGCCAATTGAAGGCAGGTCATAAATTCAATAACATCATTACTCATAGCTCCATTTGCTATATTTACTGCGAGATCATCTGCTGCTTTGCTAAAACGCGCTGTTAACAAATGAAGTTCTTCTTTTGGAAAGGTTTGTATTTGTTTATAAACAGCTTCTCCAAAATCTATTGCTTTATCATAGATAGTCAGTTCTTCAAACTTGAATTGAAATTCGCTTTTCAATGGTGTATTTTTTTTAATTTGTATTAGTTAAAAAAGGTAGTCTTCTCTCTTTTCATTTTTCTAAGTAACGGACTACATCTGTATCTATCTTCTCGATATTCATCATATAATGCATCTAACTGATGAACACACCAATCAATTCCTTTTTCATCTGCCCAGGCTAACAATCCTTTTGGATAGTTCACTCCTTTTGTCATAGCATTATCTATATCTGTTGCAGAGGCGATATTCCAGAACAATGCATCGGCTGCTTCATTAATCAACATAACCAATACTCTGTCAAAAATTTGCCGAGCTAATTGCGAATCCTCATTCGGGCTTGCTTTTTCTGCCCCATCTGTATATTCATAATACCCCTTTCCTGTTTTTCTTCCTAGATACCCTGCTTCTGATAATCGTTTTTGCGTAAATGAAGGTTTGTATCTCGGATCATTATAGAATGCTTTAAACACAGTTTCTGTTACTGTATAATTCACATCATTACCGATAAAGTCCATTAGTTCAAAAGGACCCATTCTAAATTTCCCCAATGTTTTGAGGCTGGCGTCTATCGTTGCAAAATCGGCAATTCCTTCTTCGTATATCCTCAATGATTCTCCATAAAAAGGACGAGCTACTCTATTGACAATAAAACCTGGGGTATCCTTGGTTACCGCCACTACTTTTTTCCACCCATTGATTACCTCAACAATCTCTGAGGTTACTTCTTCAGAAGTCTGAACAGCTGGAATTACCTCTACCAGTTTCATCAACGGAGCCGGATTAAAAAAGTGAATTCCGATACATCGTTCTGGTTTTTTTAGTGAAGAAGCAATTGATGCAATTGACAGCGAAGAGGTATTGGACGCTATTATAGCTGTATCCGATACATAGGTTTCTAATTCTGAGAAAACTTTTTGCTTAATATCCAGATTTTCGATAATTGCTTCAATTGTAAGATCTGCATCTCCTAAATCTTTTAGGGTAGATACATAGGAAATATTCCCCTGAATCCTCATTTTTTCTGCTTCATCGATTCGTCCTTTAGTCACCAATCGATTTAATATATTATCAAGTGCATTCTTACTTTTATCTAATGCTTCTGGTTTGGTATCATATACTTTTACAGAACAACCTGCTGTAGCAGCTACTTGAGCAATACCACTCCCCATTGTTCCTGATCCTATTATTCCTACTTTTTGTATCATATATAGGTATACTGTAAATTATAAAGACATCACAATAATCATGATGTCTCTTTTGGTTTTATTTTCCTTTAAAATTAGGTCTTCGTTTCTCTATAAATGCGGCAACTCCTTCTGCATAATCTTCACTTTCTGCTGCGGTTATTTGCAGCTCTGATTCTTTTGCTAATTGTGTTTCCAGGTCATTTACCATCGACTGATTTAATAAATCTTTAGTGAAGCCCAGTGCTTTTGTCGGCATCAACGCCAATTTTGAGGCTAGTTTATGTACTTCTTCTTCAAAGGTATCGGCAGAGAATACTTTGTATAACATTCCGAGTTTTTCTGCTTCTGAGGCATTTACTTTATCTCCTAACATCATTAATGCAGAAGCTTTCTGAAACCCAATTAATCTGGGGAGAAAGAATGTTCCTGCACTATCCGGAACCAATCCTATTTTACTGAAAGCCTGAATAAATGAGGCTTCTTCTGTTGCTACCACAATATCACATGCTAATGCTATATTAGCGCCTGCGCCTGCTGCCACTCCATTGACTGCGGCTATGATTGGTTTTTTAATTTTTCTGATTCGGGTTATAATCGGATTATAATGCTCTTCCAGGATTTTTCGAAATCCCGGATTTAATTCCGGAGAAGTAACTTCTTTTAAATCCTGACCTGCACAAAATGCTTTACCACTTCCTTTTACCACTATTGATCTCACATCAGCATTCTCTTCACATTGATCCAGCACTTCCTGAAACAATAATGCCATTTCTCTATTAAAACTATTGAAGGCCTCGGGTCTGTTTAGTGTAATCGTTGCAACATTATTATCAATTGCAATTAGAATTGGCTTGCTCATATATTTTTAAAAAATTAATTCTTCTTATAGAATTGTATATATTTATTTTAAACATTTAAAATAATCAAATGGCTCCAGGCAATCCTGACATTGAAATAATGCCTTACATGCGGTAGAACCAAATTGACTTATCATTTTTGTATTTAATGATCCACAATGGGTACATTTCACTACTTTTTTCCCTTCCAGAAGGGCCTCCTTATCAACTGCTGCTTCTAACGGGGCTGCAATTCCATATGCTTCTAATGCTTTTCTTCCTCTGGGAGTTATCCAGTCTGTAGTCCATGCCGGAGCTAATACCAGAGAAACGACTGCTTTTTTATTTTCTTTGGCAAAAGCTGCTGTAATATCATCCCCTATTACATCCATTGCCGGACACCCGCTATAGGTTGGTGTTATTTTTACATGTACCGTATCATCGATTATCTTGGCGTATCGAACTACTCCCATATCCATAATAGAAAGAACCGGAATTTCGGGATCAGACACTTGTTCCAAAATTGGAACTAATTCGGGTGATATGTCTTGTTCTAATTCGATAATCATTCTATTTTACTCAGCTTGTGAGGTTCTATCGCGTTATATGCCTTATATCCATGGTTGCTTTTTCTGGTAACCTTATAGCTCATTTGTTTCCTATACAGTGTCTCCTGTGTTCACTACCATGGTCGTTTATTACCACTTCATATTAGGATAGGTTCGCTGCATATATTGCATGTCCGAAAGTAAGTACCCCATATGCTCTGTATGAATTCCCTGCTTTCCTCCTTTTTGAAACCATTTAGATTCTGGCACTTCCAGAGTAGCTTCTTCCAGAATTTCTTTAACTGTTTCGTAATATGCTCCTTTTAACCTGGATACATCGACTCCTATTCCTAAGGTTACTGCTTTTTCATCCTCTTTAGTCATATGGAACAATTCATCTGTATATGTCCACAAATCATTCACTGCATCTTGCACTTTTTGATGACTAATGGCTGTTCCATCTCCAAGTCTTTTTATCCAATCAGAAGAAAATCGCTGGTGATAGCTCACTTCTTTGCTACTTTTTTTGGCGATAGCTGCTAAGGTTGCGTCATTGCTTTTTTCTAATTCAGCTAACAGCATTTTATGAAAAACATCAAAAAAGAATTGGCGTGTAATCACATACCCAAAATGTGTATTGGGTTGTTCTACTAACAATACATTTTTATATTGTCGTTCTGTACGTAAAAAGGCAATATCGTCTTCTGTCTTATCTTCTCCTGATAATTGCGCCACATACTGATAATAGCTTCTGGTTTGCCCTAATAAATCCAATGCAATATTAGATCCTGCAATATCTGTTTCCAGACTAGGTCCGTGACCACATAATTCTGATAATCGTTGTCCCAGAATTAAAGAATTATCTGCAATTCCTAAAATGTATTGTATGATCGTTTCGTTCTCCATTATTTACTTTTTTACTCGATATTCGAGAATTTAAATGCTCCGGGGCTTGCCTCGAAATGAACATTCTTCCTAGTTATAATACCTCGTGTATTCTCACAGAGGTGGGGTTTACTATGCCTGATGAAAGTTTACAATTGTAAAAAAAGCTTCTCAAAATAAGCATACTTATACAACTTCCTTACTATTTATAAACCGTTTATTGGGGCATTCTGACCAACCAACGTTTACTACATATGTTTTACTTCATCTGGTAAGTCATAGAAAGTAGGGTGTCTATACACTTTGTCCTGAGCTGGCTCGAATAACTCTCCATTATTTTCCGGGTTAGAAGCCGTTATATCCTTAGATTCTACTACCCAAATACTCACACCTTCGCTTCTACGGGTGTATACATCTCTCGCATTTTCCAACGCCATTTCTGCATCTGCAGCATGTAAGCTTCCACAATGACGATGTTCCAGTCCATTTTTACTTCTTACAAACACTTCCCAAAGAGGCCAATTTTTCATCTGATTATTTTTTTAGTCATTTCTAAGTAAATGAATCCATCTACTTATTTTCTTTATTTTTTAAAAAAGGTATATCTCTTTTTTATCTACTGATTATATTGCTTTCTGAAGGTTTCTATTCTCCTTTTTTTCTGCGTACGCTACTGCGGCATCACGTACCCATTCTCCTTCTTCCCAAGCATTGACTCTATCTGCCATCCTTTTTTTATTACAAGGACCGTGACCTTTTACTACCTGCCAGAATTCATCCCAGTCTATTTCTCCAAAATCATAATGTCCTCTTTCTTCATTCCATTTTAGGTCTTCGTCAGGAATGGTCAATCCGATCAATTCTGCTTGTGGTACTGTCTGATCAATGAACTGCTGACGTAGTTCGTCATTGGTCTTTCTTTTTAGCTTCCATTTCATGGATTGCGCCGTGTGAACAGATACATCATCTGTAGGTCCCAACATCATTAATGAAGGCCACCACCAACGGTTTAATGCATCTTGCGCCATTGCTTTTTGCTCAGGAGTTCCTTTGGCCAATGTAAGCATGATCTCGTATCCTTGTCTCTGGTGGAAACTTTCTTCTTTACATACTCTGATCATTGCTCTGGCATATGGTCCATATGAGGTACTACATAATGGTACTTGATTAATAATAGCTGCTCCATCTACTAACCATCCAATAGCTCCTATATCTGCCCACGTCACTGTAGGGTAATTAAAGATACTGGAGTATTTTGCTTTTCCAGAGTGCAATTGTTCGTATAATTCTTCTCTTGATATCCCCAATGTTTCGCAAGCACTATACAGATATAAGCCGTGTCCTCCTTCATCCTGTACCTTCGCTAACAATGCCACTTTTCTTCGTAAAGAAGGAGCCCTGGTAATCCAATTCCCTTCCGGAAGCATTCCTATTATCTCAGAATGTGCATGCTGAGAAATTTGACGGATATGTGTTTTGCGATACTTTTCGGGCATCCAATCCTTAGGTTCAATTTTTTCATCCCGGGCAATTTTTTGCTCGAAAAGCTCTTCTAAGTTCTTAATCTCTTTTTCACTCATAACACCAGGTTATTTAGATTATTCGATTTTATTTTTTTCAGAAATGCACCTATCCATAGCAGGTACTATTCATTTTACCTTTTTTTGATCTGGTCAAAATAGGTTACACATCAAAATCAACCACAACATTTTCTGCAGTTGGTACTGCCTGACATGATAGCACAAGTCCTTTTTCTACTTCATCTTTCTCCAGTGCGTAGTTGATTTTCATTTCTACAGTTCCTTCTACGACCTTACATTTACAGGTACTGCAAACTCCTCCTTTACATGCAAATGGAAGGTCTGCTCCTGCTGCAAGAGCCCCATCGAGAATATTATCGTGTTCATCATCCATGGCGAAATGAAATTCTTTCCCTCCATCAATGATGGTTACTTTTGTTCCTTCGAATTTTTGTTCTGCAATTTTAGCTGCTTTTGCTTTATCTGCATCACTTCCTCCGGTAAAGAATAATTCGTAATGAATTTTCTCTTTGGGCAATCCTGCTGCTGCCAATTCATCACGTATTAAAAATATCATCTCTTCCGGACCACAAATAAAGCACTCATCAACTTCTTTTATATCGATTACTTTACTTGCCAGTATTTGTAGTTTTTCTGAAGTAAATCTACCATTAAGCAATGGTATATCTCTGTGTTCTTTGGTCAGGAAATAAAATATTTCAAACCTTCCGAAATACGTATTCTTAAGCGCCTCTATTTCTTCCTTAAAGATAATGGATTTTACAGTACGATTCAAGTAAAACAACTTAAAGGTACTATTAGGTTCTTTTGCTAAATGGGTTTTGATAATAGACAAAATAGGCGTAATTCCACTCCCCGCAGCAAATACGATATAGTCTTTTGATTTGGTAGTATCTACTTCTGTATAAAAGTTACCATTAGGAGGCAATACTTCTAATTCATCTCCTGCTTTTATGTCTGTGCACGCATAAGTAGAAAACAGCCCTCCTTCTATCTGCTTTACGGCTACCTGCCATTTATCTTCTACCGGACTGGAGCATAACGAATAAGACCTCCGAACTTCTTCTCCATTAATCATTGCTTTTAGAGTCAAATACTGCCCTTGTTTATAAGCGAATTTCTCCTTGAGTTCCTGAGGGATATCAAAAGTCAACGAGGTGCACTCGTTCGTTTCTTTTGTTACTTCTGCTACTTTTATGGTATAAAAATCATTCATGCATTTGCTATATACAACGTTAACTTATAACAAAACTAACAATTGTTAGTTTTGTTAGCAAACACCTTTATTAATTTAGAATTATTTTAAATAACCCTAAATCACCCCCTTAAGCAAGACCGAAATCATATCTTTTTTTAAGATTTCTGCATCAATCGTTCCTTGCTTAGGGTACCACAAATACAATGTTCTCAGAGTAGATAATGTAGAAAAAACCATGATATCAATATTATATGGTTTTATCTCTTTTTCCTTCACTCCTTTTCTGATAATGTCACTGAAGTTTTCTTCATATTCATGGCGCATTTTCTCGAAGTATTGTAAGTTTTTCTCTTCTAAATGCATCCAATCATTATTAAGAGAAGCTAAGCCATCTGCATTCCTGAGTGTCACATCAATATGCAATGCTATAATATTCTCTAATTTCTGAATTGTCGTCTCTTCAGAGGTTGCTATTTGGTCCATTCCTGTTGTAAACTCCTCTGCCAGATCAATAATTATAGTCGATAAAATTTCTTGCTTAGACTGGATATGATTGTATAAACTTGCTGCTTTAATCCCCATAGCTCTCGCCAAATCCCTCATAGTAACAGCACTATATCCTTTCTCCTTAAAAAGTACGGATGCTGCATTAATGATTTCTTGTTTTCTACTTTCGGGTTTCATCTGTTCTATAATTTATTTCAAAAATAAATTATAATCTCTAATAAACGATTGTTTCTCTCTAAAATCCTTCATTATGACTTCCGCTGGTCATATTTGATCATAAAAATGATTTCTTTATGCTTTTTCTTTTCTCACAACCAGTTTTTTTGAGATCGCTAACGCTGCATTTTCTGTTTCTTTTAATAACATAAAATATACTCCATTCGACAAGGAACTAATATCGACACTCTGCTCCAGCGAATTCACCACTCCTTTTTTCACTCGCTGTCCATTTATTCCAAAAATCTCATAAAAAAATCGCTGTGTTCCTAAATTTGCTACGTTCACAATATCAGAAGCCGGTATAGGATACAATACAATCCCTCCTTCATTCTCTTCTCCTTTTTTTATAGCTTCTGATAGCATTTTTAATTTTTCCACTCCGGTTCCTGTTGGATCCAACCAATCTGACAAGCGCGTTTCTCTCGTCATCCCTTCATTCCACGAAACGGCAAACCTCCCATAGAAATCCTTCAGGTTATTATCTACTGTTGTCTCATCAAATCTACACGCTGCATCTCCTCCGTACAACTGACCAATCAACAGCCCTTCTTCATTAAACAGGGGACCTCCTGATGATCCTCCTTCTGTGACTCCTAATTCCCAACCATTTCCTTCGGCAGTAATTTCCCAAGTTTCTGCTTCAAAACCTTCTACTGCTGCACCATTATTGATTGCCTTAATAACCCCACTATCATCCCTACATACTTTCATAATATCTCCATTAGGGTGATGAATACTCACTACATAGGACGGCATATTGTCTGTTCTATCCCATCCTGCCCATTCTAAATCCCATGCTTTATCCAATCCGCCTTTTATTTCCAGAAGCTTAAAATCAGAGGCTACATTAGAAGCTAATTCCCTGGCTCCACTTGTTGTCTGATAATACTCTTCTTCTCCATTATCGATACTATCATCTGTAGAAGCACAAACTGTATTCTGGCTGACCCAATTAAAACGGAATGCCCAATTAACGACATTCCCTTCGCAATGATTTGCTGTCAAGAAATAGGGAGCATTATCATTATTCGTATTATTAACCAGTGCACCTGTGCAAAAACCATTACTCCCTACAATGACAATCCCTACGGATTTTTTTAACTGTTCCTTAAGAGTATCAAAATCCTCTCCCACAGAGCAATTCACATCTAAATTACAATCTCCAGAATCATTCAGTGCTTTTTGAGTTCTTTTATAATTCGCTACACTTCGATAGCCGTGTACCACCGTTCCCAGATGAAGTTTCCCTTCTCCCCGAACCTCAGCAGGCTCATAATATTCTATCCAGACCCGACCTCCATCGGCTAACCACGTTCCTAATGACTCATTCTCATTATTCATCAAACTGGTATACGCCCCTAGTTTAAATGTTCGCTCATCATTATACAAGTATACAGTAGCTCCTTCTGGCAATTTATATCGATCAAAAACAAAGTTTAATGTCTTAGCCCCATTAGAAACGATTAATACCCGCCACAATCGATCTCCATTAGGGAGTTCTTCCCATTTTCCGGCATTACCCAATCCTATATCTACACTAAATTCGTAACCAAATCTCCAAGCTTTGGTACTATACCTATCATTAATACGATCTTCTGCCTGTACTTTTCTCAAATCAAAAGAGGGCATATAAATCGGCGCTACTTGCTGCTTTTTAGTGATTGACCAACTAACAGGAATCCCCTGATTACTAATCTGTGCCTGAGTCGTTAGCACAGACATTAAAAAACAGACTATGAATATTATTCTCATAAGTTAAGACATTTGTGTTATGGGTTTTTCAAAATTAACAAGCTTCACCCACTTAGTTCAAAATAAAACTATTATTTTTCGAATCTAAAACTTTTTTATAAATTTTAACCATCAACATGGAGCCATCAATAGAGTCTAATCCGCTAATCGACAAACTACCTCCACATCTTAAACAGTTTATAAAGCCTCAAAATTATGAGGAATATACTCCGATGGATCAGGCTGTTTGGCGTTATGTTATGCGAAAAAACATAGCCTCTTTAAGCAAAGTTGCTCATGAATCTTACATAAAAGGACTGCAGCAAACAGGAATTTCTATTGATTCAATTCCCAGTATGTATGGCATGAATCGTATTCTGAAAGAAATTGGTTGGGCGGCTGTTGCCGTTGACGGTTTCATTCCTCCGAATGCATTTATGGAATTCCAGGCATATAACATTCTCGTTATTGCTTCTGATATCCGACAATTAGAAAACATAGAATACACCCCTGCTCCAGATATAATTCATGAAGCAGCAGGACATGCTCCTATTATTGCGAATCCTGATTACGCAGAATATCTTAGGCGTTTTGGAAAAATAGGATGCAAAGCCATTTCCTCTAAAAAGGACTATGAAATGTATGAAGCTGTTCGCCTTTTATCCATTCTAAAAGAAGCTCCTGGAACCCCTAAAACAGAAATTGAAGCTGCTGAAAAAAAAGTGGAGGCTTTACAAAATGAAAAATCCACTCCTTCTGAAATGTCTCTGATCCGTAATCTACATTGGTGGACTGTCGAATATGGTTTAATCAACACTGTGGATGACCCTAAAATTTATGGTGCAGGATTACTCTCTTCTATAGGAGAAAGCGAATGGTGTATGACAGATCAGGTAAAAAAAATTGCTTACTCTCCAGAAGCAGCTTTTCAGGATTTTGATATCACCAAACCACAACCACAACTTTATGTAACACCTGACTTTGCTTATCTATGTCAGGTATTAGAAGAATTTGCTAATTCGATGGCTTTGCGAAAAGGGGGACATCGGGGACTAGCCAAGCTCATCGAATCCGAAAACCTGGGAACTATTGAACTAAGCACAGGTTTACAAATTTCAGGAGTCTTTAGTCGTATGATTACGAATGAAGATAATGAAGTCATTTATTTTGAAACAAAAGGACAAACAGCATTATCTTTTAGAGAAAAAGAAATTATCGGACACGGAGTCGATGCACATCCTAACGGATTCCGATCTCCACTGGGAAAACTAAAAGGAATCAACCTTGCTATTGAAAACATGTCTCCAAGAGACCTCAAAGCATATCATTTCTACGATGGGGAATATATCGAATTCGAATTTGAGAGTGGCATTACAGTTGCCGGACTCAATGTGACTGGTATGAGAAATATCCAGGGCGAGTTGATCATTATTCAATTCAAAGAATGCACCATTAAATATAAAGACGAGTTTCTATTCCGTCCCGAATGGGGAACATTTGACCTCGCTGTTGGAAAAGAAGTAGTCTCCGCTTTTTCAGGACCTGCAGACGATTACTCTTTTGACCTTATTACTCACAAATCTTCATCTACAACTGTAAAAAAAGAGTATAATACCAAAGAACTGGAATTACATGAACTATATCAATCTGTAAGGAACATCCGAGAAGGAAACAATACTAAGTTTTCTCTGGATGCAGTTTTTGACATTCTCAAACAGGAGTTTCCTGATGACTGGTTACTTCCTCTGGAAATTTATGAACTAACACATAATAAGGACATTCGATTAAACACTTTAATCGTAGAGCATCTTACTAATTTAAAAGAAAAAAGAGAAGAAATTCGTCATTTAATAGAAAGTGGGATTCAAATCGCAAATACTCCAGTTTCTGTCTAATCATTTTATTTCTTCAGGTCTTTTTATATTATCCCAAACAAAAAACCAACAACTAATCAACTAACAACAAGACAATTACAACAACAAAAACTCTTTTTACATTATTTTATTATGCATGCATAATTTTTTGATCATTTCCAAATAAATACCGCATGAATTCATGCGGTAAAACCACCTTTCTTTTGTGCATGAGGCTCATAGCTGCATCAGCTTAATTCCCTAATTTTAAAGCCTTAACATATAACAAATTCACTTACGTATTATGAAAAAAACTATTTTCACAATTACCGCCCTAATTCTGATCATGCTACACATTAGTTGTGAATCAGAAAAGACCACTTTTGAACCTGCAAATGATACTGAAGTACCTAAGTTATCAGGAATTGATAAGAAAAAGATGGCATTTGATCTTATCGATCTCTTAAACAGTCCCTCATTCAGCACAACAATTGTACAGGAATTAAGTAACAACAATACTCCTGGAATCAAACTCGCTACTTTATTACAACAACAAAACTCTTTCTCTCATCACACAGCTTACAAATCACTTATTAAGAGTATCGAGACTTCCAAAAAACAGAGTAAAAACTACACTGCAGACTCTTTTGAAATTCCTGAATTATGGATGCATCGCCCAGCGAATAAAAAAAGCATCAACACAGAGGATATTCTTATTTCTTTTGCCCCAGAAGGAGATGAAAGCGAATGGAAAACAATCACTGCTTATACATTAGATAAGAAAGCAGTTGAGTTAGATCCTGAAAATGCTCCTGATCTTCCTGTTATTGTCATAGAAACTAAAGGATACGAAGTATTAAAAGCAGAAGTTGACTATATGAATACTCAATTACAACTTTCTGGACTGCAAAACGATCGATTTGCTACTCAAAAGATGGATCTACGACCTACAGCTAAAATCAATGCGGGTCTTGAAACTACAAAATTGGATAAAATCAGACTTAATAATGATGAGGAGCCCTGGATTAGCGGAGCTGCCGAAATTTATGCGATTACCTCTGGAATAAAGAATGCTGGAAATGATCCGGAAATCAAGATCATACCAATGTATTATTTAGATCACGAGGGAAAAGATTACTATCCTAACCAGGTATTGTTATTCTGGGAAGACTACAAATACCAAGCTGCTAATATCCAATTATTTGAAAAAGATGATAACCACAACTATAAAAATCTTGTTTCTGTTATCGTAGACGGTGTTTTTAAAATCATTGGAGCTGTCTCAGCTCAGCCATGGGTTTCCGTTTTAGGTCAGGTTGCCGGAGCTATTATTCAGGCTATGCCAGATGAGTGGTATACCAATAGCGATGACTATGTAGATTCTTTTTACACTATTGAAAAAAACAAACATTACACGGATCATATCGGAGCTGCAGGGAATGCGAAAGCAACGTTCTCTCCTTTGTTCATTCCGGAGAATTAACCAATAAAATGAATGCAATAAAAAGGGAAATATGTTTATATTTCCCTTTTTTATTTTTTTTATTACCAAGTAATATGTGCGTATTGTTCTTTTAACTGAAGCTTTTTTTCTTCTAATCTTTCTAAAAACCTGAGATGTTGTTCACTATCCGGATTAAAAGCTCTATGGGACATTCCTCGTTGAATCTCTTCTACACGTTTCATCGTTTGCTGAATATTTTCAGAAAGCCAAACATACGAGAATCGCTCCCAAATATAATTAATCGCTAATTCATTTGGATGAAGCATATCCATTTCATAGAACCGGTAGTCCCTCAATTCATCCATCACAATCTCATATGCAGGAAAATATCCTATTCCGGGATCATTATCCAATACTTGATGAAGCCCGGTCAATAAATGAGATTTACTTCTTGAGTTTTCTACAAATCCATCCTTACTATGCCGAACAGGCGATACCGTAAATGTGACAGTTATTTTGTTATTAAGACTTCGTATCAAATGAATACTGTTCTGAATACATTGACTAATTTCATCCACTGATAGCAACTCTTTTCTAAATTCTTTCTGTGGGATCTTATGACAATTCGCTACAATCATATCCAATGCCTGTAACCGATATACCCAAGCAGTACCTAATGTAATAAACACATGAGTAGCGGTCTTCAATCTGGCACGAGTAGTAACAAGTGTGTCATTCAACAACGCTAACAGCTCTTCTTTATTAGCCGTACTCAATTTGGAATGCGCATCAAAACAATGCCATAATTCATTGTATTGGAAAAGATCGCTTTCTGTATACTGCTCTTCCTGAGTAGCCATCCACAAAAAAGTTTCTATGGCTTTAGGATGAAAAAGAATTCCAAACGGATTGATCAGCGATTTAAACTTATAATACGAAAATTTACTCCCAATATTTTCTGCAAAACAAGACCCTAACAATACTACTTCTGAGGTATAATCAATTTTATGCTCCTGAGGCTGTAACTGTATTTTGGTCTGTAAATTCATAACCGATCTTATTTTACACTATACTATTTATTGAAAAGATATTATCCAATTTCGAAACAAGCTTTTTTTATTAAAAACGCTACACCCTCTCATATCTTATACAAAAACAATATACATCATTTTTTTTAGTTCAGATATTGTTTGGCTTTTTCGAGTGCTTCTTCAATTCCTTCAGGTTTTTTACCTCCTGCAGTCGCATAAAATGGCTGTCCTCCTCCGCCTCCCTGGATATACTTCCCTAATTCACGTACCATCTGTCCTGCATTCAGCCCTTTTTCTTCTACTAATGTTTTAGACACATAGCAAGACAATAAGGCTTTTCCATTCTGTTCTGTCCCGAAAAACGCGACCATATTCTCTATCTCACCTCCTAATTCGAACGAAAGATTCTTGATTCCCGAAGCATCCAGATCTACTTTTTTTGCTAAGAACTTAACACCATTTACTTCTTCAAATGCATTTTTAAGTTCTCCTTTAAGGTTTTTTGCCTTATCTTTTAATAATGCTTCTATTTGTTTTTTCAAGCTTGTATTTTCTTCCTGTAAAGAAACAATTGCCTTGATAGGATCTTTAGGGTTCTTAAGCACTGATTTTACTTCAGAAAATGCTTCTGACTGTGTTGTAAAATACTCTTTAGCCGCATCACTGGTAATCGCTTCAATACGACGCACTCCTGCAGCAACTGCTCCCTCTGATGTTATCTTAAAATGCCATATATCTCTGGTATTCTCTACATGGGTTCCTCCACAAAGCTCCATAGACTCTCCAAATCGAATTGCTCTCACCGTATCCCCATATTTTTCTCCGAATAATGCAATCGCTCCTTCCTCGATTGCCTGATCATAAGAAATAGATCGTTTTTCTTCTAATGGCAGATTTTCCCGTATTCTGGCATTTACAAACTCTTCTACCTGTAGTAATTCATCATCTGTAACCTTGGAAAAATGAGAAAAATCAAAACGCAGATTTCCACTATGCACCATTGATCCCTTCTGCTCCACATGAGTCCCTAACACCGAACGAAGCCCCTGATGTAATAAATGGGTTGCCGTATGGTTTGATGCGGATCTTGCCCGCTGATTTTTATCAACTACTGCCTTACATTCTTTCTCTAAGTTTTTAGGAAGGTTTTTGGTAAAGTGAATAATCAGGTTATTTTCTTTTTTGGTATCGATTACATACACAACATCTCCATTAGGTTCCTCTATATATCCTTTATCTCCCACTTGTCCTCCTCCTTCTGGATAAAACGGTGTTTTATCAAAGACTAACTGATATAAAGAACCGTCTTTTTTACTATCTACTTTTCTATATCTGGTGATCCGTACTGTCGATGATAACTGATCGTACCCAATAAACTCTTCTTCATTATTTTCTAAAAGAATTTGCCAATCTCCGGCAGACACCTGAGATGCAGCACGAGAACGTTCTTTTTGTTTCTGCAACTCTTTTTCAAATCCTTTTTCATCCAAATCATATCCCTGCTCACTCAAAATCAAAGCGGTCAGATCAATCGGAAAGCCATAGGTATCATACAATTCGAATGCTTTCTCTCCTGATATGGTTGTTCCTTTGGTATCTTTTATAACATTTTCCAACAACACCAATCCCTGATCTAATGTTCTTAAGAAAGATTGTTCTTCTTCCTTAATTACATTAACAATCAGATTCTTCTGTGCTTTTAACTCTGGAAAAGCATCACTCATCTGAGAACTCAATATATCTACTAACTTATAAATAAAAGGTTCTTTAGTATTTAGAAAGGTGTACCCATATCGGATGGCACGTCTCAAAATCCTACGAATAACATACCCCGCTCCTGTATTACTAGGCAATTGCCCATCTGCAATCGAAAAGGACACTGCTCTGACATGATCGGCTACTACCCGAATTGCTACACTCACTTTTCCATTTGCTTCTGTAGGCAGTGTAGTTTTATCATAATTCGTATTGGTTATTGTTTCTATTTCTCTGATTAAAGGGGTAAAGACATCTGTATCATAATTAGATTTCTCTTCTTGCAAAACCATACATAATCGTTCGAATCCCATTCCGGTATCTACATGCTGTGCCGGTAATTTTTCCAAACTCCCATCGGCTTTTCTATTAAACTGCATAAATACCAAATTCCAGATCTCTACCACATGTGGATCGTCCTGATTAACCAAATCACGTCCCGGAACTTTTGCTTTCTCTTCTTCGGATCGAATATCCACATGGATTTCAGAACATGGGCCACAAGGTCCTTGATCTCCCATTTCCCAGAAATTGTCTTTTTTATTCCCCATAATAATTCTATCCTCAGGAACAATTTCCTTCCACAAATCATATGCCTCCTGATCCATCTCCAGATTATCATCTTTGGAACCTTCAAAAACAGAAACATATAAAATATCTTTATCGATACCATATACCTCCGTCAGTAATTCCCACGCCCATTGGATGGCTTCTTTTTTAAAATAATCCCCAAAACTCCAGTTCCCCAGCATCTCAAACATGGTATGATGATACGTATCCATCCCTACCTCTTCCAGATCATTGTGCTTACCACTAACCCTCAGACATTTTTGGGTATCTGCAATACGATTATTCTTAGGAGTACCATTTCCTAAAAAGAATTCTTTAAACTGATTCATCCCGGCATTTGTAAACATCAAAGTAGGATCGTCTTTAATCACCATTGGTGCTGAGGCGACAATGCCATGTTTTTTGGATGTAAAAAAGTCTAAAAACTGTTTTCTAATTTCTTGGGATCTCATGAGTTTTATTTTATTACTTATCAGCCAACAACAATATATATTAAATCTGCAAAAAAAACGTTACTATATTATATCTTGATCAATAGAGAAGCTGCATCCGATGTCAGCTTTTTCTGATCTTTAATACATTTTATTATATTTGTTCCGATCACATGGATATAAGCATGTCGTTTTTCGGCTATTATCCTGCAAAAATAGTATATTTTAGATTATGTCAAAGGTTAAATATTACTACGACAGTGAGACGCTTTCTTATCGCAAAATAGAATACAAAAAAGGTCATAAAATTGGTCTTGCGATTTTGGGGGTTCTCGGTGCGTTTTTAGCTGGTTTTATCCTACTGGTTATCTACTTAAATATCCCGCAATTACAGACCCCTAAAGAAAAAGCATATAAAAGGGAACTGGATAACATGAAGCTTCAGTTCGAATTACTGAACAAGCGACTAAAACGAGATGAAGCCATCCTACAAGAAGTTGCAGAACGAGATGATAACATATATCGTTTATATTTTGGAGCAAAACCAATCCCTAAAGAATTGCGTAATGCGGGATTCGGAGGTGTAAACCGCTATAGAGACCTGGAAGGTTTTGACAATTCTGAGATTATTATTCGCGCTACTAAGCAGATTGACAAGATTACGAAACAGATTGTAGTACAGTCTAAATCATTAGATGAAATTGCCAAGCTGGCTGAGCAAAAAGAAGATTTATTAAGTACTATTCCTGCCATTCAACCTATTGCTAATTCTGACTTGAAAAGAATGGCTTCCGGATACGGATGGAGAAGTGATCCTTTTACAAAAGCTAAAAAATTCCACTACGGAATGGATTTCTCTGCAAATACAGGAACTCCCGTATACGCCTCTGGAAATGGTGTGGTTACCCGTGCTGATTCTAATTCATCGGGATACGGAAAGCACATTCGAATTGATCACGGATTTAATTATGTCAGCTTGTATGCTCACTTAAGTAAATACAATGTAGAGAAGGGACAAAAAGTAAAACGAGGAGATATTATCGGATTTGTTGGTAGTACAGGACGATCTGTAGCACCGCATCTACATTATGAAATTTTTAAAGGAAAAGAGCGAATTAATCCTCGTAATTTCTACTATGGTAGTTTAACCTCTGAGGAGTTTAATGAAATGCTTAAAGCCTCATCCCTAATCAATGAAACTCTAGATTAAACACACACATGCGCAAAGCACTCTTATTATTTATTTTTTTGGGTCTAGGATATACTATTCAGGCTCAGAAATACCGAGGAGAAAGACTTGACTCAATACACACATTGGCTGTACAGACAAAAGCAGCTTTAAAAAAACTCGAAAAACCAGCTTCTATTAGATTAATGGCTGTAGGTGATATTATGATGGGAACTGATTTCCCTAACAAAAGCTATCTTCCTCCTGCCGGAAAAGGTCCTTTTGATGATGTCAATGCTATTCTACAGCAAGCAGATATCCTTTTTGGCAATCTGGAAGGAACTTTAACTGACACTGGTGAAAATGCAAAACGATGCTCCGACCCATCAAAATGTTATTCATTCCGATCTCCTGAATACTTCGGAAAGTATCTTGAGGAATCCGGATTTGATGTCATGAGTATTGCCAATAATCACATTGGTGATTTTGGAAGTATCGGAATTAAAAACACTGCCAAAACATTAGAGAAGCATCACATTGCTTACGCAGGTGTATTTGCCAAACCCTCTGCAATCTTTGAAAAAAATGGAATTAAATATGGATTTTGTGCCTTTGCTCCTAATAAAGATTGCATAAAAATTCATAACTTAAGCAATGCTAAGAAGATAGTAACCGAATTACAAAAACAGGTAGATATTGTGATTGTTTCTTTTCATGGCGGAGCTGAAGGAGCTGAACATACTCATGTCCCCAGAAAAACAGAGCGTTTTTATGGAGAAGACAGAGGAGATGTATATCGTTTTGCACATACGATGATTGATGCTGGTGCCGATGTTATCTTAGGACACGGACCACATGTATCCAGAGCATTCGAAGTGTACAAAGATCGATTTATAGCATATAGCTTAGGAAACTTCTGCACCTATTCCAGGTTTAATTTATCAGGTATTAAAGGATATGCTCCGATAGCGGAAATTACCATTGATCCCAAAGGAAAGTTCATTTCCGGGAAGCTACACTCTGCAAAACAAGTCGATGAAGTATACCCTTATATGGATGATAAAAAACGTGCCTTAAAAGAAATCAAACAACTTACCCAAAGTGATTTTCCGGAAAGCAAACTAATCTTTGAAGAAGATGGAACTTTCAAACAATTAAAAGAGTAAGTATGTATATAAATTTGCCTAAAAAATTATACTACAGTATCGGAGAAGTAGCAGATGCTTTTGAGGTCAATACTTCTCTGATTCGTTTTTGGGAAAAAGAATTTGATATTCTAAAACCTAAAAAAAATGCAAAAGGCAATCGAAAATTCACTCAGGAAGATGTAAAAAACCTGGAGCTTATATATCATTTAGTTAAAGAACGAGGGTTTACATTAGAAGGAGCTAAAATCCACCTAAAAGAACAAAAACTAGAAGCGTTGGATAGTTTTGATATCATTCGGAAACTAGAAGCTATTAAAGGCCAATTATTAAAAATCAAAGATCAATTATAAGATTACGACAAACCTATTACCCAAAAAATATACGAAGCATTACAAAACACACAACACATGAAAAAACTATTGATTCCTATTATCGTTATTGTGGTACTTGCAGGTATTGCATATTCATTATTTGCAGGAAGATACAACACAGCTATTGGGCTTCAAGAAGATGCCAAAACAGCTTGGTCTAATGTAGAAAGTGCCTACCAACGAAGAAGTGACTTAATTAGTAACCTGGTGAAAACGGTACAGGGAGCTGCTGATTTTGAAAGAAATACCTTAAAAGAGGTTATTGAAGCAAGAGCAAAAGCAACCTCAGTATCTATCGACCCTAGCAATATTACCCCTGAGCAAATGGCACAGTTCCAACAAGCACAGGGAGGCTTATCTTCTGCCCTCTCCAAACTATTGGTGACAGTAGAACGCTATCCAGACCTAAAGGCTAATCAGAACTTCCTAAACTTGCAAACCCAGCTGGAGGGAACAGAAAATAGAATTAACACAGAGCGCAATCGCTATAATGAAAAAGTAGGGATCTTTAATAAGTATGTAAAATCATTCCCTAATAATTTCATACTTGGTCTCTTTGGTAATTTTAATGAGATGACTCGTTTCAAGTCAGATCCGGGAACAGAGAAAAAACCTGATGTCGAGTTTAATTTTTAATCATGTCTAAGGTAGAGGATTTTTTAAGTGCTGATGAGGAACAAAAGATTGTTGCTGCCATTCGTACTGCAGAAAAAACAACTTCCGGAGAGATCAGGGTTCACCTGGAAAAAAGCACCAATAAAGATTCTTTTGAAAGAGCGAGAGAGGTATTTCATTATCTAAAAATGGATAATACCATCCAGAGAAATGGAGTACTTATTTATATTGCTGTAGAAGATCGCCAATTTGTCATCTACGGAGATCAAGGTATTAATGACGTCGTTGCTGATAATTTCTGGGAACAAACTAAAGACCGTATTCTTTCTCAATTTAAACAAGAGAAGTATGCTCAGGGTATTATCGATGGAGTACTACTTGCCGGAGAGCAATTACAACATTATTTCCCCTGGGATCACAATGACACGAATGAACTCTCTGACGAAATCTCAAAAGGCTAAATGAACAATTATCAATATCATATTCGTCTTATAACATTTCTGTTGCTATTTATATGGCTTCCTTTTACAGGAAATAGCCAGCTGACCATCCCTCAAAGACCCTCTAATCAGACAAGTGTCTATGATGGAGCAAAACTTTTATCAGCACAGCAATTCAAAAGATTAGAACATAAGCTCATTACTTATAGCGATACAACCTCTACTCAAATTGTAGTTGCAACTATCCCATCACTTAATGGGGAATATATTGGCTCGTATGCTACTGAATGGGCCCATAAATGGGGTATTGGACAAAAAGAGGATGATAACGGGATACTACTTCTCGTCGCTAAAAATGATCGAAAAATATGGATTGCTACCGGATATGGAGTCGAAGAAAAATTAACGGATTATGTATCCAAAACTATTATTGATCAAATCATCACTCCTCATTTCAAACAAGGAAATTACTATCGAGGCTTAGATAATGGCACCACTGCTATTTTCAAAGTACTGGACGGCACCTTTAAAGGTAGCAGGAAGTCTGATAACGATGTTTCATTTCTTCCTATCTTGTTTTTCTTTATCATTTTCGTCATTATCATAATTTCTTTTTCTAAACGAGGTAGAAATGGCGGCGGCGGAAGAGGAGGAAACCGTTCTTCTATGGGAGACAGCCTTCTGGATGTGATCATCCTAAGCAATATGGGAAGAGGCGGATTCGGTGGCGGCGGATTTGGCGGAGGCAGTTCTGGTGGTGGATTCGGTGGTGGATTCGGCGGTGGTGGATTCGGCGGCGGCGGAGCTGGAGGTAGCTGGTAACTAAAGTCCAAAAAGAAGAAATAACAAAAGCACCATTAAATATGGTGCTTTTGTTATTATCCAAGTCTTATTTTTTATTTTTTCCTAAAATACACTGCTACCGGAACTCCATGAAAATCAAATTCTTTTCGCAACTGATTTTCTACAAATCGTTTATACGGATCCTTAATATATTGTGGCAAGTTGCAGAAAAACACAAATTGTGGTTGTGGTGTCGGCAATTGCATACAATATTTAATTTTTACATATTTCCCTTTATATGCAGGTGGAGGGTTATGTTCTATAATTGGTAGCATGACATCATTCATCACGCTTGTTTTGATCTTTTTTGATCTATTTTTATATACCTCTACAGCTGTTTCTATTGCCTTAAAAATTCGTTGTTTGGTCAGAGCAGAAATAAAAACAATAGGCACATCTGTAAAAGGCTCTATTTTTTTTCGGATATGTTTTTCGAAATCTTTGAGAGTATTACTCTCTTTATTTTCTATCAGATCCCATTTATTTACTAAAATAACAACCCCTTTTCTATTTCGTTCTGCCAGCCAAAAGATGTTTTGCACCTGCGCATCAAACCCTCTTGTAGCATCTACTAACAGTAAACAAACATCACTATGTTCAATAGCCCTTACCGATCGCATAACCGAATAAAACTCCAGGTCTTCTTTTACTTTAGATTTTCTTCTGATTCCAGCGGTATCAACCAAATTGAATTCAAACCCAAAACGATTGTACTTCGTATCAATCGCATCTCTGGTCGTTCCTGCAATATTGGTTACGATATAGCGATCTTCTCCTATCAGTGCATTAATAAATGAAGATTTTCCTGCATTTGGTCTCCCTACTACGGCAAATCTGGGTAGTTCTTCTTCTACGGTATCATCTTCTTCTGGTAACTTCTCTACCAAAGCATCTAGTAATTCTCCAGTTCCACTACCATTAATACTAGCTATTGTATAATATTCTCCCAACCCTAGTGAATAAAACTCAACTGCATTAGCTACCCGCTGTGCATTATCTACCTTATTCACCGCCAAAAACACAGGTTTTTCTACTTTTCTGAGCAACTCTGCAACCTCTTCATCCATTCCTGTAACTCCTGATTCTACATCTACCATAAATATAATAGCATCTGCTTCATCAATAGCTAATTCTACCTGCTTGTCAATTTCTGCTTCAAAAATATCATCACTCCCTACGACATATCCTCCTGTATCTATCAGAGAGAATTCTTTTCCATTCCAATCACTTTTTCCATAATGACGATCACGCGTCACTCCACTAACTGCATCTACGATAGCTTCTCTTCTTTTGATCAAACGATTAAAAAAGGTAGACTTTCCTACGTTAGGTCGTCCTACAATTGCTACTATACTACCCATTGATTTTTATTCTGAAATTTTCTGCAAAACTAGGCTTTTTATTTTAGAAGTCTCCTTTCTTTTTTATCAAACCAGTATATATCTTGCACAATACCCTGTATTTAATATAAAACTGTTATAAAAAAACCTCTAAAATTCTTCTTAAAAAGGATAGTAAAAAAAAAGTCCAAAGGCAGCGCATTGCCAATGGAACTTTTTCATAGTTGATAATCAGTCAGTGAAATAATTACTTATTACAAATATAGAAAACAATCATTATAAGGTGGTTACTGCAAAACAGCAAACTTTCTATGGAAGACTATTTTATTTCGTAAATTGATACTGAATTAGACACTTCATTAGAAATAATGATCAAATCATTTCCTGTAGGACTATCCTCTGCAGTAACAGCAACCAGTCCTTCAGGTCCCACATCAGCTGTTTCTCTTAGCCATTCCAAAAAGACAGGTGACCTAGGGTTACTTATATCAAAAACCATCGCGCCTCCTGTTCTTTCTAATCCAACAAATAACAATGTCTTCTCTCCTATTTTTAATATCTCTACTCCTTCCGGTTCTGCACCTTTGTCATCTGACCTCCCATCTGTTTTCCCTTCATCATTATTAAACAGCTCTGGTTGTAACTCCCATGTTTTTTCTCCAATAAAAGATCCACTATCATATACCAGTGTTCCCGAGGTAGTCCAAATAGTAAAAGACCTACCCCCATAGCAATATAAAGTATCGTAATCACCATCTCCGTCTGTATCTCCCTGAGCAGTGGTTATTTTTAGCCTCCCCAGGTTTTCTGATTTCTGTAATTCAGCTGCATCCGGAAACACCGTTGGGTCTAATAGTATGTCTTTTACTCGTTCTTCTTCAGAGAATCCTTTATAGTCTCTGGCATCTCCTTCATTTGCTGTTATTAAATATGGAGTTCCTCCAATGGTGGTATAGGTAATTGCATCTGGCATAAATATTCCATATACCGGCCAGTTTTTAAAATTCCCGGAGATATTGTCTTTATTACTTGCATCTATTTTATTCGATGCCAATGTGTGATCTTTAACACCTAATCCTACGATATCACTAATAACTTTATTTGTTAAATCTACTATTGCAATTCCGTTATTTTCCTGTAAGGTTACATATGCTGTTTTAGAATTCTTTGCTACTGCTATATACTCTGGCTCTACATCCTGAGAAAAAGTAGCAGAAGGACCAAAAACACGAAAGTCATATCCAATACTCTCAGCCGTAAACCCCTCAAAACCTACCTGATTGACCATTCCTGTTTCAACTTCTACGATGGTCACTGAACCTTCCGGGTCACTAGAGTAATCATCATTTGGTTCCCCTTCATTTGCTGCAATTATATAATTTCCATCGGGGCTAAACGTAACCATATCGGGCATTGCTCCGGCAGTATATTCAGCAAGTAATTGATAATCTTCTGTATCATAGGTCGTAATTGCTCCCGGAGCTTGCGGATTTCCACCATTTTCTACGGCTACTGCAACTACTCCATCATGAACCGCAACACTGTTTGGGGTTCCTGATACTGGAATACCTGTAAGATGTACCGGGCTTTTAGGATCAGATAAATCCCAAACAGAAAGTTGTGAGGCTGCCGGATTGACAATAAATAACTTATCGGTTTCCGGATCAAATGCCGTAATTTCGACAAACCCTTCTTTTCCTGTGCCATTAACAAAGCCTCCTATTCTTGTAAAAGTCAACGGATCTCCATTTCCTCCTCCACTATGGTCATCAGGAATACAAGAGTATGCTCCGCCTAAAATTGCTCCTAAAACAATTGCTTTTTGTAAAACGTTCATAATTTTCATGTGTATTAAATGAGTTAATGTGTTAAAATTCACCAATACAACAGTTACGAAGCATTATCCCCTAATTAAATAATCTTTAAATAATCCCTAATATTTTCAAAAAAAAGATAAAAAACGGTGTCTTAGTTTAGAGTACAAAAAAAAGCCATCAAAGAATGATCGCTTTTTATATTGTATAAAACCGGATGTTTTCTATTTATTATTATAGCCAAATCTTTTTAGTTGACGTTCGCTACTTCTCCAATTCTTATTTACTTTTACATATAATTCTATATGGATTTTCTTTCCAAAAAACTTTTCCAATTCTTTTCTGGACTCTACCCCTACTCTTTTTAATGCAGTTCCCTTATGCCCAATAATAATTCCTTTTTGGGATTCTCGTTCCACCATAATAACTGATCGTATTCTGATGATATCTTCATCTTCCAAAAACTCTTCTGTTTCTACCTCTACTGCATATGGAATTTCTTTTTTGTAGTGCAACAGTATTTTTTCTCTAATGGCTTCATTGACAAAAAAGCGTTCTGGCTTATCTGTTAATTGGTCTTTTGGATAAAATGGTGGTGAATCAGGTAACAGACTAACAATTCTATCAAACACTTCTTTGACATTAAAGTTTTCCAGTGCAGAAATAGGGTAAATTTCTGTTTTCGGTAATTTTTCTTTCCAATACTGTACTTGCTCTTCCAAAATTTCCTGAGAGGATGTATCTATTTTATTAAGCAATAACAACACGGGGATCGAAGCATTGGAGATTTTAGTAAAGAAAGCTTCATCTTTTAAAGCTTTTTCTCCTATCTCTACCATATATATCAGAATATCGGCATCCTCAAAAGCTGACTTTACAAAATCCATCATGGAAGATTGGAGTTCATATGCTGGTTTTATAATCCCTGGAGTATCTGACAGAATTACCTGAAAGTCATCTCCATTGACAATTCCCAAAATACGATGTCTGGTCGTCTGAGCTTTAGAGGTAATTATTGATAACTTTTCTCCTACAAAGGCATTCATGAGTGTGGACTTCCCCACATTTGGGTTTCCTATTATATTTACAAAGCCTGCTTTATGTCCCATTTCCTATCAATTAATTCGCTGCAAAGTTAGCTCAATTGATAGAATTACAACAAGGAACTCTTCTTTTTTCCATTCGTCTATCGAAAAAGACCATTCACCGAACTATAAAACCAACTGAACGAAATACAATCGTTTTTAGGAGAAAAAAGAAGAAATTTATTCTTGTAAATATTGATTATTCACCTTAACTTATGTTAAAATGAGAGACTTAACTTTTTTATTAGTAGAAGATGACGAAATAGAAAGAATCAAATTTTCTAGAGTTTTACAAAAAAACCAATACCCGCATCAGATTATTGAAGCGACAAATGGAGAAGAAGCTTTAGAGGCATTAAAAGACAACGAAAGGGTCCCGGATGTTATATTTCTGGATCTAAATATGCCAAAAATGAACGGAATTGAGTTCATCAAAATTCTTAAAGCCGACCCTAAATGGATGTACATCCCTGTTGTAATTTTGAGTACATCTAATAACCATAGCGACCTAAAAGAATGTTATGAAACAGGCATTGCAGGATACATTGTAAAACCATTAAAATACCAGGACTATGTGACTAAAATAAAAAGGTTAGTTGAATATTGGAGTGAAAATGAGCTCATACAATAATAACTAAAACACCAACATAGGATGAAAGGTATCGTATTTACAGAATTTTTAGAATTGGTTGAGGAAAAATTCGGTCTGGAAATGGTTGATAAAATCATTGCACAATCAGACCTCCCTTCTAATGGGGTTTATACTGCAATTGGCACGTATGATTTTTCAGAAATGCTCAGTTTGTTGAAAAACCTCAGCCAACAAACCAAAATAGCAATAGACGATTTGCTATTAGTATATGCAGAACATTTTTTTAATGTATTGGCTAATGAATATCCGGATCTTATTAAACGATATAAAGATCCATTAGAACTATTAGCCTCTATAGAAAACCACATTCATGTAGAGGTACAAAAAATTTATCCAGAAGCTGAACTTCCTACCTTTCAAATCGTAGAAAAAACTTCGGATAAACTGGTTATGATCTACAAATCCAGCAGAGCTATGTACAGCTTTGGGTTAGGACTAATGCGAAAAACATTCGAACACTTTGATTCAAGGGCTACAATAACGTACGAAAAACTTACATCAGATGGAACGGAAGTTAAATTCAGCATTGTCAAAACCAATGGATAATTCAGAAATTGACATATTAAAAAGAACCCTACAAAGAGAAAAAGCTGCCCGAAAACAGGCAGAAAAAATCCTGGAAAGCAAATCCAAGGAATTATTCTACCTCACTCAAGAATTACAAGAAACCAACGAGAAACTCGAAGATCTCGTTAATGAAAAAAAAACTGAGTTACAAGGTGTTTTTGACAATCTGGTAGACGCCTATGTATTGATGGACATCTATGGGAATGTCATAAACTTTAATGCGACAGCTACTGAGCTATTCGGATATGATATCAAAGAAGAAAAACTCAATGTAGTACAACTTATTTATAAAGAAGATTATCAATATGCAATGAAGTCGTTCCAGCAACTGATCAACCAGGGGTTTTTCTCTGATTATCAAGCAAGAGTCTATACAAAACATAAAGGTGTTCGTACTGTACACATCAATGCCAGTATTATCTATAACAAAGAAAAAAAACCGATAGCTGCTCAGGGAATTGTTCGGGATATTACCGATGAAATTGCTCAAAAAAAAGCTTTTGAACAGCAAAAGAAACAATTAGATATTATTGTTAATAATTCTTCCCTGGGAATTGTCCTGGCACAATTCGGTAAAATTATTCAAACCAACGCTTCTTTCCAGGAATTATTAGGATATGAGAAGGAAGAGTTGCTGAATGTTGCTGTCAAAGATATTACCGTGGAAGAGGATCAACAAACCGGAGAAAGTCTACGACACCAACTCAATGCGGGGTTGATTGATCATTTTACTATTAACAAACGATATCAGCGAAAAGATGGCTCTTCTGTATGGGCAAAAACCAATGTAACTTCTGTAAAAAATGAGCAAGGAAGTATTACACATCAAGTTGCCATTATTGAAAACATAACTGAGCAATTGGCTTTTGAAAAGCAACGGGAAGAACTGGTAAAAGACCTCGAAAAAAGTAATCAGGAACTCAATGACTATGCACATATTGTATCTCATGACCTGAAATCTCCTTTGCGAAGCATCAATGCTTTAGTCAATTGGCTCAGGGAAGATTATGAAGAAGTTTTAGATGATACGGCCATGAATCACATATCGATGATTGAGACTACACTAGAAAAAATGGAGAACCTCATCAATGATATTCTTAATTATTCCAGTGCCGACAATAAAAATGAGATGGAAAATGAAGAGGTAGATCTCAATAAAACAATTAGAGATATTACCAGTACTATTTACATCCCTACACATATCACTGTTTCGACATTGCAACCACTCCCGATAATAAAAGCTGATAAAACAAAAATTCAGCAATTGTTTCAGAATATTATCGGTAATGCTATCAACTACAATGATAAAGACAAAGGAACTGTAGAAATCGACTTTGAGGATCACGGATCATACTATGTTTTCTCTATAGAGGATAACGGAATAGGAATCGAGAAAGAATATCACGATAAAATCTTCAAAGTATTTCAGTCTTTGGGAAAACATGAAGATTCCACGGGAATAGGACTCTCCATTGTTAAAAAAATTGTAGACCTATACGAAGGGGATATTTGGTTAGAAAGCACCCCTACTATTGGAACTACCTTTTATTTCAGTATTAAAAAAAGATAATTATGTATATAAATACGACCGATATTACAGAGATCATACAGTGTATTCGCCAGAGAAAATCAGTTGCCTCTACAACGATCTTATTCTTCATAGCAGAAGAAACTCCTATCGATATTACGGCTTTAATTGATGCTTGTAATGCACAGGAAATTGCTTGTGCCGGAGGAATTTTTCCGCAGGTTATATTTCAAAATAAGTCTTATAAAGAGGGAATTGTTATTAATTTTATAGAAGAAGTGGTCACTACATTTGTCTGCAATCATCTAGACACAAAAGACTTTAGTATCCCTAAGGTTTCTTTGGATAAAAATCACAGCTATTGTGCATTTACATTCGTCGATGGGCTTTCTTCAAACATCTCTCACTATCTATCAGAATTATATCGTCAATTCGGGAATAGCTCCTCTTACCTGGGAGGAGGGGCTGGAAGTCTAACCCTGATTCAGAAGCCATGTATTTTTACAAATGATGGTTTTTTTCAGAATGCGGCAATCTGCCTCCTTTTTAAGTGTCAGGTTAGTATTGGTGTGAAACATGGGTGGAAAAAAATATCCGGTCCGGTCATAGCCACCAAAACCAATAAAAATGTGATTGAACAAATCAATTGGATGAATGCATTAGATGTCTATAAAAGTATTATAGAGCCGGATTCTTCTACTACTCTGAAAATTGACAACTTCTTTGATATCGCTAAAGGGTATCCCTTCGGAATCATTAAGGAAGATGCTGAATGTGTGGTTCGGGATCCTATTGCTACTAATGAGAGAGGAGAGCTTATCTGTGTCGGAGAAGTTCCTGAAAATACTGTTCTGGATGTATTAAAGGGAGAAAACAATGCTTTGATTTCCTCTGCAGAACAAGCTGCCAGCCATGCACTAAATGCCTCAAAACACCCTCAAAATGCATTTATTATCGACTGTATTTCCCGAGTATTATTTTTAGAAGATGAGTTTCCGAAAGAGCTCAATAGTACCGTACAGGCACTACAACAAAAGAGTAAAGGTATTCCTATCGCGGGTGCACTGACTCTGGGGGAGATCTCTTCTTATAATGGATACCTGGAATTTTTTAACAAAACAATTGTCATTGGGCTTTTAGAATAAAATAATATGGATATAAGTAATGTTTTGCAGATTTATGAGTTTTCGATGGCTATTGGTAATTCTTTAGACTATCAAACAAACTGTGAAAATTTTTTAAAACTCGTCCTTGCCAGAAAAAACTTAAGTGCCTGCTGGATCCTCAAAAAAGAAGTCAACGGGTATCTCCCTCAATACTCATACCCTTCTTATATCTCTAATTCGCTCCCATCCGTAGAGGAAGAAGAGGTTTCTTCTTTTTTTTCGCATCAGGTGCTAGCCACTGAACAGATTCCGGAAGTAATCTCCAAAGTATCTCCGGTTGCCATAGACCAGGGATCATTCTTGTTTTTTAATCTAAAAAACCACGGAGGGTTGTTCTTTTACAAAACACAACTTCCTGCTTTTTCTGATAAAGAAATTGCCCAGCTACAACCTATCATTAACAAGTTCATTCTTTCATTAGATGCCTGTGAATCCTTTTCTGAGCAAGAAAAACTACTCAAAAAATTAGCCATTCAGAATCAGGAGCTCAATGATTATGCACATATTGTATCTCATGACCTAAAATCTCCCCTTCGATCCATCAATGCCCTGATCAATTGGATACAGGAAGACAATTCGGAAACATTAGATCAAACGATTAAAGGATACCTGGATAAGGTGGGGGATAACATAGAAAAAATGGATAATCTTATCAATGGAATTTTAGAATACGCAGTAATAGACAAGAAATTAAAACATGTAAACACTCAGGTTAATTTATATTCATTACTCCAGGAAATCTTTACTCAGATTACGGTACCTGACCATATAAAAATCACTATCAAAAAACACATTCCCGTTCTGCATGCGGATCGTTTCAGGATGAAGCAGTTGTTTCAGAACCTGATCACAAATGCGATTCAAAACATGGATAAAGAAAAAGGAATTATCGATATCAGATATAAGGAATTTCCTTTATACTGGGAATTCGAAATAGAAGATAATGGCAAGGGAATCCCCAAAAAATATCACGATAAAATTTTCAAGATGTTTCAATCCCTAAGCACTCGAAAATCGTCAACCGGAATAGGTCTTTCTATTGTAAAAAAAATCATTGATTATTACGACGGAAAAATCTGGATCACCTCTACCCCGGGTGTGGGCACCATATTCCATTTTACCATAAAAAAAAATAACCATGACTGAAAAACCGAACCTAGATTACATCAAAGAGATTGCGGGAGGATCAGAAGCCTTCGAGCAACAGTTAATTGATATTGTCAAAAGAGAATTTCCTGCTGAAAAATCAGAATTTCTCAATAACTATCATGCAAAAGCATATCGAAAAACAGCTGAAAATGTACATAAATTAAAGCATAAAATCGGGATGATGGGGCTGGAAAACGGGTATACTCTGGCTGTTGATTTTGAAGAGGAGTTGAAGCTAAATAAAACTACCTTATTTCCGAAATTTATGCTAACTTTAAGTTCAATAGAAGATTTTCTTATAAACCTTTAAACCAATAACCAACATGAAATGTATTATCATTGATGATGAAGAAACAGCAAGAGTTATTATAAGGCAATTGTGTAGTAATGCCAAGGATCTCGATGTAATTGAAGAATTCCCTAATGCAATACAAGCTATGAAATTTCTAAATAAAGAAGAGGTTGACCTTATTTTTCTAGATATTCATATGCCTGACTTTACTGGGTTTGATTTTATTCAGACATTAAAAAACCCTCCTAAAATTATTTTGACAACCTCTGACAAGGATTTTGCCTTAGAAGCTTTTGAATATGAGTGCATTGTAGATTATCTGGTTAAACCAGTAACCTTACCTCGGTTCTTAAAAGCATTGCAAAAAGCAGAGGCAGCGAAGACTGTTACCCCAACCAAAGCTATTGAAAAAGAAGAAGCGACTTCTTCAAAAACAACGGATTCCGGAAATGATCTATATGTCAATATCGACAGAAGGCTTATCAAAATCGACATTCCCAGCATTTATCTCATTGAAGCAAAAGGGGATTATATCAAAGTAAAGACGGATCGCCAGAATTACACGGTTCATTCTACCTTAAAAAAGATTGAAGAGAAATTGCCTACGGATCTTTTCTTAAAAGTACATCGTTCCTATATTATCAATACTCAAAAAATTATTGATATTGAAGACAATAGTGTGTTAATTGCCAAAGATGTAATCCCGGTAAGTCGTTCTAACCGTCCTGAATTGATGAGGCGATTAAATTTACTCTGATCCAGGGTCTAATTGTTTATTCTGACGGGCTTTCTGCATTCACTTCCGTTTTTAATACCCGAATTCGTTTATCAAAGACTGGTTTTTTAAGGAAATACCATCTTAGTACCACCCCAACTTCAGAATACTCAAATCCAGCTGCTGTAGAAGAGGCGATATTACTATACTTACCATAGGCGTGCATCTTGAATCTGTTTACCTGATACCCCAATTTCCCCTCTAATCGATATGTATTGGATCCCGCATCATCCTCGATGAACTGTCTTCCTCCTGCTACATTAAAATGATAAAACCATTTTTGATCCTGCTGGTTTAGTATTTCTGCAAATACTTCTACTACATTAAATCGTTTAGGGCTAAAATAGAGTGCCGGATATTGATCTTTAAAAGATATGTATTGATAATTAACCCCTGCTTTTATTACCGGAGTATGCTTTATATTATAATAAAGCGATGTAAATAACAAGTGGCGATCATTATCATCTGTTTGATTGGTATACATATATTGTGTGTACCACCCCAGCCCCATCGTAGAACTCAGATTATTATTAAGAAAATAATGATTCATCAATATTTTTTCATTAATCAACTCAGCATTAAAATCTTGCAATTCTCTTTTTGCTCCTATTTCCAGATGTTGCATAGCCGAAGGTTTGGTTTTTAGCATAATTTCTCCAATGGATTCCATATACTCATTAGTATATGAATCTGCATTCGTAATTCCTCCTCTGGCTAACAGCGTTATTCTTCCATTAAACTTATATGATAAACCAACCTGCCCGTCATTCAAAGAAGCTTCATTTCTCGTGATATCATTTTTAGTATTTCTATATCGAACTCTTGTACCTATTGATAATTTAGTAGACAAAGGGATTTCTACTCTTACAGAGTTATTCATCGCTTTGTTTTCTCCATTATCTTTGGTGATTGCTACTTTTCCCTCTATATAGGGCATATGCGAGCGTTTCATTTTAATGAGTAGTTTTTCTGCATCTGGTTGCTTGGGATAATATGTGAGTGTTTTATACAGGTATTCGTATGTTTTCATATCATCTCCTACTGCTCTGTAGGCATTGGCTATTCCTAAATTTCCATCGAAGGAACGTTCGTCTTTTGCTAATAACATTTTATAAAACTCCAATCCTAAGGTGTACTTACTAGCATACATGCCATATGCTGCTAACAAACTCAAAATTTTAGGCTCTTCCGGGTAGTCAAATCGCAATTTATCTATTTCCATTTTTGCCTTTGAAAATTTTCGATTCCACAAAAGTGCCTGTACATAACGTTCTTGTGTCATCAGGTATACATCTTTGTTCTTCTCCTTATATATTTGTGCTTTTGTCCGGGCAGTATCTGCGATAGCCAATGCTTTTTTCTCTTTCTTATTCTTGTGCGCCACTAATGAAAGTCCAACCATCGACTGTATACTATCTACCGGACTAGTCGCTAGAGCTTCATAGACTTTTTGGGCTTGATCCATATCGTTTGTCATCAAGAAAATATTTGCCCTGTTTAATTGTGTATCCTTATCATTCGGGAAATCAACCAAGTTTAGATCCAACATTGCCAAAGCTCTATCATATTCTTTGTCTTGTGCTAATTTATTAGCATATCCCAGGTGTACGTATTTTCTGGAAATTAGCGCATTTTTATTTCCTTTTTGGATGGTCAAAGCTCTATTGACATAATCTAATGCTTTTTCATATTCTTTCAGATTTGACAAGGTATTTGCATATCCTAAAACTGCTGAGAAACTCGTAGCATCTTCTTTCGTTAATCCATCATATAAGGAGGCTGCTTTTTTATATTTCTTGTCCCAAAGCAATGATTCTGCATGATTTAATTTTATTTCAAAATCTTCTGGGTATTCTTCTAGTAATTTTTCAAATAACAGCACTGCTTTTTCGGAATCTCCTGAAAGTCCCAATGCTCTTCCATAACACAATCTGGCCGTTTTATTGTCTGGAAACCGTGTCAAAATATTTTTAAAAATAGCTCGTGCTTTTTCATACTTTCCCGTTTCTAATGCTTTAAAACCTTCTTTCATATTCTGCACTGACAATATCGAATACACTTTCTCTGCATTTTTATTATCTTTTTTCAGCTCATATAATCGTGCTTTTTTCTGCATAATCTCTGGATCATTGGGTAGCTCTTTTTCATTTTCTTCTAATAATTCCAACGCTAGATCATAGTTTTTTTTCCTTGTCAACTCCTCTGCATATTCATTCCTCACAGTCCTTCTTAATATGCTTACTTCTTCACTTTTTTGCACAGAGAGAATTTCATTTATATATGCCAACGCCTCAGGGTATGCTTTTGTGTGATATAAAACATCTACATAAGTCGTCATCATAGGCAGTTCTTTTTTTACAGAGAGTACTTTCTTATAATAAGGAACCGATTCTGAGTATAATTGCTTACGGTATAGTGCCTGTGCATATAATGTGTTAAGTCGGATATCCTCTGGTGTTTGATGTAGTAAGCTTTCTAGAATTGGCATTGCTTGTTTAATATTATCTGTATACATCAATGCCTCTGCGTATGGTTTCATAAAACTCGAATTATCTGGGTGCTCTTTTCGTATTTTTTCAAACTGAACGACTGACTTATTATATTCACCTAACTCCAATGACAATACAGCCTGTTGGATCTGTTTGTCCAAGAGAGAAGCTTTCCTCTCTTCTTCTATTTTTTTTTGACTCTCGACCTGCTCTCTCTTCTTTCTATTTTCTTCCTCATTTTTTTGTATTTGAATATTTGCAATATTCAATTTTAATTCACTATCATTTGGGTAATCTATGACGTTAGCTTCTAATTGCTGAATTGCTTTATCGTATTCTTTTTCCTTTCGTAATTCATCTGCATACCCTAGCCGAATATATTTTCTGGATGTCATCGCATTAGGGTTTCCTGATTGAAGAGTCAAAGCTTTATTTACATATATTAAAGCTTCTTTATATTTTTTCAGGTTTGAAAGTGTATTGGCATAGCCTAAAATTGCAGGAAAACTATCTTCTTTTTCCTGTATCAATTCTCGATAATAGTTTTCGGCTTTTAGAAATTTCTTATTCCAGAGTAATGACTCTGCATAATTCAATTTAAACTCATAATTAGTGGGTTCTTCGGATAGTAACGCTGTAAAAATTTCGGTAGCTTTTTCCGGAGTTCCGGATAATCCTATAGCTCTCCCATAACACAAACGTGCTGTTTTATTATCGGGATACGTTTTTAGTATTTCTTCAAAAAAAAGGCTCGCTTTTTCAAACTTCCCTGATTCTAAATAAGAAAACCCTTCATTCATATCCTGAGCCTGTACACTCATAAAAAACAATAAAAAGAAAGGAGTAAGTAATCTTTTGGTCATCATGTTATAGCTTTTGTTGTTCATTAACCATTACCAACAAAACACTTGGTTTGGGGTACGTACTCTGATAAACAATTATTCCCTTATTACATCGTGTGTATTTCTCTTGTCTACTTTCCCTAACTCGACAATCTTTTTAGTACATCTATACTAAAAAATATGAAATCATACTAGATCACTCATATACTACAATTTAGCTATATTTTTTTGTTTTCGAAACAATTCTCTCATTTTTTTAATCTATGCAATTCTACCGCTTATCTACACTAAAATGCAACTAAACGAATTACTGCTGTCTCTCCTTGTTTTATGCTGCATATTTGTACCATATCAACCTATTAAACAAAACGTTATGGCTCTTAAGATAACAAAAAACCAAGGGATATTTGAGATCAATGGTCCTATTAATACTAAGAATGCTAAGTCTTTGTTTGATCATTTCGAACAGCTTTTAGAGACCTCTGAGAGAATTATTTTATCCTTGGATCATGTAAATACGATAGACGTTTGCGGTATTAATGCCTTAACTTCTCTATATAAGACTGCGGTAAAAAAGAATAAAGTTTTTTCGATTATTGGAAAAGAAAACAATGCAATAAAAAGAATCTTTGCCCGAAGAAAAATAGAACATATTATCAGAAGGGATGTTGTCTAAAACCCTTAAACTTTCTTTATCCCGCTCCTTGCCCTTACAATTCTAAGTAATCCCTCTTAGCATACTAGCCTAACCAAATTAAAAATCTACCATCATGAAATTACATATCTCTAACAACCTCGGAACCTATGAAATTATAGGAAATTTTACTTCCAAAAACACGCATATAGTAAAAGACCATTTTGATTATCTGTTGAATCATTATGATGAGATTGTCATTAGCCTAAACAAGGTAAAAATAATGGATGTAAGAGCTATTAAAGTATTACAGGTTATTTATCTAAAAGCTTTAAAAAGAGGTAAAGTCTTATTTGTTCTGGGGAAAGACAATTTCGTTATTACTTCTTTATTTGATGAAACAGGAATGAATCATATTTTTAGAGATGACTATTAGTACTTACATCCCGAAATTGAGGGCTGAACAAAAATTTATGCTTAGTGTGCTGATTGTTAATGCAGGTAATTATGTATACAATCTGGCACTGGGGAGAATTCTCGGTCCTGAAGCTTTTGCTGATGCTGCTATTCTAATCACCTTATTATTAGTGCTCTCATTCGTAGCGATGACTTTCCAGTTAGCTACCACAAAATTTTCTGTGATTTTTGAATCTAGTATTTTCCGGGGATTTATCAATATTATGTATCGCTATTCCCTGATTACAGGAATTTTAATCGGACTCTCATTTATTATTTTCTCTAAGGAGTTACAAGCTATTTTTCACACACAGTCATCCACCATTTTTATCATTTTTGGTCTGGGTATCCCAATTTATTTTGTGATGAGTGTCAATAGAGGAATCTATCAGGGTATCAAAAAATTTGACCGATTAGCCTATACATATCAGGGAGAAATGATTTCCCGACTGGTTATTACATTGGCATTACTATATCTACTTCCCATTCCTTCTTCTATGGTAGTAGCTATGGGTATCGCTTGCTCTTTTATTTTTGGATTATACCCTTTTAGAACAAAAGATATTACAACCAACTTTTCTATCACTCTTCCTTCTTCTCATAAAAAACAAGTATATCGTTTTTTTACTCTTACTGCTTTTTATGAACTGACTCAGATTATTATTAATAATAGCGATATATTACTCGTCAAACATTATTTTGAAGGATATGAAGCTGGATTATATGCTTCTCTGGCGTTAATTGGTCGGGTTGTTTATTTCGTTGCCTGGATGTTTGTCATGTTATTATTGCCCAAAGTTGTACAGAAACAAAAAGAAGGCAAAAATACTACGAGCATTTTGTTTTCCTATGTCGGATATATTAGTATCCTGGCTTTTATCATTGTTCTGAGTTGTTATTTATTTCCCGAATTAGTAATCCAATTAATGTTTGGTTCAGAATATCTGAGTATGGCACCTCTTTTATGGAAATATGCAATTGCTACTTCCTTATTTGCCTTATCCAATATTTTTGCATATTACTTTTTATCACTGGATCATTATATCCCTGTATTCTTATCCGGAATATTGGGAATTACTCAGGTGCTTCTTATTGCATTATTTCATCAATCCCTTACTCAGGTAGTACATATGCAGATAATTGCAATGGCTATTCTATTGGTTGTACAGCTCTTGTTTTTCTTCAGGAAAAACGCTGATAAGACTTCAAAGGACTAGGGCGTTTTCTTACCTCATTTTTTCACTTAATACCATCTCGTATAAAAGAACTCTTTACCTCCTTTTGTACAGCATCTCTCCAAACTCATACTGTTATTTCATTCATCGCAAACACATTCAACTACAGCAATTTGCATTTTACCGATAGCAATAATTACTTCATCCAAAAACATCAATTAAACACCTAATTATTAGGCATTTTTGTATTAAACCTATACAAACTTAAATACCAAAAGAATTATGAAATTAGCCCTTGTCACAGCCTATCCGCCTAGTAAAGTTACCTTAAATGAATATGCGTATCATCTGGTAAAACACTTCAGACAGCATCAAGATGTTTCTGAGATAATTTTACTGACCGATATTACAGCAGAAGCTGTCAATACACATCTGGAGAGTCAAGGGTGCACAGTAACCGTACTTCCTTGCTGGAAATTTAATAGTTATAAAAATATTTTTAGCATTATGAAGGCGGTAAAAACGACGGAACCTGACGCCATTCTTTTTAATCTTCAATTTATGAAATTCGGAGATAAAAAAATTCCGGCAGCACTGGGACTATTAGCTCCTTTGTTTTGTAAACTTTCTAAAATCCCTACGATTGTATTACTTCACAATATCATGGAAGAAGTTGATCTGGAAAAAGCTGGTTTTACGAATAATTTTATTGCGAAGAAGCTATATACTTTTATTGGGACTACCCTAACTAAATTCTTATTAACAGCAGATATCATTGCTGTTACTATGCAAAAATATGTAACCATTCTACAAGATAAATACAAAGCAACTAATGTAGTATTAATTCCTCACGGTACTTTTGAAATCCCTGAACGCCCTATTTACTCCTTACAGGAAGGACCACTAAAAATAATGACTTTTGGTAAATTTGGCACTTATAAAAAAGTAGAAATCCTTATCGAAGCTGTTGAAAAGTTACGATCCAAAACCGGTATAGATGTAGAAATAGTAATCGCAGGAACAGATAATCCAAACGCCAGAGGATATTTACAAAAAATGGAAGAAAAATATTGGTATGTGCCTCAATTAACCTTTACGGGGTACGTAGCAGAGCAGGATGTTCCCTCTTTGTTTAGAGAAAGTGCTGTGGTAGTTTTCCCATATACAGCAACAACTGGAAGTTCCGGTGTTTTACACCAAGCAGGAAGCTATGGGAAAGCAGTTGTCATGCCTGATCTTGGAGATTTAAGCCTCTTAACTAAAGAAGAGGGGTATGATGGAGCCTTTTTTACCCCAGAAGATATTGATAGCCTCGCTAATGCAATAAAAAAAATTATTACAGACGACACCTATAGAATACAATTAGGAAAAACAAACTATCAAGCTGCAACCGCATATCCAATTAGTACCATTGCTGATATGTACATCAAACAATTTTTGAAAATACAAACCACTAAGTGGGAAAATGAATTAATAAAAATAGATTTTTAGAAAAATACACTTAATCCATTACAATAAACCAACAAAACTATAACAACATTGGGATGAGGCGGGGTCTCTAAACTCTGGTAAAAATTGGCATGGAATTTTTACCAGAGTTTATAAAATCGTTTTTATTACATCTTATTTTTTGCTTCAAATCGAATTGCTATGAAAAAGGAAGCAAACTACTTAATTCCGATAAAATAGTTACTTCTATTTTATCGGAGTTTAAAAAAGTAAAAACATAATATACCCCTTTATCTACATTGCTCAAACACCTGATGATTGCTATAAAAGAAAGGTGTCCTAAAAAGAGTCCTGGCTTAGGACTCTTTTTTAATGCTATAACGAATCGTAATAGTAGCGGCTGATTTTTCTTTTCTATCTGCTTATAAATTGAAAAGCTGGTTTTTTATTTCCTTTTGTATCAATAAAACCAAAGAATTTTTGTTTATGCTTTCTCCAAGGGAGCCTCCCTACAACTGAGGTAGGAATTTTATCAAAGTCATATAACGTCCAGGACATGACATGTACATCTTTCTCTCTGAGAATTTTATGAAAATCCTTATAATATATTGCCTGATCTTCCTGGGTTGCTCCAAATGGATTCCATAACCCTTTACTTGAGGACAGCCCATATTCTTGTAATACTAATGGTTTTGACGTTTTTGTTTGTAGGGTATCATATTGCTGGGAAAATTCTTTAATATCACCATAATAATGAAACGATAGAAAATCTACTTCCTTTTCGAGGATCAAAGAAGATTGCATGTCATACCAACCAATGGTGATCAGATGATTCGGGTCGTAACGTCTTATTTGACGAATCATCTCTCTTAACCACGCTACCACTGCTTCTTTGGTACGACTATCAAAATCCAGGTCGGGTTCATTTTTAATATCCCACGCTAATATCGCTTTATGATCTTTATATGCTCTTACTAATTGTTCTACATGTCTATGGGTTACGGTCCAGTCCAACACTGAATAATCTCCATAAAAATCAAAAAGTGTCACGACTACTTTTATTGCTTTCTTTTCGGCGAGGTCTAGTACCTTTGTTAGTTTCTCTAACTTCTCTATTTTCACTTTTTCTTTTCCAAATTCCTGATACGGCACAAAAATCCGAATCGTATTTAACCCCGCTTCTTTTATAATCTCAAAATCTTTCTCGATTACTTCTACATCGAATGTATCTCCATACATATTCCAGGGAGCATCTTTGGGATAGTAATTAATCCCCTTAACCGTATAAGGATAATTATTCACTAATAATGTATCTCCTTTTACTGCTGCTTTTTTATTGACTTCGATACTATCCTGTATGGTTTCTAATTTATCTTTTACAATATGACGAATCCTCCAGAAACCATCTTCTAACAGCATCACTACTTTATAGGTGGATGTTAATTCTGTATCCATCATAAAATCTTTATTGCGATAGACTCGCTGATATTCTTTCACATCCTTATCTGTAAACACAACCGTCTGCCCATCAGCACTATAAAACTCTAAAAACAAATGATGTTGAAGTGTCGTTGCTTCTATCCGATTCTTCATTTTTTTGTTATAGTTAATATTATTGATCAGATTCTTTCTGGCACTCTTGGTATAATACTGATCAATCCCAGTAGAATCATTTGTCTGATATGAAACATTTCGCACATACCAAGCACTTAAGTAATCATTACTTATATTGGTTAAGGTTTGAGAATCTACTTCGCGTCCAGGATTATCTTGAGCTCTCCAAGAAACTGTAGGCAGGTATACAAAATCTTTTTTCATAGAAATATGTAGCATTGAAGATCGATCTGCACCTGTATTGAGAAAAGAAAATACTTTACTTAGCCCTAATAAGACAATTGCTATCACTGCTGTAAAGCCGATCCCTATTAAAAATATGTATATGGCTCTATTCCATCTTTTCATATGAATACTTCTCTTGCTCCTTATTTCATCTTATAAAAACACCTATTTCGAATATGTTCTGAGCTATAGTTTTTTGTTTTCGAATTCTTTGGTTATTCCTAATGCTTCTACCTCAAATCGGTACATTCCGCTATCGTAAAAATTTTCTTTGAGTAAAAAAGTCACATTTCCTCTAAAAGACTCTTTCACAACAGTCTCTTTAAAAATTCCATCTTTATAAATATGTAATTTTACCAACGTCCCATCTGCTATAAGTTGCTCCATAAAACTCAATAAAGGTCCGACATTAATAGCTCTGTTATTTTGTTGGAATTCTACATCAAAATCATCTAATACAGGCTTATAGTCTAATAAAACAGTATTACTTTCGGCCATTCCGTTAATAAATGCATGCGTCTTCCAGGTATCTTGATGATCCGGGTGTAGCATTTTGGCATTCGCAACCCCGTTCAAAGTACTTCCTGATGTCCGCAAAAAAGCTCCTGAAGTATTTTGAGTAACAAACTCAACCATAGTCCCATCACTGACCACATTTCCATATCGGTCTCTAATCACAGATGTATTAAATTCTGTCACCTGATTCCCATCAGCATAAAAATGCTTCCGATCACTACTAATACTAAAATCTGTAGGATGTGTTGGTGACATATCTATAGAAAATTCTTTAGAATAAAAGGTACTAATTTTTGAAGAAAAAAGCACTCTTCCTGCTTTATTATATGAATACAAATCTTTTCTTCCGTACATATTCTTCATATAAATAACTTCATCTTTTTCAATTCTTTCGAATTGATGTTTGATAGTTACAGGGGTCCCATCAGGTAATGGGTTATCATAAATATCTGATGGAATAATTACAAACGACGACATATCGCTCCCTCCTACAAGAATACTGGTTGGTCCCATATATGCTTCCATATTAATAGGAGATTTTATGTTTGCTTCTATACGCAATTCTCCTTCATAAATAGCATTAGAATCATCTAATAGCTTGTATGTTACTTTTCCTTTTTTATTGACAATAAAGTCTGGCAAAATAAAGCTAACAATAGAAGCTTCTTCTGATTCTAATATTGTACTTCCATACGAATTACTTATGTATAGGTGTGCTATTGACCTCTTACTTAATTTAAAAAACAATTCAATATCTTCTCCTGCAATATATTGTTGTTGTTTAGAAGCATCCTGTTCCTTAAGTACTACTACAGATACTTCTTGTCGGGGTAATTTTATAACACCCGAAAAGCCTACAGCTAATAACACTATAGGCAAGAGAAAAATGATATGTTTCTTTTTAAATTTCATTAAAAAGGGTTCCCCAAATAATTATTGAGTTCTATTTTTATATAACTAAAACCTCTCCCTTCAACCGGGATTAATTGTTTTTCCTGATGTTTTTTCTTTCGACCAGGTACATAATTAATCTGTACTTCTGAGTTACGCCTACCATTTATAAATACATTAGCAATATCAGACGTAAGAATAGTTACTTCTTCCAAGTTCATAAGAGAGTAGGTGAAATATTGTTTTCGTTGTATCCGTATGCTTTCTTCCTGATACTGATGATCTATCCAAATTAGTTCTTTATCCTTTGTATAATAGGATATTAATAATTGAGGAATCGTTGTCTCTCGCAACCCTGCATTAAACAATACTCCACTAACCTTTCCTTCTTTAATTTTCAAATCATTAATAGTTAATCCTTTATAGAGATCTGTAGTTGATATATTTCCTGCACATTGTAGATTGAATTTTTCTGGTCTTTCTTTTAATTGAATGGGAGTAAATTGATGTGGATCAAAAGTTTTAGGTACAGAATCAAGAGCACTCAACCAGGCTATTCCTTCAAAATTAACTTTGAAACTAGTGGTTTCTTTCGGTAATAGTTTATGTTTTATTAAATGTTTAGCGTTATGACTTGCCAATTCTTTATCTTTAGCACTATATAAAGTCCCTTTAACAACCACATCAGCAGGAGTATTATCTATGTTTTGTAATTCTCCAATTATAGAAAACTCATCCCTGTAACGAACTAAGCTTGCTGAAAAAACTTCTAACACAGGCTGTCTTAATACATCCTCATGATAGGTTTGTTCTGAAGAAACTTTCCTCCTTCCATGATTAAAAAACTGAGTTCCATTCTCTGAGAGCAATTGATCTGCAGGGATATCTCGACTATATTCATTCGGTCTAATTACCCATTTTCTTTTATGATACCTCAATTCATGGTGAAATTCTTTATAAATTCGGTCTAATGGAGTTACCCAATGAGTTGCTACCATTGCTTTTGCTGTAGAATCTGTTTGTTCTGTAATCGCGACATTGATCTCATCTAACTTAGCATAAGAACTTAACAGACCATCAGTTATTGATACTTCAAGCATATACTGATCCAATGTTTTTTGTTCTAAAGGATCAAGGTAGGTATACGCTTTTTCGAACTCTTTGAAATCCAACGCATCATAATAAGCTTTCATTACATTCTCCGGACTGATCTGAGAAGCATTTTTTATATAAAAGATATATACTCCCACCCCTACTAATAGTAATATCATCAAACTCCATGTAAGTGTTATCCGTAATAACCATTTTTTAAAATGACCAAATTCTGTGACAAATAACAGGCGATAAATATCTTCTACTACTTTTTCCATTGGTTTTTCATCTTCTTTTTCTGAGGTAGATTTTAAGGTTTCTATCCATTTCAAAACAATATTGATGATAAATGCGATTAAACCAGATAGTACAGGAATCAACCCCCACATCAACTTTTGATATAAGGGGACATCCTCTTTTGGTAAAATACTGGATAATGGTGGAACATTTAATTTCTCCCATACCATAATCCCATTTTCCAGCCTTCGTAATCGTTGCCAGCCACAGAAGTATAATAAAGGATCGTAAAACTTATCATTCGAAAACACATATTTTAGATGATATTTTTCGGGAACGGTAAGAAATTGTTGCAAGGAACCAATTCCTTCGACTCCTTTGAACTTAGAGTTCTCTAGACGTTCTATTGCTCTGGAAGTCAATTCCGGCAATCGTCGAGAAGAATGATAATTCCCATCTACTGTCATTGCATTTGTCTGAGCAGATAACCATGCCATCTGGTCTCCAAACCCTAATGGAAGATACCGCCAATGGTCATGTTGGTCCTGACTCAGAAAATTAAGAATTGGCAACATTTTTATTTTTTGAGGTTGCATTGGTCTAAAATACCCCAAACTCATGGTGAAAATCATCATAAAAACAAATGCCACAGCAAATGCCCCTCCTATTATTTTATAGAAAGCCTGACCAAAACGATCAACAATCGCTCGTTTCAGATCTGATTCTACAAATCGATATACCAATTCCCCAAATATGGGTAATGACATAATTGCTCCCCACAATGTGAATCTATCCAAAGTAAGAATGTTAAATGCATTTTCTCCTAATATTGTTAATGGTATCGGGGTTGTCCCTCCAGTTCCTAGTATAAATAATAAGGTAAGGGATAATCCAAAAAAGAAATATCGTTTACTATAATATCTATAAAATATATAAGGTAATACAAAAAGGAGTACTCCCCAGGGAATGACAAAAAATACAAGTCCGGAAGAAGTTACTTCTAAAAAATTATCCCTTGACCCGTGTGGAATAGGAATCTGGGTAATAGGATTATCCCTTACATTAATCCAATACGGTAAAATACAGAATAATGTGATGAATAAGATTCCTCCTACCAATCCAATGATTCTTTTAAACAATCTAAAGAAAATCCTAAAAAACCGAAGAAATCCGATTCTCCTTCCTTCTCCTACTTCTCCTTGTCCTATATCTGTAATTGCCATTCCTATCAATGGAAAGATAAAAAAGACCAATCCAAAAATAGACGTTACATGATGAGAGGTGATTGTTACTGCTAATAAACTAAACGATGTAAACAAGAATTTTTTATTTCCTGTTGTTACCCACCCATAAATTTCAGGTAGTGTATGCATCAAAATAGCGATTCCTACGATACTGGGTAATTGCCCAAAAATATGCATGGTTTCTAAAAAGGCAGAGGATAAGACTCCTAAAATCGCGGCATAACCGGAAACTCTTTTATTAGAGGTCATCAGATAAGAGAAACGATATATCCCGGTTATAAACAATAGTGTCGCAATAATTGCTACACTAAACAAACCAAACTTTAAACCTCCTATAAAGGAGAACAAAGCAATACTTTGATGTACTAACGGTGGATATCCCAAAACGCTAAAACCAGTATACCATCCATAGTTCCATGGTTCGAACCAGCTATTGGCATAGTGATCTGCAAAATAAATATGAATTAGGGCATCATACGTAAATTCCAGAGTAAAGAAAATACTGGTTCCGTGAAAAAGAATCCCGATCAACAAGGCAACAACTAGATGTTTATTAGTAGATGTAAGCATAAGAGTAGGTCTTTAATTTGGGTATACCTAAAGATACAACAAAGCTTTGATAACCAACAAATTATACATCTACACTAAAAATCATTTCACCGACAGCAAAATACCATTAATCGAATTATTCCATTTTTGGGAGGCAATCAGCGGTAATTTTGAGGTATAAATCTCAAAAAAATACACTATGAAAACCGGAATAATCATACCCTGCTACAATGAAGAAAAAAGATTAAATGTCAGTATCTTCCTTAATTTCATTATGGAAGATAATGAATTTCACTTATGTTTTGTCAATGATGGAAGCAAAGACGATACGATAAGTGTTTTAAAAGAAATTCAGAATTCTAATCCAGAAAAAGTAAGTGTCATTGATATGAAAAAAAATTCTGGAAAAGCTGCTGCTGTACGAGCAGGTGTACGTTATTTAAGTAATAGAGGGGATATCGATTTTATTGGATTTATTGATGCTGATTTATCTACGGACTTTAAAGATTTTAATGATCTGCTAAAAACTCTAAAAACAAATGATAAACTAGCCATGGTATTTGGATCCCGATCTAAAAACGGAACTCAAAAAATAAAAAGAGATACCTTCCGAAGTATTTTTTCTATGATCATACAAACAATGGTCAACTTTATATTGCACTTACCTATTCAGGATTCTCAGTGTGGAGCTAAGGTGTTTAGAACCGAATTAGCCACTGTATTATTCGCTAAAAACTTTTTTAGCAGATGGTTATTCGACATAGAAATGTTCCTGCGTTTAAAAAAATATTACGGAAAAGAAGATGTTATGAATCGTATCTATGAGCAACCTCTAAAAAGATGGGTTCATGTAGATGATTCTAAAATCGGAATTAAAGATGCAATAAAGATTCCATTCAGGTTAGCTTCTATCTGGGTAAATTATAACCTTACAGATCTATTATCTATGGAAATGACATATAACACTGTAGAACCTAGAATCGAAGTATACGCATAAAAAAATATACTCGTTCTACGAACGAATTATTCTAACCAATATAGTCAAATAGGGATTTTAAAGGCTGGAAATTAATTTAAAAAATTAATCTCCAGCCTTTTTTATATGTCTTTCAAAATATGTCTTTGCTCTTTTATTAACCTTATTTGCTAATAATAAACCAGATATAACAGTCGGTATTGCCATCAGTGCAAAAGCACTATCTATCAAATCGATCGCTACTTCTAGTTTTACTACTGCAGCTACTACTATTGACAGGATATAAATATAATTATAGTATTTTCCATATCTCGGTGTTAGTAAAAATCCAAGGCAACTTATTCCGTAATAAGAATATGAGAATAAGGTAGAAAACCCAAAAACCAATACCATTACAAAAACAACTATATTTCCAATATTATAAGGCAATGTTTCATTAAAAGCTGTAAGTGTTACGGTAATTCCATTATCTCCTCCCTGCTGCCAGGCTCCTGTACATAAAATTGCCAGGGCGGTAAGAGTACATACTAACAGGGTATCAATCGCTGGCCCTATCATAGCTACCAAACCTTCTCGTATAGGTTCTTTGGTCTTAGCAGTACCATGCATCATCGGTGCTGTTCCAATTCCTGCTTCATTAGAAAAAGCGGCTCGTTTGACACCTGTTTTTATTAAGCTCCCCAATATCCCTCCTGCCACAGCGTGCCCTGAAAAAGCGTCTGTAAAGATTGATGAAAACATTGCAGGAATCTTTTCTATTTGTATGATTAATACCATGAGAACTGTTATAAAATATAAGATCACCATCAACGGTACCAGTTTACTTGCTACTAAACCGATCCGTTGAATTCCTCCCAAAATCACTACGGACGCTACTATTGCCAGACTTATCCCTATATAAAGTTTAACACTTTCATCCCACCTCATTACATCCACCATTGTCTGTGTCAACTGATTAGCTGTAAAAGCGGGTAGTGTTCCTATCAAACCAGCTAACGCAAATAATATGGCCAGTGGCTTCCATTTTGCACCAAGTCCTTCTGTTATAACATACATAGGGCCACTAAGTACAGTTCCCTGACTTGTTTTGGAACGATACATCACTGCTAATGAGCAGGTATAAAACTTAGTTGCCATCCCCATCAAGGCACTGATCCACATCCAGAAAATAGCCCCTGGACCCCCACTGACAATTGCAATAGCTACTCCACTGATATTCCCCATTCCTACAGTTGCTGCCAGTGCAGATGACAATGCCTGGAAGTGACTTAATTGTCCTGGTGCATCATCCCTGTCATATTTTCCTCCCAAAATCTGTAGGGCGTGTTTGAAATACAAAAAAGGGGTGAAACGAGAATAAATCAGAAAAAAAATCCCTCCTCCGATGAGTAATATAAGTAAAGGCCAATCCCATATCCATTTACTAAATGCTTTGAGATAAGCCGGTATTGAATCTATTGGTGTTAGTCTATTAAAAAGCATTCTATAAATGTAAGAAAAAAGCAAGCGCCTTTAACTCTCTATCTCTTTTCTTCTTTTTTCCAAAATATCATCTGATAAACCGGGGTTTCCCTATACCTCTGTCATAAAGCACAATACTACCCGCTACTGCCACATTCAGGCTATAAGTAGAGGAGAATTGTACCAATCGATGGGATTTTTCAATCGCTTTTTTAGAAAGTCCATGATCCTCTGCCCCTAAAAGATATACACAGCGTTTAGGGTGATGAAATGTTTCCAAAGGTTCTGCACGTTCATCCATTTCCACTCCGACTAACATGGCTCCTTTGGGCAAATGCTTATAAAAATCATCAAAGGTATCATAATGAAAATATGGCATCGCTGCTACTGCATTGTGCGTATCACATGCTTGCTTAGCATAACGGTTACCAATGGTAAAAATAAAGCTGGCTCCCATATTCTGGGCCGAACGCCATAGCACCCCCAGATTCTCCGGAGTTTTTCCATTTTGAATTCCTATTCCAAAAAATTCGTTTTCAAAAGTATCGATCATGCTACAAAAATATAAAAGCCATAGAAACCAATATCCTATAATTTTCTTTTTATATAGCTTCTTAATTTAAAGGTAGACAAACTTCTTTTTATTCTTACAAAAACAAAAAAAAGGGAGCTAAAAACTCCCTTTTTAAATCACTAAGTATATACCTTGAAGGCGTCCCTTATGTTAATTCATTTTAGAGATTTCCAGAAGGGCCGCTTCAAAGACACTATCTTTAATCTCTGGATTTTCTCCTAATCCAAAAATTTCTTCTTCTGTAGGAAGAATATGTATATCTGGCTTGACTCCAATGCCTTCAATTACATTTTTAGATGCATCTCTGGTAGCCATTAAAGGCATGTAAAAATTAATATTTCCTACATCTCCAATATATCCTCCGTTCATCGAATCATTATCTCCCAATCCTGCTGTACCTCCACGAGTATAGTCCCCTACAGAAATCACATGACTTCCTTGTGACTTGATTGCCATGGTAGACATTTCCGGCATACTAATAGAAATTTTGTTTGTTAATATAGCTATCGGGATTTTTTGGGGAATTCCAAAAGGATGTGGAGCAATTGTATTAGCTACCCATGGAGTATAATTAAATCGTCCGTTCCCTTCTTTGGTTCTTTGATAAGAATACACTTTTTCTTCTGTGATAACGCGTTCTACAAATGTCCTAAGATCTAATGCCATTCCTCCTCTATTACCTCTAAAGTCTACAATAAGTTTTTTGATTGTTCCATCTGTTAATTTATTATAGAAGTTCCGGTATAGCTCATATGCACTATTTATTTTTTCTTGCGTTTTAAAAAATGATTGTAATCCATGTAATATAGAAAGTTCTCTATGAAGATTAAACAAACGACTCGCATTGAGCACCTCTCCTAAATTACTGATATCTAACTGATCAATCGCTGGGTTTAATGCTAAGTTTTGTTGAACAAGAATTATTTCCTCTAACATCTCATTAATGGTATCAAACAAGTGTTCAAATTCGATAGCTAGTTCATCTGAAGCTTCCTTCAGAGGAGTTATTTTTTCTGTTTCCTGAAAAATAGCCACCGCTTGTTTATAAGATGTATATTTTTCAGAAGATCGGATCTCTCCTAAAGTTCCTATCCACGTAGCTACAAATCTATCTATGAAATCTGTTGCATAATTCCGTACTTCTTCATTTTTAATGACATCTAATGGAAATAAAGAAACTGTCGGAACTAATGAAGGGGTTAACTCTTTAATTTCGAAAGCACTTCCTATAATCAAATCTCTATTGGTAAGTGAAAAACTACCAAAAGAAAAATAATACACATCCGGGTCAGATTTTAGAAAACCTCCATAGGCAGAAAATGTGACGTTTCCTTTTTCGTCCTTATCTGTGATATTAATATCTCGATCAATCTTAGTTTCCATAACTCTTCTTATTTGACCTCTGCCTACTGCTGTTTTTTCCTGTACCGAATAGTTATATGGAAAGTCCTTATATACGTCCTTATCCGTCATTCCTGTTCGATAAAATGCTTTCAAAGGAAAATTTGATAGGGAAGGGATATTAAATGATATAGAAATGTTCAGGTGGCGATCTATTAACGGATTAATTATCTCATAAAAATAATCTACAGCTAATCGAAGCTCTTGTAAAGCCAACTCCTTATTTGCCTCCTTATCGCCATAGGTAGATAGCTTTGCAAACTTTGGATAATATTCCCGATAAACCTCATCCCAATCTAATCCATTTCTAATTTTTTCTTCATAAAAATAATTATACCGCTTATCCATTACATCCCATAATAACCGAAATGTTTCTGCATAAGATGTCGGTAGTGCTTTTCTAGAAGGCTCTTCTATAACTGTATCATCTTGCGTACAAGAAAACTGTATACTTCCTAAGAAAAGAAAGAGTATACTTATATAATAATTTTTCATCTATTGTTTTATTTATCTATTAGAACTACAACTTGTTGGTTTTCAAAACTTCACCTTTTTTAAGAATAATCATCCTGTTTGAAAATCAGAAACAACAATCCCCTACGCATACAATCTGTCTATGAATATTTTTACTATCGTTATGGATTTTATTCTGAAAAAAGAGTGAGTAGAGTATTTAAAGTTTATAGGACATGCCTATCGATATAACAGAGGTACGGTTATATATAGGATGGTCATTGATATTTGTTTTATAAATATTAGAAAGCCCATGCTTATAGGTATACCCCAAAGAGCATCCCAGGTATTTTGAAAAGTCATATATTACTTTTACCTCTCCTTGTACTCCATAATCAAATCGATTCAATTGATTCTCATTGGTATCAAAATCATATCGTTCCTCTACCGTAGCCCAAGGAAACACCTCTTCCTTTACCACATCATCAAACTCTAACCCTGCAAACGACTGATATCTTCCTTTTCTTTTTAGATCTAACCAATGTCCTAGATATCCTCCTGCTGCTACAGAAAGTTTCCAGCCTTTTTCCTTATATGGATTGATCAGATAAGCTCCCAACATTATTGGAAAATTAAGATATGTCGTATTATAATCTGTAAATACTCCTTCATAAGGACCTGAACGCTTAAATTCAAAGTCTTTCTGCAATAATGAAATCCCGGCAGTGATAATCAACGGATCCTCAAACCTATATGCTACTGATGCATTGACAAAATACCCTTCTTTTCCTATATACCGAGAATGAATTAGGTTAGATAGGTTTTGCCGGACACTATTCATAGATAGCCCCCCCGACACCTCAACTCTAAGCATTGTTTGATCCTGTTTTGCTTTTATTTGTACTTCCTGGGCTCCCAGATGGAATACCATTAGGAAGCAGGCTATACAGCCATACAATTTTATATTCATAAATTACGTTTTAAATTTTTAAGTCACCAATTATGATCATCACTACAATAAGTGCATACTTATGTACTCCGTACTGTTTTGTACCGATACACAACAATCAAAGAAGCGGGTTTATAAAAATATTTTTATAAGTACTCCCTTTATAAAAAAATGATTTGCTTAATAAAGAATCAGACCTTTTGATTGTCTGTTTATGCAATTATTGATGACTTGTTTTTGGATAAGAATTAAGATGATCATACTATCGTTTTAGTTTTGGTGAGCAGCAAATGTATCTTCTGGTATTGGCAATAACACCCAATACCTTGTTAAAACCCCCTAAAAATAGCGTTAAACCCATTGTTTGCGCAACATTAAAACCTTATTTATTTTATGGTTTTTACATACATTTTAAATGATTAAGTCTTTTAAAAAATAAATACACAATTGATTACCCCGTCCAAAACACTATTTCTCCTTTTAATAGGCAAACATCTCATATTTTTACTATAAATAATACTACTTTATGTCTCAGAAGTTAACATCTCATTACTATTCGATTTAACTTTTAGTCGCTATTCTATAGCTCTTGGATACTCGAAGTGCCCCCTGAGAGCCGAATGCAGTCTTCAAAATACAAGCACTATTTTTTCAATTACGATCAAGAAGAAAGAACGTATATCTTTTACCTTCTTTTTCTGTTTAAGCAAATTAGCTATCCACTTAAAAACCAAGAGAGCCTGTACATAATGTACAGGCTCTCTTGGATATTGTTGATTGACTCTTTACTCAAGTAAAGAGTCATTAAAAGTATAATCTGAATAATCTACCTTATACAGGACACTGTAAAATGCGGGAATAAATACCAGAGTGATAACCGTTCCAAAAAGCAATCCTATCATAATAGTTACTGCCATGGGTTCCCATAGTTCTCCTCCTCCTAGGTACAAAGGAATAAGCCCTAATACCGTAGTAAAAGTCGCTAATAAGATAGGGCGAAAACGCTGTAAACAAGCTCCTATAATAGCATCCTGAGGAATCCGCTGCAATTCTTTTTCTTCGATTTCGATCCGATCAACTAATACAATTGCATTATTAATCACAATTCCTGCCAGCGATATAATTCCTAAAAAGGCCATAAATCCAAAAGGCACTCTAAAGACCAATAATCCGATAACCATACCAATAACACCTAGTGGAATGGTACTGACAATCATTGTCATTTTTCTAAAAGAATTAAACTGGATAATGAGTAACATCACTATAATAAAACCGGCTAATGGTAAGTATTTTGCTACTGCTCCCATATTTTCTGCTGTATTCTCTGCATCTCCCCCAAGGGTATAGGTATATTCATCTCCCCATTCCTTTTTCTGTTCTTCCAACCAGGGTTTCATCTCTGACATAATCTTAGAAGCATTTCCTTCTTCGGTCAACTCACTAGAAATAATCATTGTACGTGTAAGATCCAGTCGCTTGATCTTGGAGTACTGCCATTTTGGTATCACATTTGCCACTTGCAACAATGGTACACTCTTTCCAGAATTTTGTGCATAAACATTAAGAGTTTCCAAAGAAGCTAATGTTTGTTCTTTCCCCTGATCACTCATCATTACAATCGGGATAAACTTATCTCCTTCTCTAAATTCTCCTGCCTTAAATCCATCCAATACTGTCTGTAAAGAGGTGGCAATATCTTGATTAGTAATTCCTGCTGACTGAGCTTTATTTTGATCAATCTCGATTACAAATTTTTTCCCTTTAGGCCCCCAGTCATCTTTGATATTCTTAGTCCCATTAATTCCTGATAAGCGGGTTTTAATCGCTTCCGAAATAACAGCCAAACGATCCGGGTTATCCCCTGATACCTTAATCTCGATAGGAACCCCTCCTCCTCCAGATCCTAAAAACCCTACTTTGATATCTGCATTGGGGAAAGTATTAAAGCAATAAGCATCTAATTGTTTAACCATCTCAGCATTTACAGTAAATGAGGAGGTATTAATCACAATATGAGCATAATTAGAGTTTGCTTCATCCGCACTATACCCTAAATCATATGCAGATGGTCCTTTTCCTATAAAGGCAGCCCAATTAGCAATTCCCTCAGAGCGTTGCTCCGTCACTTCCAACTCTTTTCTGATATAGGCTTCTATAGCATCTACTGTTTTCTGAGTCGTACTGATTTTAGTCCCCTCTGGCAGATTAATATCCATGGTAATCATATTCCGGTCACTATCCGGGAAAAAGACAAATGCCAGTTTAGTGAACCCAAAAATCGACAAAAGAAATAAGACGACAATACCAATCAACACAGATTTTTTCCAGGACAAGGCAAACATGATTAAAGCTTTATATTTTGTTTTCAGACTATTGATCAACTTATCCAGAAAAGAAGGTTTCTGATCTTTTTCTTTTTTCTTAATCTTCAGAAAAAACACACACAATAAAGTAACAATACTCAAAGCAATAATCCATGAAGATAAAAGAGCAATGGAAATCACCACAAACAATGGTCCCATAATATCTCCCATAACAGATTCTGCAAGAAAAAATGCTAAAAATGCTGCCGAAGTAGTCAGTGTAGAAATTAACAGAGGAGTAAATAACTCGGAGCAAGAATCAATGGCTGCTGTTTTTACCGAAACTCCTTGCTCCATCTTAACCATGACGGATTCTGCCACTACTATGGCATTATCTACCATCATTCCTAAAGCCATAATTAAAGCTGCCAGTGTAATTTGGTTGAGTCCGGTTCCCAGTAGTCCCATGATCATGATGGTAGTAATAGTTACCATCGGAATTAAACTAGCAATAATCAATCCGGTTCGTATTCCTAAAAACAGCAACATAACCGCTAACACAATAACAATAGACTGAATCAGATTCCCTACAAAATCATTGATTTTTAAATCAATATAACTATCAATAGAAGCGATTCTTTGTACTTCGAGTCCTACAGGTAGTTTTCCTTCCCATTTTTTTAATACCTGGTCAATTTCCTCTCCCAATTTGATAACATTGGCTCCTTCTTTTAAAGAGACATGTAAAGAAATTGCTTCTTTCCCGTTGATACTTACTTTCTGTTTTGGAGGGTTAATATATCCCTTGCGAATTGTGGTTATATCTTCCAATGCTACTACCTGATCTCCTTGTCCTATAGGAATCAACATGCTTTTTATATCCGACAGATTATTAAAGTTCCCTGTAGGTTCTAAAATAATTCGTTCATCTTCTACATTAATTTCTCCTCCGGAACTAAGAATATTCGTATTATTGATAATTCCTTTTAGTTTTCCGGCTGTCAACCCATAAGCTTTGAGTTTGGTATTATCAAACATCACAAAAACGCGTTCTTCCTGATCTCCATTTATCTCCACCTTAGCTGCATCTTCTAACTTGATCAGATCATCTCTAAGATCATCAGCATATTCCTTCATTTCTCGATAAGAATATCCATCACTGGTGATCCCTACTGCAATTCCGAATACTTCCCCTATTCCATCATCATCAAGCATAGGTTCTACATTGCTCGGCAATCCTTTTAATGCATCTAACTTTCTTCGCAGACGATCCCAAACAGATTGTAGCTTCTCTGGGGTTACATCCATTTTCAGTTCTACTTTTACGACGGATAGCCCTGTTCTGGACGTACTTTTTACATTTTTTAATTCTGGAAGTTCCTGAACTACTTTTTCTATTTTATCTGTAACTAACTCTTCTACTCGCTCGGGGCTAGCTCCCGGAAATGAAGATACAATCGTAGCAACCCGTACCGTATACGGTGGCATACTATCTCTGGACAGCGATTGGTAAAACGCCATTCCCATAATAAGTACTACCCCAAGAATACTAAGTACTACCCGGTTTTGACTTATTGAAAATTTTGTAAGATTCATAGTGTTTCTGTTTTGTATACGGTTATTGTAATCTTACTTTTTGTCCATCTAACAGGGTCTGTAATCCTGCAGTAGCTATTTTCTGCCCTGCAGTGATTCCTGAACGTACTGTAAACCCTTCTGTCGTCAGTTCTCCTATCTCAATGGTTTGTTTTTTGACAATTCCGGTTTTTCCATCTGCAGTCTCAATTAAGAAAACAAAATTTCCATTTCCGTCTTCACCTACTGCTTTTACAGGTACAATCAATTGGCTGCTTGGTATTTTCTCCTGCTCTCCAAAATCAAAAGTCACATTTGCAGCCATCCCTGGTTTGATTGCTGTTTCCGGTTTTTTTATCGCGATTTTCACCGGATATGTGGAAGATCCTGTATCTACAATTGGAGAAATCTCAATAATAGTTCCTTCGTACTTTTTCCCATTAAGTGCCGAAAAAGAAAGGGATGTCTTCATCGACAACGCAACCTTATTAATCACATTTTCAGGAAGTCCTACCTCTACATTGATCTGCTCTCCTGCATTTAGCACTGCAATTACTTGTCCCGGATTCACATTTTCATTCAATTCATTATTTTTAGCTGCAATTGTCCCATCACTAGGGGCATAGATATACCCGTAATTTACCTGTGATTGTTGTATGCTTTTATTTCTTTTTGCAGATTCATACTGTTCTAAAGCATTTTGATATGCATTTTTAGCAGCTTCATAATCACTTAGAGAATTGCTTCCTTTCTCGTATAAGGATTTCATTCGTTCCAGGCTGGACTTTGCTGTTTTCATTGACGATTTAGCACTAATCGTAGCAGAAACTGCTTTCTCATAGGATAAATTAGCTTGTACATTATCCAGCTTGGCAATCAGATCTCCTTTTTTTACTTTTTGACCTACTTTGATATTAGAAACCGTAATGATTCCACTGCTTCTAAAACTTAATTCGATTTCATCTCCTGCTTTAGCTACTCCACTAAAGGTTCTCACATTCTGAGTGGCAATTGTACCTATTGTCTGGTATTTTACAGGTCGTAATATTTCTTCTTTTTGTTCTTCTTTTTTACTCTTACATGATCCCAGTAAAAAAACCAGCATCAGGGGTAATCCGATATATTGTATACACTTCATGAGTTGATTGGTATTAGTTTTTATTGAGTATAAACTGATTTGCTTTTTGAATAAATTCCTGATTTCTCTCGTCCGTGTTCATCAAGAAGAAATATCCGATCACTCTTTCTAACTGCATTGTCGTCATCAGATAATTATACACAGCAGTAGCACTGGCCAACTGAGACTGTAATAAATTATTCTGGGTATCTATTAATTGTATAATCGGAATGGCTCCCTACTTATAAGCATTCTGGGATAATGAAAGACTTTCTTCTGCGGTTCGCTCTGCCTCTTTAGAAATTTCAATATTTGCAATTTGATTAATCACATTTAGCACCATGTCATTTAATCGTTTGTCAAGGTCCAGGGTAATGTTATCTTTCTGAATCAACAGTTGATCTTCCTGTATTTTGGCAATTTGTTTATTGATATTTCGTTCATTTCTTTGAAAAATCGGTAGAGAAATATTCAATCCTATATTGTAATAATTATCTGGTAACATTGGAAAACCTGTCGGTGGAGAAGCTCCTTCTCCCGATCGGGAAAAAGTTATATTATAATTTCCTTGTAAGGCAACCGTTGGTATCAATCTTCCCAGATTATTCAACTTATAATTTATCTGTGTAGCATCCAGGTTATATCCCAGGTTTTTGAGCTCAGGAGAATTGGTTTTTGCTTCTTCTATTAAAAACTCTATAAATGCCGGGCGTAATTGAGGGCTATCTAAAATTTCCTGAAATTCTTCATATCGATAATTCTTAAAGATTCCGTTGGCAATACCAGCATCCATTACATCTATTTTGGTACTCATTGGGTTATTCATCAACTGATTGATTGCATTAAAGGCTTGTTGCAATGAGTTTCCTGCATTAATCAAACTTTGGGTATTCTGGGCCAACTGACTTTGTAATCTCAGGACATCTGATTTTCCAGAAGCTCCGGTTTCAAAATTTTGTTGTGCTATCTGTAGGTTCTTTTTGGTCACCTGTAGGTTTTGATTCTGAATTCTTACATTCGTTTTTAATATCAATGCATTAAAATAAGAAGCTGAAGCATTGAGAATTGCATCGAGTTCTTCTGCATTATACACCTCTTGCTGTGCTTTCTGTAAGTTTTTCTGAATTTTTATGTTGGCATTTGCTCCCTCTGAATAAATCACTTGCTCTAACCCTATATTTGCAGAGGTTGATAGTTCTGGCCGCTGTCCATTGGAAACCTTAGCCAATTCCGGGTCTACATAAGCTCCGGATGCACTCGCGACTACATTGGGCAAGAAATTACTCTTAGCCAGTTTTACATCTTGTTCACTTAGGGCAACTTCTTTTCTGGCAGCTTCTAATGATAAGTTCTTTTCTACTACCCCGTTTAATATATCTGTAATCGTATAAGATTTCTGATTAGGTCCCGGGTGAATCTCCTGAGAACCTTCTACAAAATCTACCGAAGACAACATACTATATCGCATCGGAAAACCGATTTCATCTGCTGTTCTGTAATTCACCGTTAACTTATTCTTGTAATCGACAAAAATGGGCAGGTCTGAAGGGTTTACTCCACTGATAATTGACTCTACATTCAAGGCTATTCTCCTGAAAAACCTATCTATATTCGTCTCTGGTTGATTCGTCGCTAAAATTCCTCTTTCTACATCTGCTATACTATTGGCAGAAAACGAAGGGATTTTATTTTTATTAATTGTTGTAACCAACTCTCCAAATTGAGTTTCCTGAAGGTAAAAACCGCTAATAAGATATACCGCATCAACCTCATTAAGAGAAGAAGGGTTTAATTTTCCTTCTTTGATAGGTAGTAAGGAATAGGTAGCCTCTTTATCCGAAAAATGAGTATCAAAAAGCGATTGCAATGGAAGAATCTCCGGTAAAAACTCATCCACTATAATTCCTACGTGATCGTACTCGTACAGACTATGAAAAGCTTCCAAATCCTTCGTGTATGAAAAAGGTGTAATGAGGTACGTAATATTAGGAATTTCTGATGTTTTTTGTTCCTTTGGGAAATCAGTAAAATCACTATTCACAGAACCGAATAAAATAGTAGGTTTTGCGTATTGTTTTATTTTATTAATCACTAAGTTATTTACTACCCCAAATGCCAAAATGATATCCGCATCTCCAGCAACCATTTTTTCATAGTTCTTCTTAGCCTCCGGAAAGTTAAACTGGTTTTCTAAGGGTTGTTTAAACCGAACAGTAACATCTTGTCCTATAACTGCTGTAATTTCTTTTTTCATCTGCTGAAAAAGAACTTGTGTTCTGGCAGTTGATTTGTCTGTTAAAACTCCTATTGTAACTGTTTTATTGGTTTGCGCATATCCAAACACCATACTGAATACAATACAGAGTAGAAGTGTTATGTGTTTCATCTGAAAAATAAGTTCTAATTATCTTTTTGTTGTGTCTTTCTATTGTGAACACTCTTAATAATGTCTCCAAAAATACTTAGATGCTTTGCATATTGCTCTTCTGTCAAGATCCCTTTTACTTCTTTGTTTTGCTTTAGCAACAGCGTCTTTGCTTTATCCCTTATTTCTTCTTTTGTCAACGTTTTTTTATCGTCTAGTCTTGTAATTTTCACTATGTGATATAAAACAATACTAAAATACTCTTCTTCTACCTCCATTCCAAGTTTCATGTCTTTTACTTTTTCATGAAACCATACTTGTAGATTATCTCTTTCCTGTGGAGTAAAAATTTCTACTTTTTTGTTTTTTTCCACTGGTGCTTCCTGTGCATAAAAAGCGATAGAAAAAATTAAACAGATGAAGGTTGCGATTGGTTTTACTAATTTCATGGTTTTTTTATTTTGTTTTTTAAACTTGTTATATCTGATATTACACCCCTTAAAATCAAATAACTACACACAAAAATATTATACATCAAAAGGTAGTTCCTCATTTTTTAAGGTCAAGTATTCTTTTTGACAGATCAAATGACCTTTATAACATGTGAAACCACCTTCCATATATTTTATCTTCTAAGTAAAAGGTTCCTTCCTTTATCTTCCAAACTTCAGTGTAGCTCTTAAGAAATACTTGTTTTCTGGCGATAAATCCAATGCTGTTTCACTATCACTATCTGTCCACTCCAGTTTATTAGCAACAGTAATTCCTCCACTAACATTGATTTTTAGTTTTCCTCCTATTTTTGTTTCGTATTCAGGTCCTATATTAACACGAGTATAATTTAACTTATCCAGGTTCAATCCTGCTCCTGTATCGTCATAAAAGTTATAATTATTACCATTGGCTATAATTGACAGACCAACTTTTCCATTTTTTAAATGATAAAACTGAGAAATATAAGCAGGTAGGTAGGCATAGGTTCCCCAATGTCCTTTTTTATACACTAACTGTACTAATGGAATCACCATTCTTCTACCAAAACGCGTATTATAAGACACTCCGAACCCGTATTTAAATGACCTGCTTACTTGTTTACTGACTAGAGCGGTTCCTCTAAGCATAAAATCATCAGAAGAAATTCCACTCTGAAAATCAGATGCGAAGGCAGGTTTTAATCCAATTGAATAACTCCATTGTTTTCCGATTCTATTATTCAATGCTAAATAATACGCTACAGAATAAAAGTTTCTGGATACGGAAGAAGAGGCATCTGCTTCATTAGAAAAATTAGGTTTTAAATTGGTAAACTCAACTCCATTAATTATGATTGTTTTTTTATTTTTTAAAACATAAGGGAATTTTAAGTCTACTAAAACCTCAGAGAATCCAACTTTTCCTTCATATTGTTTTTCTTCAAAACTGGATTCTCCAAAATGTGTGTAACTAACAGTCCCAATATAAAACTCTTCCATAGGATCTTTTTGCGATCTTTCCTGACCGATAACAAGAATCGTTTGAAAAAAAAGTACTGCGGTGGTTAATAAAATCTTATTATTCATTTTTAGTCATTTAATTTGTGGCAAATAAAAACAATATTTGCCAATTTCAATATTTGGTTTATAAATAAATTCAGCTATAAATCAACTATGTAGGACTATTATGAGTAGGTATACTCAGCAAAAAACAGGGGTATTTTATTTTTTTTTCAGAACTACATAATGGCAAGTGATTATCGGTGGGTTTTTCTTATTTTTTTAATGTTTTTTTTGACATTTTACTATTTTCTATTTTTCCTGACTTCTTTTTTAAAAAGAAGAAGCCTCCATTACTTCTGGAGGCCTGATCAAAATACGGTGAAGGGACGTGTAATCAACTTTAGTTAGGGGGAAATTTTGGGGGAGTGTCCCTTCACTGTTTGACTGCTACCTACTTTACTTCATTTACTCATCATTCATTCTGGTAGTCATCTTCTTCCGAACCTTTTCCTTCATCTTCCAAAAGGTTCTTCTCATTATCTTCATCTGCTAATAGTTTCTCTATTTTCTCTATTGTCGTAAGCTCTCTGGTTATTGACTCATTGCATCTTTTTTTACAAAAATCATATTTTCCTTTTCCTATCATTAACCAAACTACTCCTGCAATCACCAACATTCCTATTAACAGATTTGAAGTTCTCATAACTAATATTTAATAGTGGTGTTTTATTTTTTCTACACTCCAAAAATACGACACCAATCAGGCTCAAAATCTGCTTTTCTGGGTGAAGCAGACAAATCCGTACCTGAACTATCCTATAAGAACAGTCAACCGTTTTTTATCAATAGAGGTTTTATTCTACATCCTATTATGTTTCTCTTTTTGTGTTTTCTGATACATCGTATTCTATGCATATCTTTTATCCTTAATAATAAATATTCTTATATCCCTACTGACTACAAAAAAATACCGGAAGCTATTTAGAACTTGCTTCCGGTAATTAACCAATCCAATTATGAAAAAATATGTACGACTCGTACATGAATTTTATATTTCTTAATCATTGCTTTGTATCCAATCTGATAATATTTCAGCAACTTGTTTTGTTTTTAAAAATTACCGGAGGCGCCCTTTACTTCACCTCCGGCAATCAACCAATCCAATTATGAAAAAAATGTACTACCTGTACATATGTTTTTATCTTTTTTAAAAACTGCCGGAGATGCCCTTTCCCTTATTTATCTCCGGCAGTTTACCAACCCAATTATGAAATAATTACTTACCTCTTATTTTTATGTTTTTCACGGTTTTCTTTTCTTAAGAAACTACCAGAGAATTCTCTTTACTACTCTCTGGTAGTCACCAACCTAATTATTATGAAAAAAAAATTACTTACTATTTTTTAATGCCCCCTCTCTACTTTAAAAAAAGCCACTGGAAATGTTTGTGGGGGGAATACATTGTGATTCCAGTGGCTTACTCACTTAATTATTATGAAAAAAATTACTTACTATTTCTTTATGCATCCCCTCTCTTTTCTTTATTACTGATTCTTTTTCTTTAAAAACAATCACCGGAGATGTTTGTGGGGGAAATACATATCCTCCGGTGATTTGCTAACCTAATTATTATGAAAAAAAATTACTTACTCACTAACGCTTCTACAATCTCTTTCGAGAACTCTCTCGACACTGAGGTAAGCTGTTTCGGATTATCAATTTCTGTAATCATCACTGATAACAATTGCTTTTCCTTTTCTTCTTTCAGATCATATACCAATGTCTCGAGCACAAAGCTTCTTTTTATTGTTTTTATGACTTCTTCTGGTGTTGATTTTGTATACAGTACACTATCTCCTGATCTGAAGGGTCTATAAAACAAAGGGTATGATTTTGTTTCATAGGTTGTTTTTACAGCTTTTTTATACTCCTTTCGATCCCTGAGTACCGTAAGAAATAAAATATCAGCTCCTCTTCGTATCAAACTATTTTTTATCCGTACAACCTCTCTATTATCTAAGTTGTTTAATCTTGATAGTTCCGGCATCACTAAATAACTCTCAAGTGCGATATACCCTTCTTTATTTAAAGCTGTCGTGATATCTCTCTCGAACTGCTTTCTTATATCTGTATCTGTTGTTTTACTAACAACGACTACATTTTCTTTTTTCCAGTCTGTAGTTTGGCTTCTATTCCATGTCTTAGTTACATCTACCGATGAACAACTACAGTACAACAATGCGATTACACTTACCCCTGCTAACCTTAACATCCCTCTATATTTTAGTTTCTTTTTTCTATTTGTGAAAAACAAAAAACATAACCTTCTGTTTCCTCTATAAAAACAGTTTTCTTTTCTGGTTTAAAAACGGTAGAAATGCGTGCTAATACTTTTTCTATTTTTAGTTCTAAATTCGATTGTAATGTTTTCATTGTTATATCCTTTTGTTTTGTTTACACAAAGGTATCACTGCTATCCCCTTTGTTTAAGGGCTTTTTGGGTGAAGCAACCTATTTTGACGGTGAAGTTTCCTTTTTAGACAGTGAAGTGTTTTTCTGATTTTACAATCAGAATCTGGCATCGGTTTTTTCAAAAACAACAATACTTTTATTGTTTATTACTTCTATATAACAAGCTAGACTGTATCCCATTGCCTTCTTTTCTGAGAAACCTCGCTTCTCTTGCTTCTTATATAAAGACTTTGGAGTAAGCTGAAGAATATTTACGTCTCTTTATAAGAAAAGGCTGTTTCTAAAGTAAGAAACAGCCTTTTCTGTCATACAACAGGGATATTCTGGATTTATATATAATAGAACAGAACTACCCGCAGTAAATACACACTCTACTCTTCTGAGAATTAATATTAATTTCGAGACTCGTCACAAAGTAATTATATCACGATTATCGAGTTAATAATAACAATAAAAAAACCTTTCGAGGGATGCTCCCGAAAGGTTCACAACTTACTAGTTGTATTCACACAGATAATAAATTACCATCTTCTCTTTTTAGGAGAATCATACTCATTCCTCTCTTCTCTGTCATCTTTTCGTTCTCTTCTATCTTCTCTTCCCTCCCTTTTATCTTCATTAATCTCTCTCTGAGTGGCTACTACATCTGCTCTCAAGGTTTCCAAAAATTCGTTTAACAGCTTTCTGTTTACTCTAGACTTTTCTATTCCTCTTGCATCAAATGAGAAATTAACTGTCTTCATGGTTTTCAGAATAACGGCTTGTCTATCCGCTCTTTTTATTTGATTTTCAAAATCTCTTATATCGTCTTTTCGATCTCTTTTATCATCTCTGGTATTTGCTCTGTCTCTCGCCAGGTCTTTTTTATCATCCTTATGATCATAGCGCCCTCTATTCGAATCTTTCACATCATCTCTCACTTCTCTTCTTTCTGATCGTACTTCTTGCGAACTTTGCGCTATTTCTCTTCTGGCTCTTTTTGCTTTTTCTTCACTCTGACGTACTTCTCTCGCCATGTCTGTTAACAAATCTGCTTTTAGGGTATTGATTTTTCCATCTCTGGCATCGAATGAGCGATTAAACACTTCCATTTTTACTTTGAAAGCTTCCAATTCCCTAATATCTCTATCCAGATCTCTTTTTCCCTGATTAATTTGTGCCCTGTTTTGTACGGCTTCTCTTCCGTTTTGTGCTTGTACTGTTGCACCTAACATCATTAGTGTGATTACGATACTCCCTGAAATTCTCATTTTTTTATTTTTTATAGTTTTTGCAATTATTTCTTATTATTAATTCTCTTCATTTTCTTTTACATAGACCACTTTATATCCTTTTCTTTCCTGATCCAACGTAACTTTCTTGTACATAACATCATTGTATTCATAAAATACATTGCCATCGATCATCACTTCTTCTGCATCTGCTGATATTTCTGAAACAATGGTATCTACCGGTGGCTGTATGACTTCATACCGTTCCTCTTCTGTGGTAGCCCCCTGGATTTCCATGTAATAAATCCCAGAATGGTAGTACATTACTGAGGGTCCTACTACTACTCTTACATGTCCTACTGGTAAGACCGCGATGCGTACTCCCACTGGTGGCAATACTGCGATATACCCATCATTATATATAGTATAATACAACCCAGCATAGAAGAAGTACGGTAAACCTCTGTATACAACGCGAACATGATGCGCTGGTAATGTTCTGATTACTCTTCTGTGTCGGGGATATCTGTAATGCGGGTTTCTATAAATCGGCTGTGTTCTGTAGCGTCCTCCTTTATAATGATTTGTTCCTACATGATTTCCTCCTCTATGAGAAGTTTTCACACCTCTGTTTCCTGACCTTCCTTGTGCCTGAAGATCCTGACCAGCCAAACAGCTTATGATAATGATAATTCCGATAATTCTTTTTATTGCCTTCATAACTACTAGGGTTTAAATATTTGTGAAATCAATTTCTTTGAATTTCTTTACACAAAAGTACCCTGGCTTACCGGTTTACCCGGGAAGGAAATAAGTGAATTAAATAAAATTAGCTGTGAAGTGTACTTTTCTGGTTGTGAAGTACAAGCGGTAAATCTATCTCTATTGCTTATAGAACTCAGCAGTTCCTATTTTTCCATGCCTGAGAATAGAGATCGAGATTTTTTCTCCTTTTTTGAATTCTTTTAACTTCTTTTTTATCAGATATCCAGAGTTATCATCTGTAAAAGGAATTCCTGCAATTTGCAGGATTACATCTCCTCCCAGTAGTAATTCAACTCCGTCAATTACAGCAGGAACATACCCTCCTTGTAATCCCAATTTACTGGCTGCTCCCTGAGTTGCTGTACTAAGCACCAGCAGCCCTGATTCCTGAGGAACATTTAACGCTTTGGCAACATTTCCTGTGATTAAAAGCCCTTCCATCCCTGTCCATATGTTCTCTTCTTCGGATAGCAGTTTTTGGGCAATATTAGAAGATACGGCAAATCCAATACCACTAAACCCTCCCGATGCTGAGTAAATTCTACTGGCAATTCCAATAACTTCTCCTTTCATATTAAACATAGGCCCTCCAGAGTTTCCTGGATTTATGGCCGCATCAGTTTGTAAAAACTCTATCTTTACAAAATCATTACTCCTGTGATCAGGCACATAACGTCCACTTATAATTCCTCTGGATAAAGATTGTTTAAACCCGTGAGGGGCTCCCAAAACAAAAACATCTTCCCCTATTAATGTTTTATCGGAATCTCCAATAGTTGCGACTTTTTTATTTTTTAACTGGAAATTATTTTTGATTTGTAATAAAGCTACATCTGCCTGAGGATTAGAAGAAACAATTGTCGCTTCATAAATATCTCCATCCACAAATTCTACTGAAACTACTTCTGCCGATTGTACTACATGTGCTGCTGTCCAGATTTTTCCATCTTCAGAGATTAATACTCCAGATCCCTGAGAAGATTCTTTGACTAATTGTCTGTTACTCCCATTCGATTCTGTTCCGACACTAATAATTTCTATTACAACCACAGAGGAATTTACTTTCTTATATAAGTCCGATAATTTCTGAGCCTGTACGGATACTACAAACAATAAAAAGAATAGTAATTTCAGCAATTTCATCTCTCTGTATTTTTTGTCAAATATACTATAATTTGCTTGTGACATCCTAGAATCACTCTTTATAAAAAGCGGTTCTATCTATATTTTTTTTAGCTGATAGATCTAGAAAATGTTTCGTAATTTCGCCCTTAGCCAAAAAATCCAGATAGGTCATGATGACGAAAAAATGGTTTAGTAAAGTAACCACATTTGTAATAGGCTGGTTTATTTCTTTATTTATATGGAGCATGACCAGAAAATATGGAATCAAGTCCTATTTAAGTGTTTTCGACATCGAATATTCTGCTTCTAATTCTTTTTTATATATCGCTTTGATAGCTGTCATTTGCGGTATCTTATTTGGCAGTATTCAGCTTCTTAGTGAAGAATCTATTGCTAATAAGCAACGATCTTTTAGAAATATACTTATTAAGGGATTAGGGCTTCATGTCTTTATCATGATTCTTATATATCTGATTATTTATATACAGCTAAACCTGGCAATTGAGAAATTGGAAATACTATTTATTGATTTTTTAACCAGTCCATTGATTTTGGTTAATCTTGGATATTCTATTGTCACTAATATTTTTATTGTAATCACGATTCACCTCGAAAAATTACTAGGGAAAGGAAATCTATTAAAATTAATTACCGGTCGTTTCTATCATCCACAGGAAGAAGAACGTGTTTTTATGTTTATAGATCTCACATCTTCTACTATGATTGCAGAAGATTTAGGACATTTACAGTACAGTCGTTTTATCCAAGATTGTTTTCTGGATCTGGCTGTAGTAGAAAAGTATAATGCCGAAGTATATCAATATGTGGGAGATGAAGCTGTATTAACCTGGAAAATGAATAAAACAGTTAATACCGATGCTTGTTTGTTAGCATTTTTTGCTTTCTCTAAGAGGTTACAAGATCGTACGTCTTATTATCAAAAAAACTACGGACATGTTCCTTTTTTTAAAGCTGGGGTGCATGGAGGTATCATTACTGTAGTAGAAATAGGAAGCATCAAACATGAGATCGCATATCATGGAGATACTATTAATATTGCCTCCAGAGTTCAGGAACAGTGTAAGAAACAAGGGGTGTCTCTTCTGATTTCAAAGACGATTTTTGATCGAATTAAAAACCCTACTGTTTTTGAATTGATTAATACGGGAAATCCCTTATTAAAGGGCAAAAAAAATACACCTGAACTATATAGTGTATCGCTAAAAAATAACACTGTATTGGTTTAATAAAATGAACTCAATATAGATAAACAGAACATTAGAGGAAATAAATATCATTTCAAAAGAAATTCCGCCACCTCTAAATCTCGATTATCGAATAATAATAAACTCACTTCGTCTGTTCTTTTGATGTTCTTCTTTACTACATTTGATTCCATTACTACATTTATTAAGTAATTCAGTTTCTCCATACCCTTTACCACTAACTCTTTCTGAACTTATTCCTCCTTGCTCAATAATGTAATTCACAGTACTCTGTGCTCTTTTTTCACTTAACATCATATTGTATTTGTCTTTCCCCCTACTGTCCGTATGGGATCTTACATTAATCCTCAAGCGGGGATATTCTCTTAATGCTTCTATTATCTTCTGCAGTTCTACTTCTGCATCAGGTCTGATATTCGCTTTATCAAGATCAAAATAAATGACTTCTAATTCCAGTACTGCCGCCAGATCATTCCCTTCTTCTACTTCTTTTTCTTCCAATCCTCCTCTTTCTAATTCCAACGGGTATTCATTTTCTTCTCCCAAAGAACTATTTGTTGTAAAAACAGTTTCTGTAGGGGCATATGCTATTTGTTTCGCTTGTAAGATGTATGACTTATTACATTCTACATCTAGACTATACTCTCCATCTTCATTAGTTAGTGTTCTGGTGATTTCATCATTGTTTTCATCCAGAAGAATAACTGCTGCATCTCCCATTCGCTCTCTTGTTTCTTTATCTGTGACAGTTCCTTTTATAAATTGTTTACATTTGGTTATCAACTCTTCTGTTTGCTTAAAACTGTAAATATCATCATTCCCTTTTCCTCCATTCCGATTACTAGAGAAATACCCCATTCGAGTGGTTTCATTAACCACAAAAGAAAAATCATCTTCCGGACTATTAATCGGTCTTCCTACATTATAGGGTAATGAAAAATACCCATCCTCCTGAACCGCAACAAATACATCTAACCCTCCTAAACCTGTATGTCCATCACTCGAAAAATAAAGGACTCCCGAATCACTTATGTAAGGAAATGTTTCTCTACCTTCTGTATTGATTTGATCGCCTAAGTTCCTAGGAACTCCAAAGCTTCCATCTTCATAAATATCAATTTCATATATATCCGACTGTCCTCTACTTCCAGGCATATCACTGGCAAAATATAATTTTGTTCCATCTGCGCTTAATGCCGGATGTGCAACTGAATACTCTTCTCCATTAAAAGGTAATTCTTCAATGTCTGTCCATTGGCTCCCTTTTAATTTTGCTTTATAAATTTTCAACAAAATAGTTCCTGTAGAATCCATTTTTACTTTTCGTTTCGTAAAATTATTTCGGGTAAAGTACATGGTCTTTCCATCTTTGGAAAAGGTTGAAGAAGATTCATGAAAACGCGTATTAATACCTCCTCTTATTTTTTTGGGTGGGCTTAAGTCTCCATCAATATTCATTTTGGAATAAAACAGATCTAAAAAAGGCATTTCATTCCATTCATGAACGGTTTTGGTCATATTACGGCTATTTCTGGAAGAAGCGAAAATCAAATCTCCATGATGATTAAAACTTGGAGCATAATCCGAATGTTCTGAATTTACACTTAGTTTCAGCAGTTGAAATTTTCCAGATTGCATGTCTATAAATTTCAAATAATCTCTGGTCGTCATAAATGAATTTGCCCGTTGATCATTCCCTGTCTGCATATAAAATTTTTCCATTACTTTATCTGCTTCCACATATCTTTTAGCACTTTTCAGGCTCTGAGCATATCGAAACAGGTATTCTGCTTCTATTTCATCTTCATATTCATTGACTAATGACTCATACCATTTTACCGCTTCTTCCAACTCTCCATTAAAGTAATAGGAGTCGCCTAGTTTTTGGTATAAATCGGGAGAAGAGTATCCATTTTTAGCTACTTTTTGATATATTTTTCTGGCATCTACATACGCGAATCGCTCAAAATCTTCATTCGCTTTTATCAACTGATTTTCCTGAGCATATATATTAAAGAGAGAGAGAATTAAAATCAATACACTGTATTTTCTGAAATTCATTATCATAAATAGTATTTTATCATTAAAAGAAACGAGGAGTTAACATTCTACTATACTTCTTAAAGAGTTCGAATCGTATAAAAACCTCATAACTTCCATCATTAAATTGCGCTTTTCCTAATTCTGTTGTTTCTCTGTCGTACCCCAATCCTATCATCATTGCATTAGAGAGTTGAAATCCGATCATTCCACTCCACGCTGCACTCCATCTATACCCTGCTCCCAGTGTCAGGCGTTCATACAATAAAAAGCTAGCGGATAAATCTACCTGTAATGGGGCTCCAAAAACCGCTTTGGTCAATAATGCCGGTTTAAATTTCACTTCTTCATTTAAATCAAACGTATATCCGGTAATCAAATAATAATTGATTCGTTCTCTAGCGATAAAGGCTTCGGAGTTATTATTACCAACCGTAGCACTTTCATCAAAATGTTCTGTTTCTAAGATATTTGGAGCGCTCAGTCCAAAATAGAATTTATCTGTATAATAATAGATCCCTACTCCGACATTCGGACTAAATCTATTGTCTATATTTTGCTGAAAATTCGCATCGTTTACATCAAATTTTGATAATTTATTAAAGTCCACATCTAATAAGTGACCTCCTCCTTTAAGACCAAAACTTAGCCTTCCTTTTTCTGAAGTAGGAATTGTATATGAAAAATCAATATCAAAGTAGGTTTCTCTGGTCGGTCCTATTTCGTCATTTACTATTGATATTCCTAGACCTACTCGCTCACTTTGCCCTAAAGGAGTATTTATCGATATTGTTTGCGTTCTGGGAGCCCCATCTAATCCTACCCATTGACTACGATGTAATCCGTTAATACTAAAAACGCCTCTACTCCCTGCATATGCCGGATTAACGCTTATTGTATTATACATATATTGAGTGTATTGAGCATCTTGCTGCGTATATCCTTTATTCCATAAAGAAATAGACAAAATTATTAGTATCGAAAAGTATAGTTTCTTCATATGATCTATTTTTTTATTTAGTTAGCTATATCTGCATAAGCCCAACTACATATCCTATTTTGAAAAAAATATTATTGATTTCAAAACTTGTCATGAGTATTAAAGTCCTCTTGAACGAATCAATTATTGTTTTTCCATTTATTCATTTTTCTTTTTTCATAGTATAACACTCCTCATAACCTATTAGCTATAAGGAGTGTGTTTATATCATTTATTGATATAGAGATATCCCATTCTACTTTTCCTTACTCCGGAAGGTAATACATACTCCAATAAATAATAATATGTTCCTACTGGTAATTCTTCTTCTTCATTAATAGTTAATCTTCCTTCTGACATTCCTGTAAAGTATTTATTATCTACTCCATAATTATCAGCTTCATAAACCTTTACTCCCCACCTGTTATAAATTTCTAATCTATTTTCATATTGCTCTACTCCTCTAATCATAAATACATCATTATCCCCATCTGCATTTACAGACATCGCTGTAAATATTTCTATTCCATCTTCTGCATCCGTTAATGTATTTGGTTCTAAGTAGTTTGGAATTCCATTGTTATTACTGTCTATAGCGTCATTAGGATTTCCATCTCCGTTTGGATCCGAGTCTTCATCTATTGTAAGAATTTCATCTCCATCATCATCAGGGTCCAGATAATCAGGTATAGAATCACTATCTGTATCATCTGGTTCTTCTCCATCATTATTAACGTCTAATTCATATTCTGTATGTATCCCATCTCCATCATCGTCTATATCCAAATAGTCTGGAATTGTATCTCCATCTGTATCTTGTATATCTCCCGTTGATGGATCTCCATCATTATCTGGATTCACCCCTTCATTAGTAGTCAACACGCCATCCCCATCGTCATCATCATCTAGGTAATCAGGAATCCCGTCTGAATCAGTGTCTTGATTTACAGGGTTTGAATCTCCATCATAATCTTCATTATATGTCAGTATTCCATCATTATCATCATCTATATCCCGATAATCGACATCATCTGTATCATCTGTATTCTGAAGATCTTCTGACCCTCCATTTAATTCATCATTCGTATCAAATCCATCGGCAGAGTCACTTCCTTCAAAAATATCCAATAGCCCATCTCCATCGGTATCTGTTATATCTATAGCGATATCGAACCCTGCTTCTATAACATCCGGAACAGAATCATTATCTGCATCTGTATCCAAGTAATCTGGAATTGTATCACCATCTGTATCCATTGGTCTATTTAAACTAATACCTTCGTCTAGATCAGTATCATAGGCATCATCAATACCATCTCCATCTCCATCTCGCCCTAATGGTGGCACATATCCAGTGGTGGACTGAACTTCTACATTGTCAGGAATCCCATCATCATCACTGTCTATATCCTGAGAATCCGAACCGCCTGTGTCATCACTGTTAGGAACCTGTAAAGCAGTACCAGTGGTAACCTCACCTGCACCACTACCATTGTCGATCGTATCCAGACTATCGGCTAATCCGTCCCCGTCAACATCAACCATACTACTGGCATCACCAGGAGTCGGATAATCAACAGCTCCATCTCCATCTGTGTCTACCCCACCAGCTTCTATAATATCTACCAAACCATCATTGTCACTATCCAAATCCAAATGGTTGGCAACGCCATCCCCGTCATAATCAAAATGATCATTAATACCATCGCCATTACTGTCTACATAACCAGGGTAGTCCGAATCTGCATAGTTTAAAATACCGTCATTGTCATCATCTGCGCTAGGATCAACTCCGCCTCCTTCTATACGATCAACAATACCATCATTGTCATCATCCAAATCAACTGCATCAGGAATCCCATCATTATCCCAATCCAACTTCTCTCTAAAATCTACCTCGAATGTTGTAGGATAATCATTATTATTGGTATCTCTTGCCCCATTATTTAATTCATCATTCGTATCAAAACCATCATTTGAATTTCCTCCTTCAAAACCATCATCTAAACCATCATTATCGCTATCAACACCTATAAGCGTCCCTATCCCTGCTTCTAAAACATCCGGGATTTGATCATCATCAGAATCTGTATCCAAATAATCTGGTATTCCGTCACGATCGGTATCTATTGCGATTAGTGCATTTCCTGTATCAGGGTCGCTATTATCAATATCATACGCATCATCAATACCATCTCCATCTGTATCTCGTCCCAATGGTGGCACATATCCAGTGGTGGACTGAACTTCTACATTATCAGGAATACCATCATCATCACTGTCTATATCCTGAGAATCCGAACCGCCTGTACCATCACTGTTAGGCATCGGAAGCGCCGTACCACTGGTAACCTCGCCTGCACCACTACCACTGTCAATCGTATCCAGACTATCGGCTAATCCGTCCCCGTCAACATCAACCATACTACTGGCATCACCAGGAGTCGGGTAATCAACAGCTCCATCTCCATCTGTGTCTACCCCACCAGCTTCTATAAGATCTAACAAACCATCATTGTCACTGTCTAAATCTAAATGGTTGGCAACGCCATCTCCGTCATAATCAAAATGATCATTAATACCATCGCCATTACTGTCTACATATCCAGGGTAGTCCGAATCTGCATAGTTTAAAAT
>NZ_JBHULX010000012.1:0-1534 GCF_042684685.1 Aquimarina hainanensis | reverse complement strand
GAATGTGAACTTCAGCTCCGGCTGGAGTTCTGGTTCGTAGGTCGTTCAAAGGTACATTGACCTGAATACATAGGGTTCAATGAGCGAACCCGGGGAACTGAAACATCTCAGTACCCGGAGGAAAGGACATCAACCGAGACTCCCGTAGTAGTGGCGAGCGAACCGGGACCAGGCCAGTGCTGTCGTGACATAAAGCCGAACGATCTGGAAAGGTCGGCCATAGCGGGTGATAGCCCCGTAGGCGTCAATTAGCGACAGACTCGAGTAGGGCGGGACACGTGAAATCCTGTCTGAACATGGGGGGACCATCCTCCAAGCCTAAGTACTCCTCAGTGACCGATAGTGAACAAGTACCGTGAGGGAAAGGTGAAAAGCACCCCGACGAGGGGAGTGAAATAGAACCTGAAATCGGAAGCCTACAAGCAGTCGGAGCCACCACGCGTGGTGACGGCGTACCTTTTGTATAATGGGTCAGCGACTTCATGTGCCGTGCAAGCTTAAGCCGTTAGGTGTAGGCGCAGCGAAAGCGAGTCTGAATAGGGCGAATAAGTACGTCGCATGACGACCCGAAACCAGGTGATCTATCCATGAGCAGGTTGAAGGCTGGGTAACACCAGCTGGAGGACCGAACCCGTGCCCGTTGAAAAGGTCTGGGATGACTTGTGGATAGGGGTGAAAGGCCAATCAAACCTGGACATAGCTGGTTCTCCGCGAAATCTATTTAGGTAGAGCGTCAGACGAATTCCTTGGGGGGTAGAGCACTGGATGGATGCGGGCGGCGCGAGCTGTACCAATTCTAACCAAACTCCGAATACCCAAGAGAACTATCTGGCAGACACACGGCGGGTGCTAACGTCCGTCGTGAAAAGGGAAACAACCCTAACCATCATCTAAGGCCCCCAAGTAACGGCTAAGTGGGAAACGATGTGGGATTGCTTTGACAACCAGGATGTTGGCTTAGAAGCAGCCATCATTTAAAGAAAGCGTAACAGCTCACTGGTCAAGCGATCCTGCGCGGAAAATGTAACGGGGCTCAAGCCGTTCGCCGAAGGTATGGGTGTGCGCAAGCACGCGGTAGCGGAGCGTTCCGTAAGCCTGTGAAGGTCAGCCGTGAGGCTGGCTGGAGGTATCGGAAGTGAGAATGCTGACATGAGTAGCGACAAAGAGTGTGAGAGACACTCTCGCCGAAAGTCCAAGGGTTCCTGCGTAAAGTTAATCTGCGCAGGGTTAGCCGGCCCCTAAGGCGAGGCCGAAAGGCGTAGTCGATGGGAACCAGGTAAATATTCCTGGGCCAGTTGGAAGTGACGAATGACGTAAGTTGTCAGGGCTTATTGGATTGCTCCTGGCAGCGAAGTTGTTCCTGGAAATAACTCCAACAGAGACCGTACCCGAAACCGACACAGGTGGACTGGTAGAGCATACCAAGGCGCTTGAGAGAACTATGCTGAAGGAACTCGGCAAATTGCACGCGTAACTTCGGGATAAGCGTGACTCACCTTGCGCAAGCAAGACTGAGTGGCACAGGCCAGGGGGG
>NZ_JBHULX010000011.1:0-3002 GCF_042684685.1 Aquimarina hainanensis | reverse complement strand
ATTTTTAAAATTAATTATCTGTTTTATAACGTTCATTGACATATTGATCAAAATAATACGAGCGCACAAAAAAGTGTGTTAAAAAAAATATAGTAAATAAAAACTAAAGAGCATAAAAGCAAAACGCATAAGCTAATTAAGGGCGTATGGGGAATGCCTAGGCTCTCAGAGGCGAAGAAGGACGTGATAAGCTGCGAAAAGCTACGGGGACTGGCACATACAGATTGATCCGTAGATATCCGAATGGGGCAACCCGGTATATTGAAGATATATCACTCCGTAAGGAGGGCAAACCCGGAGAACTGAAACATCTAAGTACCCGGAGGAGAAGAAAACAACAGTGATTCCGCTAGTAGTGGCGAGCGAACGCGGAGCAGCCCAAACCTATATAGCTACGGCTATATAGGGGTTATAGGACTACAATATTTGATAAGGATTGAATTAGAAATGTTTGGAAAGACATACCATAGAGGGTGATAGTCCCGTATAGGTAAGCTTCTTATTGATAGTAGTATCCTGAGTAGGTCGGGACACGTGTAATCCTGATTGAATTTGGCGGGCCCATCCGCTAAGGCTAAATACTCCTGAGAGACCGATAGTGAACCAGTACCGTGAGGGAAAGGTGAAAAGAACCCTAAATAAGGGAGTGAAAAAGATCCTGAAACCATACGCTTACAAGCGGTCGGAGCCTATTAAGGTGACGGCGTGCCTTTTGCATAATGAGCCTACGAGTTACTTTATCTAGCAAGGTTAAGGTGTTCAGCACTGTATCCGTAGCGAAAGCGAGTCTGAATAGGGCGTTTAAGTTAGGTTGAGTAGACGCGAAACCGTGTGATCTACCCTTGGGCAGGTTGAAGCTTTGTTAACCCAAAGTGGAGGACCGAACCCGTTGACGTTGAAAAGTCTTGGGATGACCTGAGGGTAGGGGTGAAAGGCCAATCAAACTCGGAAATAGCTCGTACTCCCCGAAATGCATTTAGGTGCAGCGTTGATATAGTTTTATAGAGGTAGAGCTACTGATTGGATGCGGGGGCTTCACCGCCTACCAATTCCTGACAAACTCCGAATGCTATAAAATGTTTATCAGCAGTGAGGGCATGGGTGCTAAGGTCCATGTCCGAGAGGGAAAGAACCCAGACCATCAGCTAAGGTCCCTAAATATATGTTAAGTTGAATAAACGCGGTTGAACTGCTTAGACAGCTAGGATGTTGGCTTGGAAGCAGCCATTCATTTAAAGAGTGCGTAACAGCTCACTAGTCGAGCGGTTTGGCATGGATAATAATCGGGCATAAACATATTACCGAAGCTATGGACAGAAATATCTGTGGTAGGGGAGCATTGTAGTTGCGTTGAAGGTGAGAGGCGATTCTTGCTGGAGTATCTACAAAAGAAAATGTAGGCATAAGTAACGATAAGGCAGGCGAGAAACCTGCCCACCGAAAGACTAAGGTTTCCTCAGCTATGCTAATCAGCTGAGGGTTAGTCGGGCCCTAACGCGAACCCGAAAGGGGTAGTGGATGGACAACAGGTTAATATTCCTGTACCTGCACCACGTTAAAAGTGACGTAGGCGAGAAGTTAACGCGTACTGACGGAATAGTACGTTGAAGGGAGTAGTAATACCCTGATAGTACACAGAGACTTCGGTTAATGTGATAGTTTAGCGAATCGACTACCAAGAAAAGCGAGTGGCTGCAGCCCGTACCGTAAACCGACACAGGTAGTTGGGATGAGAATTCTAAGGTGCTCGAGAGATTCATGGCTAAGGAACTAGGCAAAATAGACCTGTAACTTCGGGAGAAAGGTCGCCCTGAGCAATCAGGGCCGCAGTGAATAGGTCCAGGCGACTGTTTATCAAAAACACAGGGCTATGCTAAATCGAAAGATGACGTATATGGCCTGACACCTGCCCGGTGCCGGAAGGTTAAGAGGAGATGTTAGCTTCGGCGAGGCATTGAATTGAAGCCCCGGTAAACGGCGGCCGTAACTATAACGGTCCTAAGGTAGCGAAATTCCTTGTCGGGTAAGTTCCGACCTGCACGAATGGTGCAACGATCTGGACACTGTCTCAGCCATGAGCTCGGTGAAATTGTAGTATCGGTGAAGATGCCGGTTACCCGCTACGGGACGAAAAGACCCTGTGAACCTTTACTATAGCTTAGTATTGACTTTGGATAAGTAATGTGTAGGATAGGTGGGAGACTTCGATCATGCGTCGCCAGGCGTGTGTGAGTCATTGTTGAAATACCACCCTTTGCTTATTCGAAGCCTAACTCAGAGATGAGGACAGTGCTTGGTGGGTAGTTTGACTGGGGTGGTCGCCTCCAAAAGAGTAACGGAGGCTTCTAAAGGTTCCCTCAGTACGGTTGGTAATCGTGCGTAGAGTGCAATGGCATAAGGGAGCTTGACTGAGAGACCTACAAGTCGATCAGGTACGAAAGTAGAGCATAGTGATCCGGTGGTTCCGTATGGAAGGGCCATCGCTCAAAGGATAAAAGGTACTCCGGGGATAACAGGCTGATCTCCCCCAAGAGCTCACATCGACGGGGGGGTTTGGCACCTCGATGTCGGCTCGTCACATCCTGGGGCTGGAGAAGGTCCCAAGGGTTGGGCTGTTCGCCCATTAAAGTGGCACGCGAGCTGGGTTCAGAACGTCGTGAGACAGTTCGGTCTCTATCTGTAGTGGGCGTTAGAAATTTGAGTGGATCTGACTTTAGTACGAGAGGACCGAGTTGGACGAACCGCTGGTGTATCTGTTGTTCCGCCAGGAGCACTGCAGAGTAGCTACGTTCGGAAGGGATAAGCGCTGAAAGCATATAAGCGCGAAACCCACCACAAGATGAGATTTCTTTAAAGGGTCGTGATAGACGATCACGTTGATAGGCTATAGGTGTAAAGGCAGTAATGTCATAGCCGAGTAGTACTAATAACCCATAGGCTTATGCGCACCCCGGCTTTATTGTCGGGGTGAAGACTTGCTTTATGATTTTGCTTTTTATTTA
>NZ_JBHULX010000010.1:0-1773 GCF_042684685.1 Aquimarina hainanensis | reverse complement strand
GTTACGGCCGCCGTTTACCGGGGCTTCGATTCAAAGCTTGCACCTCTCCTCTTAACCTTCCGGCACCGGGCAGGCGTCAGACCCTATACGTCATCTTGCGATTTCGCAGAGCCCTGTGTTTTTAGTAAACAGTCGCTACCCCCTGGTCTGTGCCCCCCACACCTGGTTGCCCAAGCATGGGGCCTCCTTCTCCCGAAGTTACGGAGGCAATTTGCCGAGTTCCTTCAGCATCGTTCTCTCAAGCGCCTTGGTATGCTCTACCAGTCCACCTGTGTCGGTTTAGGGTACGGTCTAATGTGGGAGCTATTTCCTGGAACTCCTACGCGGCCTGGACAATCCAATAAGCCCAGACAACTTTCGGCGTTCGTCACTTCCCACTGGCCCACGAATATTAACGTGGTTCCCATCGACTACGGCTTTCGCCCTCGCCTTAGGGGCCGGCTAACCCTGCGCAGATTAACTTTACGCAGGAACCCTTGGACTTTCGGCGACAGTGTCTCTCACACTGTTTGTCGTTACTCATGTCAGCATTCTCACTTCCGATACCTCCAGGCGCCCTCACGGGTCGCCCTTCGCAGGCTTACGGAACGCTCCGCTACCGCGCATGCAAGCATGCACCCGCGTCTTCGGTATGTGGCTTTAGCCCCGGTACATTTTCGGCGCAGGGCCCCTTATTTAGACCAGTGAGCTGTTACGCTTTCTTTAAAGGATGGCTGCTTCTAAGCCAACCTCCTGGTTGTTTTGGGGACCCCACATCCTTTCCCACTTAGCCACAATTTAGGGACCTTAGACGGCGGTCAGGGTTTTTTCCCTCTCCACCACGGACGTTAGCACCCATGGTGTGTCTGCCGGGTAGTACTTCCAGGTATTCGGAGTTTGGTTAGGTTTGGTAATCCGGTAAGGACCCCTAGCCCATCCAGTGCTCTACCCCCTGGAGTATTCGCCCGACGCTCTACCTAAATAGATTTCGCGGAGAACCAGCTATTTCCGAGTTTGATTGGCCTTTCACCCCTAGCCACAAGTCATCCCCGTCTTTTTCAACAGACGTGGGTTCGGCCCTCCAGTAAGTGTTACCTCACCTTCAGCCTGCTCATGGCTAGATCACCCGGTTTCGGGTCTAATCCGACGAACTGAACGCCCTGTTCAGACTCGCTTTCGCTTCGCTTACACCTATCGGCTTAGGCTTGCTCGCCAGATTAAGTCGCTGACCCATTATACAAAAGGTACGTTGTCACCCTTGCGGGCTCCAACTGTTTGTAGGCATTCGGTTTCAGGTACTATTTCACTCCCCTCGTCGGGGTGCTTTTCACCTTTCCCTCACGGTACTGGTGCACTATCGGTCGCGCAGGAGTACTTAGGCTTGGAGGGTGGTCCCCCCATGTTCAGACAGGATTTCACGTGTCCCGCCCTACTCGTATCCTGAAATCTTCAACACCTGTACGGGGCTATCACCCGCTAAGGCCCGACTTTCCAGACGGTTCCAGTTAGAAGACTCCAGGCATTGGCCTGGTCCGCGTTCGCTCGCCACTACTAACGGAGTCTCGGTTGATGTCCTTTCCTCCGGGTACTGAGATGTTTCAGTTCCCCGGGTTCGCTTCGTTACCCTATGTATTCAGGTAACGATAACCCTTGCGGGTTGGGTTTCCCCATTCGGAAATCCACGGATCAAAGCTTGCTCACAGCTCCCCATGGCTTATCGCAGCGTGCCACGTCCTTCATCGCCTCTGCGCGCCAAGGCATCCACCAAATGCCCTTAAGACGCTTGATTACTCT
>NZ_JBHULX010000009.1:0-503 GCF_042684685.1 Aquimarina hainanensis | reverse complement strand
AAATTAGCCAGGTCATTATAGATATCTCCTCCATTATCTCCTGAACTATATAGGTTATCCGAAGGCTTAAATCGTTTTTCCTTTTCTTTATATAATTCGCTGTGAAGATCCGCACAGATTCCTGCTGCACCCCCCTGAATCAATCCTCCTACCTGATTATTGACAGAGGTACTGTATCCCGATAATACCGTTAACAAAGTAGTCGGTGGCGCTTGTTCCCCTATACAACCATTGTAACAACCATTGTTCCTGGCGTAAATATTCGAAAATAAGCTTTGTACAACTTGTTTGGCAACTCCATAGTTCGCTTTATATGTATTCCAAAACTGATCTTGTTTCGATACATCACTAAAACCATCTACCTTTCCTAAAATACTCGCTGCAGTAGGACTGCTTCCTAATCCCAAATCACAACTGCTTATACTATTACAAACCAAAGTACCATAGGAAAATGCCATCGCACTCATTCCACTACCATTATAATTCGACAGAAGGGATTCACG
>NZ_JBHULX010000007.1:0-22328 GCF_042684685.1 Aquimarina hainanensis | reverse complement strand
ACAACTATTACAGAAAATGCAAATGGAACGTTCTCCTATGTAGATGAGGACGGATCAACAACAACTGTAGATGTAAGCAACCTGGAAACATTAACATCCCTGGCACTAAATGCTGATAACACCAATTTGGACTATGTAGATGAAGACGGATCAACAAATCAGATCAATCTAACAGCAGCGGTACAAAACCTGGAAACGCTAACATCAATGACACAAAATGATGCAAGTGCTACTGGTGAAATTACTTATACAGATGAGGACGGAAGTACTTCTACAGCACAAGTTGTAAGTGCTGATGCTAACAATCAGGTAACCTCAGGAGCAGATGGAGGAGCTTTCTTTGTTAGCCCTGTAAAAGCTTTAGCTAAAGTTACAATGACATATACCGGTGCTTTTAACACCTATCAAAACCATACAATTGCTAAACAATTTAATATTGCAACCATAGAAAGAGCTAATGAAGGGGACTATAATGTTACATTTACTACCCCAATGCCTGATGCTCATTATATAATACAATTAACCATATTAGATTGTGGAGGTAATTGCCCTGGAAACTCAAATGCTAATTACGACGATCCTGGTATCACCTATTATAATCAAACGGCAAACGGATTTAGTATCAACATTGGAGATAGTGATAATGGAGCTAATCAAAAAGATGATATTGATTTAGAATTTATGCTAACAGTATTCGATTTTTAAAATGATTGTTAAATATTAAAACACATAAAAAAGGGACTTTTCTTTGTAAGAGAAGCCCCCTATTTACAATAAAAAGAAAACGTGCTATTTTTCATCCCCTACTCAAAAAACCTATTAAATAAAAAAGAAAACCTGAATACCATAACTTTTAACATGAGAAACACGCTACTAATAATTTTAGGCTTTATAATATCCTTTCCTATATATAGTCAGATTGATGCGACTTCCCTTATGGGACTTCCAACAGCTACAAATGCTGAAATGTTGGGAATTACCTCTCCTGCAATAGGAGCTATTGTATTTAATACGACGGATCAAGCTGTATACAGATTTACAAGTTCCGGATGGCAAAAAAACACAGATGATCAAACAGCATCAGAAGTTTCGATAGATACTCCTGTCGACTTAAACAATATTGCTACTGATCCCGGTTCCGGAAATGAAACTACCGTTGAAGAAGCCATTCAGGCAATTGCTCCGATTACTTCTAGAGCTGCAAGGGTATTTTATCCTCCTTCAATAGAAATTGACGCTTCGACAAACGGGACCTTCACTGTCAATTTATACAATCAATATACAGCACAATTTGCAACCCCTACTGCAAGTAGTGCCGGAGCACCAAATACCATCCCGACCTATAGTGCTTCTGACTTATATTATTATGTAACCTATGCTGACCCTACAGTATTTAATACCGCAACTATGTCAATAGATGCAAATGGAGTGTTGACCTATACCATTATAGGCCAACCTGCCGACTTTAATGCCCTTATTAATGTCGTTTTTGTAGTTAAATAATAAGTTTATACAAAAAAAGTTTTTTAATGTTCAAAATAAGTCCCCCTCTGTTGTTTGTAGGAATTATTCTTGCAACAATACAGCTGTGTTATTCTCAAGCTACAGTAGAAATTGAAGTAACCTGGACGAACTGGTCTTCTGAAAACAGAGTAACACTATTAGACCCCTCTAATACGGTTGTTCTGCCACGAATCTGTAATCCTGTCACATGTTTCAATGGCCTTAGTAATAATTCTTACAACACCGTTGGAACCCCACAAACATATAATCTTCCCTATAATTCGGCATACACGCTCCGATTAGAAGACAACTATGGGGATGGATGGAATGGAACGGCATCGTTCGTAAGAGTTACAATTGACGGAGTAGTCACTCTAGAAGAAAGATTAGAAAATGGATTTTTAAGAGATATTCCCTTATACATAGAAGCTATTCCTGTAAATCAACCTTTATCTTTATTTGATAAATTCGATGGATATTATGATTATGCAGTTACTGGAGATTCTTTCAGAACAAATAGCAATACGGTTAATGCCTGTTCTATAAAAACAACCTCGACCGGGATTACCTTAACTACCCCAATAGCACCTTCTGCTACTATCCAAAAAGCATATCTGTTCTGGGCACATTCCAATAGCATCCCTGACAAACAAGTCACATTCGAAAATCAAACTATCAATGCAGATATTACCAAAAAAACAATTATTGACGGTATTAACTTATATGGAATGGTTAGTGATGTTACTTCTATAATTCAAGGAATAGCAGACCCTTCTACAAATACATATGATTTCTCCGGTTTAACAATAGATAATAGTGCTACTTATTGTGATAGCGGGATTGTATTAGGAGGATGGAGCCTCATGATTTTTTATACAGCACCTGGGCTTCCCGCAGTATCTATAAATCTATATGATGGTTTTGATGGAGGACAAAATACAACAACTAATTATACACTCTCTGGTTTTTTTGCTAACGGAGGTACCGGATCTAAAACCTCTGTACTTTCCTGGGAAGGAGATATCACCCTCGCAAATAATGAATTACTATCTATTACAACAGGGATTAATGGAGGTCCCTATACTTTAAATGGAGATGGGGATAATATCGGCGGGATCAGTAACCCTTTTAATTCCACTATTTTTGACAATACAGTAACTCCTAATGTAAACCGTACAACATATGGAGTCGATTTTGATACCTATGATATTTCTCCCTACATCATAACAGGAGAAAATAGCACGACTACAAGTGTTGGTGTCGGACAAGATTTTGTTATTCTTAACGCTGTATTACTAAAAGTACCAAGTAACCTTATTACCGGATATATTTTTGAAGATATCAACTACCCAGGAGGAAATGGTAGAAACCGAACAACTGCAAATGGGGCTCCTGTAAAAAATGCTTTAGTAGAATTATACGACAGTACTGGAACATTTATTGAAAGTACAACCTCAGACGCTGATGGCATCTATACTTTTGGAGGAATGCAAAATGGCAATTATAGTGTAAGAGTGGTAAATAGTAGTGTTCGCTCCTCCAGAGGAGGCGGAGCTTCATGTACCAACTGTTATCCCATCCAAACTTTTAGAAAAAATTACACCTCTCCTACATACACCAATATCATAACGGAAATAGGAGGTGCTTATCCTGCTCAGGAAGATGTTGTTACTGGAAGTATAACAAATGCACAAACCGTCTCTACTGTTACCATTCTAAACGAGGGAGTGGTTGATTTTGACTTTGGTTTCAATTTTAATACAATTGTCAATACAAATGAAAGTGGACAAGGATCTATCGCACAATTTATCGTAAACTCGAATCATCTGGATGAGACCGGACTAGACATTGAAGCAAATAGTATCTTCAACCCTGGTGCAGAAGAAGACACTTCTATATTTATGATTCCACCAACAAGTGATCCTTTAGGAAGAACTTCTGATGCTAATTTTATTAATGGGTATTTTGATATCACGATAAGTAATGGAACTCCTTTACCAATTATAACCGCAGATAACACCTTTATTGATGGAAGGACGCAAACAGCCTATAGTCATACCAATACAGGAACCATAGGCTCTGGAGGAACTCTTGTCGGCACCTCAGCTAATACACTACCTTCTTATAACCTACCGGAAGTTCAATTACATCGAAACGATGGAGATGTTATTCAAGTCCAAGGGAATAATACTTCTATAAGAGGAATTGCTGTATTTGCCAGTAATAATAGTGGGATTGTAATTAACAATTCATCAACAATACTAACAGAAAACCTAATTGGTGTTAATGCAGACGGTATTGCTTCTGGTAATATCAATCATGGAATCTCAGTTATAGGAAATACCCTATCAGGATCTTCCACTATTAGCAATAATTATATTGCTTATAATACAGAGACAGGAATATCTATAAGTGGAGGTGCTTCAACTAATATTATCGGTAATCATATTACAAATAATGGTATTGCTTCATGTAATGATAATATTACTATTCTCAGCGGAAACGGAATTACCCTTCAAAGAAACTTGATAGAAAATGCAGCAGCAATAGGAATAGATGCGCTCTCTTCTTCTGGTAATATTACTATAACAGAAAATACAATCCAAACCTCCGGACAACATGGAGGGAATTGTTCCGATAGTGTTGAAAACTCAGGAATTCGATTGAGCGGTAATAACTCATCTATTACCAATAATATTATTAATGAGAACGGAGGAAGTGGTATCGTTATTACCGGAGGCAACACTTCTGGAAATCTAATTTCCAGAAATTCGATTTATAATAATGGAACCACCAGTAGTGCATTAGGGATAGACATAGACGAGTCCTCTGGAGGAAACCCTACAGGAAACGGAGTGACTTTAAACGATATGAACGATATAGATACTGGTCCTAATGGTGTAGTGAATTTTCCTGTCTTCCAATCTGCAGTTATTGCAGGTACTACGCTCATCGTAAGCGGGTGGTCCCGCCCTGGTGCTATAATTGAGTTCTTTGTTACTGACATATCAGAAGGTACAGCCAGTATCGGAGACAATCAGATGGGACTTACTCAAGATTATGGCGAAGGTCAAACATTTCTGGCTGCTGCTACAGAAGGAAGCCCTCAAGACACGGCTACAGGAATCTCTACCTATAGTGATACTGATGGAAATACAGATAATACGAATCAGTTTTCATTTACACTTACAATTCCTACAACATATTCTATAGGAACACTTATAACAGCAACAGCAACAGTGGGGAATAGTACTTCCGAATTTGGAAACACCTTCCCTGTTGGCGCCAGAAGCATCATTACAAATCGAAGAATAACCTATAGAATAAAATAAAATCCACGAATTTAATAATATCAGAAAAACACTTAACCAGTTTAAAAAAACACTTAATCGATGTTTTCCGTCACTTAATCGATGTTTTTTACCGTTTTTCACAAAAAAAACAGCCTACAAATCAACTATTTACATTATATTAGCGCCAGAATAAATTTACGTACTAAACGTATTTTGAAAATTTTACAAAAAAATGAATAAGTTATTGATAACCATTTTATTAGCTTCAATATCAAGCAATATCTTTGCACAAGTAGCTTTTCATAATGCTGGAAACGTTCAGATTCATGATCAAGGACAAGTAGGATTTCATATAGATGTAATTAACGATGGAACTTTTGACAACAACCTTGGCTTAGCTGGATTTTATAACACCGCTAACAGCTTGACTGTATCCGGAACCAGTAGACCTGTATTTCATGATTTAGAAGTTGATGTTCCTAATGATTTATTTTTAGAAGTATCGGTAGGAACTGATAATTTCCAACAATTCGTTAATGGTAGAGTTATTACTCCCAGAGATCAAAAAAATGTATCTTTTGATTACCTTAATGATGCTCCATATGACGGGGAAAATGACGATCGTTTTGTAGATGGATATGCTTCGGTTCAGGGAGATTTGGATTTTACATTTCCTATAGGAGACGATTATAGATTACGTCCTATGTCAATTGATAACCAATCTGCTGCTATAGCAAGTAAAGGAGCTTACTTCTTTGAAAATCCTAATTCCCCTAACTATTTTTCTGATAACTTCAATACAGAAAGCAGAGCTGCGACTTTATTTAACATCAGTATTTTCGAGTTCTGGGATTTAGATGGAGATGTAGAAACTGGAGTAACACTTACCTGGGACGACAATAGTAATATTCCTACTTTAGTAGATGATTTAAATGATCTGAGAGTTGTAGGATGGGATATTGAAACTGAAAAATGGGTCAATCTTGGAAATGTGAGTACAACAGGTAATATGGATAGTGGTTCAATTACTTCAGAATCTATTATCCCTAGTAAATATGCTGTATTAACCTTTGGATCATCTAGTAATTTACTCGATGGGGATCTGGAAATTTTTACGGCTATCTCTCCTAATGGAGATAATCTGAATGACTCTTTCAGAATTATAGGATTAGCAGAATTCCCAAATAATGAAGTATTAATTTACAATAGATGGGGAGTGTTAGTCTATAGCCAAAAACAATATCACTTACACCAGGAAACAAATGGTTTCAAAGGAATTTCTGATGGAAGAGCGACAATCAATAAAGATGAGAAATTACCAGAAGGAACTTATTATTATATCTTAAAAATAGACGGTTCAGAAGATCGAAGCGGATATTTATACATCAATAGATAATTATTCTATCAGCAAGATACACTATATTTTTTTGACAAAATGGTATCCCCATATTTCATATCCCTCATTAAGATAAAACTTATGTGAGGGATAATTTATTACATAACTATTAAGTTCAGAAGCCTCACACCCCCTACTCCTGGCATATTCATAAATCCATTCAAAAACCATTTTCCCAATTCCTTTACTCCTGTATGCTTCTTCTATAAAAACATGATCAGGCTCACAGGATTTCCCTACATAATGACGTGTCATAAACCAAAGTCCAAAAACACCAATAAGTTGACCTCCCAGATATACCCCTCTGCATTCATAATTTTGTCCCAGCATTTCATAAAAACGCTCTAATAATACCTCATCAGAAAACTTGTGTTCAGTCAATTTCTGTATCATAGGCAATACCTTGGGAAAACTGTGCTTATCTAATTGCCGAAATGTTAAATTCATTATATTTTTTTGCACTAAAATACTTATACATTTATCATAAACCCATACGTAAGAGTCCTAAATATTTCTTATAGTTTTATCATTTACTTCCCTTGTTCCCCTGCAACATACTTATCCTTTATTAATCTACTAGAATTTGCATAAGAAAGTGAGTGTTAGTCTTCGAGATTCATTAAAAAATGAAGTCCAATTCTAATGATTGAACAAAAGCAAAACCTTCTTTTCTTGAAAAAAAGTTCCTTTTTATTCGTTTCGACGGGAATATCTTACTCCATAGCAGGTGAACTGAAAGCAAATCCATGTGATATTTTGAAATATATTATTAATTTCGAAGCATCCCTCAAAGCAGTAAACTAACCATAGCGTGAAACCTAATTAAATGATTTGTAAAAATGATACGAAGAGAATTTATTAAAACATCTTTATTAGGAATAACAGGGATATCCTGTTTTCCTGTAGCTTCTTTAACCCCTTCTTTTTCCAAAGATGACCTTATGGGAAAAAGCAATCCCACTCTTTATGGCACTTCGTACAAACTGCGAAAAGAGGCACATCAATCATTTCTGGAAATGAGTAAAGCTGCCAGTAAAAGTGGTATTCGTATAAAAGTAGTCTCCAGCTATAGAAATTATGCACATCAAAACAGAATATGGGAACGAAAATACAAAGCATTCACTGCTAAAAAAATGAACCCAGAACAAGCGATCAAAAAAATTATTGAATATTCTACAATTCCAGGAACCTCCAGACATCACTGGGGAACAGATCTTGATATTGTAGATGGGAATGCGCCACAACCAAAAGGCTTGTTATTAGAAAAAAACTTTGCTTCAGAAGGTCCTTTTTGCAAACTAAAAGAATGGATGGATCGTCATGCCAGTTCTTTTGGCTTTGAGCTTGTTTATACGAATAAAGAAGGAAGAAAAGGATTCAAATACGAACCCTGGCATTATACATACACCCCTTTATCAATCCCTATGCTCAAAGCATACCGAAAAATTGATATCAAAAAGGAACTGAAAAAAGCTAACTTACTAGGTAGTAGTCATTTTACCGATACATTTATTCAAAACTATATAAACGAAAACATCCTGGATATTAATCCCGAATTACTTTAGGCAGTTGTATACTAAAGTCAATTAATATGGGTTATTATAGAAAATATAAAATCTACTTTTATCATGAAAAAGCCCCTTAAAATTTTAGTATTGTTTTTAGTGACTGTTTCAACCTTAATCTCCTGTAGTAAGGATGAAGATGATACGGTTACCAATCGATCGAGCGAAGCCTATACAAATCAAATTTTTGAACTCATAAATGCTCACCGAGAAAGTATCGGACTTCAGGCTTTAGAAAGAAATCCTACGGCAGATCAATTAGCTGTTGATCATACAGAATATATGATTTCTAAAGCAGCGATTAGTCATGATAACTTTAATGATCGCTCTAGTTCCTTATCAGAGGAAGAAGGAGCAACTGCTGTGGCAGAAAATGTAGCTAGTATATACCCTGATCCGGAAAGCGTTGTTAATGGATGGCTTAATAGTAGTGGTCATAAGGCAAATATAGAAGGAGAATATTCTCATACTGGTATTGCAGCTATCAAAGACAAACAAGGAAAGTATTATTATACTCAGCTTTTCTTTAGAAAATAATAAAGGCTACAAAATCAGACCTTATCAAAAATATCTTGTTTAAAAATATGGAGAAAATGATGCATAATACGTTTTCAAAAAAACTATATTGCACCCGATACCTGATAAACACGTTACCCGCTTTTTTGAAAAGTACGTTGGTTTTTATCTTTAAAAAAGAAAATCACCCCCTGCTTTTTAATATTTAGTATTTTTATAAAACAATAAAAAAACAGATACTATGAGAGGTCGAGGAGGTCTGAAAATAAGGATATTAATAGGAGTAGCAATAGTTGCTTTTGCGTTTATCAAAAAATGTAACAACAAAACTCTTAATCCATACACAGATCGGGTACAAAATATCAATATGAGTACTGATCAGGAAATTGCAATTGGATTGCAAAGTGCTCCACAAATGGCACATCAACATGGAGGACTCTATCCGGATCAAAAATTACAGAATTACATTGATATGGTAGGAAGAAAATTAGTGAATAGTACTACAGCTAGAGAAACCCCGTATAAATATGAATTTCATTTATTAGCAGACCCAAATACAATTAATGCATTTGCCCTTCCTGGAGGACAAATATTCATTACCTATGCTTTATTATCCCGATTACAGAATGAAGATCAAGTTGCTGGGGTACTAGGACATGAAATCGGACATGTACTTGGTAGACATTCCGCAGAACGAATCGCAGAACACGATTTCTGGAAAACAATTGCAACCGGAGCCTCTGTAGGAGCAGATGCCGGCGGTATTGTTAATCAAATCGGACAAAATGTACTCCTGGGAAATGGAAGGGATGATGAACTAGAAAGTGATAAACTTGGAGTTCGGTTTATGATTAAGGCAGGGTATAATCCTGAAGAAATGATCGAAGTCATGAGAATTCTAAAAGAAGCTGCAGGACCTAACAGAACTCCTGAATTCCAAAGTACACATCCTGATCCGGATAATCGAATTGAAAAAATAAGAGATGCAATCAGAGAATATCAACAATCATAAGCAGACTGTTTATATTCATTTTAAATAATAAAAAAACAAGTGCTAAAATGCACTTGTTTTTTTATTCCACATTCCCGTCTTTTTTATCAATTCCCTAAACTACGACCACTCCTTTTATGAATCTTATGATTCTTCCCCCTTCATACTCCTATTCTTTATAAAACCAATAATTCCTAGAAAAAAACAATCTCAAAAATCTTGTTTCTTCCAGTACACACAGCCTCGTTTTTTTTAGGAGCTTACTAAGCTTTATTGTAATTTTACGATCCTTTTTATAAAAAGCACCTATGTACGAATAGTTGCATATTGCTATTAAATGTTTTTAAAGACCATGAAAAAAAAAGTAATCCTGATGATTTTAGACGGATGGGGAACCTCTCCCGATCCTAAAGTATCTGCAATTGACAATGCAAAAACTCCATTTATTGATGGGTTATACACTAAATATCCCAATGCCTCTTTAAGAACAGATGGATTACATGTGGGGCTTCCTGATGGACAAATGGGAAATAGTGAGGTCGGTCATATGAATTTGGGAGCTGGTCGTATTGTATATCAGGATCTGGCTAAAATTAATATGGCTATTGAAAAACAAACACTTCATCAGGAAAAAGAATTACTCGCTGCTTTTTCATATGCAAAAACCAATCAAAAAAAGATTCACTTATTAGGACTTGTCAGTGATGGAGGTGTACACTCACACATTGATCATATAAAAGGATTATTAGATGCCGCTCATAAGATGGATATTACAGATATCTATTTACACGCCTTTACAGATGGAAGAGATGTCGACCCTCAATCAGGAATAGATCATATCCGATCCATAGAAGCATATATGGAGAAAACCACCGGTTCTCTCGCCTCTATTGTAGGACGATATTATGCAATGGATAGAGATAAGCGATGGGAACGTGTAAAGTTAGCTTATGATTTAGTAGTACATGGCGAAGGAACCCCTTCTACCAATAGTATCAAAAGTATACAGGAAAGCTATGACAATGATATTACAGATGAATTTATAAAACCTATTTCGCTTCAAAAAGATAATAAAGCAGTAGCGACGATCGCAGCAGATGATGTGGTTATTTTCTTTAACTTCAGAACGGATCGAGGAAGAGAGTTAACCGAAATGCTCTCTCAAAAAGACATGCCGGAATACAATACCAAAAAGCTGCCGTTATATTATGTAACTATGACCAATTATGATGAAAGCTTTACCGGCATCAATGTTATTTATAATAAAGACAACATTACAGAAACGCTGGGAGAAGTCCTTGCTAAAGCAGGCAAAAAGCAAATCAGAATTGCTGAAACTGAAAAATACCCGCATGTAACTTTCTTTTTTTCTGGGGGTAGAGAAGAACCTTTTGAAGGAGAATCCAGAATCTTAAAAAACTCTCCCAAAGTTGCCACTTATGACTTACAACCAGAAATGAGTGCCTATGAATTAACTGATTCACTAGTAGAAGCATTAAAACAAGAAGATACGGATTTCGTCTGTCTTAATTTTGCAAACGGAGATATGGTAGGACATACAGGAGTTATGGAAGCTGCTATTAAAGCCTGTGAAGCAGTAGATACTTGTGTAGAAAAAATCGTTACAACCGGGTTATCCCATGGTTATACTACTATCCTGATCGCAGATCACGGAAATTGTGAAACTATGATTAATCCTGATGGAACTCCTCATACTGCACATACGACGAACCCTGTACCAGTAATCTTGATTGATCAGGACATGATTCCTATCAAAGATGGTATCCTTGGTGATATTGCCCCTACTATCTTAGACTTGATGAATATAGACAAACCCGAAGCAATGACTCAACACTCTTTAGTTACTGCCAGTGTAAAGGAAAATTCGTAATTTGCAATTCACAAAATACCGTTTCTTAGCTCTGCTATTTGTAACAGGGTTAAAAAATCAATCACTTTATCTTTTATAAAGTGATTGATTTTTTTCGAAAGAAACGTTTATCACTCACTTTTTAAAATTAAGATTATGAAAAAATTACTGCTACCCCTGTTCAGCATACTCATCGCCTCTTGTGGAAGTACTGCAACAACAACCAGCACAGATACAGTCACTCCTCCTCCCAATTCAGAAACCTCAGTTATTACCGAAAAGCACCCTGAAACCAAACAAGAGACAAAACCTGCCATTCTTATAGGAAAACAACCTAGAAAGGCACTGGAAGCTACCCCTTATGCTACTTGGTTCTCTCCTAACTATGATGCGTATAATGTCGATAGCGAAGTCGTACAAAAAATAAAACCCTTGCTCGGGGATATCACAATAAAAGTATTTATGGGAACATGGTGCGGGGATAGTAAAAGAGAAACTCCTACCTTTTATAAAATTCTGGATGCCGCTGATTACGATTACAAAAACCTGGAACTTATTACTGTAGATCGTTCTAAAAAAACGCCGTCAGCCCATGAAAAAGGATTAGATATCCAACGAGTGCCGACATTTATATTTTACAAAGACGGAAAAGAAATTGGACGATATGTAGAATACGCAAGAGAAACATTGGAAAAAGATATGCTGGCTATCCTATCTGGAAAATCGTATAAACATGCATACGAAGATTAACCGAATGAAGATTCAAAAAACTCCGTGAAGTTCTAATAAAGAATACAGTTTCAAACTATAATTCTTTGTAAATTTGTCCCCTTAACCAGGAATTCAACACATGATTATCACTAAAACCAGAGAAGAAATAGAGTTAATGCGAGAAAGTGCATTAATCGTATCTAAAACCTTAGGAATGCTCGCTTCTGAAGTTAAACCAGGAGTTACTACCTTACAATTAGATAAATTAGCCGAAGAGTTTATTAGAGATCATGATGCTATTCCCGGTTTTCTAGGACTGTATGATTTCCCAAATACATTATGCATGAGTCCTAATGCACAGGTAGTTCATGGAATCCCTAATGACACCCCATTAGAAGAAGGAGATATTATTTCTATCGATTGTGGAGCAATTAAGAATGAATTTTATGGAGACCATGCCTATACTTTTGCTGTTGGAGAAATTGCCCCTGAAGTCGAACAACTCTTAAAAATCACTAAAGAGTCTTTATACAAAGGAATTGCTGCTTTAAAAGTTGGAAACCGGGTTGGAGATGTTGGGTATGCCATTCAATCATTTACTGAAGCCGCGGGATATGGTGTTGTTAGAGAATTGGTTGGACATGGTCTGGGAAGAAAAATGCATGAGGATCCGGAAATGCCGAATTACGGACGCAGAGGTCGTGGTAAGAAATTTGTAGAAGGAATGGTAGTTGCTATTGAGCCTATGATTAATATGGGTACGCATCGAATCAAACAACTAAGAGATGGGTGGACAATTCTTACAAAAGATGGAAAACCAAGCGCCCACTTCGAGCATGATGTAGCGATTGTTGATGGTCAGCCTGAGATTCTTTCTACTTTTAAATACATCAATAAAGCGCTGGGAATAGAAACAGATGAAGAAGATGCTTTTAGAAAAGAATTGCTGGTAGTCTAAAGTATACATAGGAAAAATCTTCTTCTTTAGATTTTACACAAAAAAGACAATAATAAGGTGAAGAAAGTATTTAAATTCATCCTGAATACCATACCCAGACCTATTCTTATACGGTTTAGTTATCTAATACGTCCTGTTTTAGCACTTATACTTCGTGGAAAGAAGTATACTGATCCTATTGACGGGAAGTCTTTTTCTAAGTTTTTACCCTATGGATATGAAAACCCCAGAGAAAATGTTTTATCACCCTCTACGCTATCACTAGAAAGACACCGACTCTTGTGGTTGTATTTAAAGAATGAAACTGACTTTTTCTCTGCCCCGGCAAAAGTACTACACTTTGCTCCAGAGCAGGCTTTTTACAAAAAATTCAAGGGATTACATCACCTGGATTATACAACCACAGACCTACATTCACCGCTTGCTGATGTCAAGGCTGATATCTGTGAGCTTCCTTTTTCTGATAATACGTATGATATTATTTTTTGTAACCATGTATTAGAACATATCCCAGATGACACAAAAGCAATGAAAGAATTGTATCGCGTCTTAAAATCAGGTGGAATGGCAATTCTGCAAATACCTCAGGATTTATCACGGGAAACTACTTTCGAAGACGATTCCATCACTGACCCTGTCGAGCGTGCTAAAATATTTGGTCAATACGACCATGTCCGCGTATATGGAAGGGACTATTTCGACAAGCTCAGGTCGATAGGCTTTAAAGTAGATGAGATAGACTACACAAAAACAATGGATAAAAAAGAAATCTCCGGGTATTGTTTAGCCCCGGGAGAAATACTTCCTGTTTGTTATAAACATTAATTTTCCGGAAACCCATTAAACGCTTCTGTCTTAAGTGCCCCTCCTTTTTCATAGATAAGTAAAGCTCTTAATTCCGGGTGTTGCGTAAGAAATTCTATTGATTGCTGTACTCCCATAGAAGTCAATGCTGTCGCATAGGCATCAGCCTCCATACAGGTATTAGCCAAAATAGAAACGCTCAATAAATTCGATTTATGAGGATATCCGGTCTTTGTATCTATAATATGAGCATACCGATTTCCTTCTTTATCAACTTTATATTTACGATAGCTTCCAGAAGTAGCCATCGCTTCTGTTTTTAGAGAAATAACTTTATTATATGATTGTGTCCCATCAAAATTAGGCTCTTCAACACCAATCTTCCACGGCTTATTCTTCGCTACATTATATCCTTTTGTCCGAATCTCTCCGCCTATTTCTACCAAATAATCTGTATAGCCTTCTTGCTCTAAAAACATAGCGAATACATCTACCGTATATCCTTTTGCCAGCGCATTAAAGTCCAAAAATGTATCCGTATGTTCTTTATGTATTTTACCTTGCTTATAATGTACTTTATCTAGACCTACAGTCCCTAACAAGCTATCTATTTTCAGACTATCCAACCCCTGAATTTCACCTTTAGGTCCAAAATCCCAGGCGTTGACTAATACTCCTATTGTAGGATCAAACGCTCCCGACGTCTCTTTGTGTATTTTTTTTGACGCATTAAAAACTTTCTGAAAATGTTCATCAATAACAACTGTAGTATCTCCTGCATTAATTCTGGAAATATCAGAATCATCCTGATACGTCGATAAGGATATATTAATCACCTGTATCAAACTGTCAAAAGATGCTCGATAATCTTTTTGCTCCTGATCAAAATACTGCAAAGAAAAAGTTGTTCCCAATGCTTTTCCTTTGAGGTAATTCGGTTGTAACTTTACTTCTTCTTTACAGGAAATAAACAATCCTATCCATACAACCAATAAAATTCTCTGTATCATATTAATGTTAATTTAGCGGGGTCTCTATTACCTGTAATCCTGCATATTCGAGTGTATAATCTTCATTATAATAAACAGGTTGTGAAGGGTCACTGGCATTACTAAGCCCCACCCCTGCATAAAACACCTTTGCTTCATGTTCTCTGGCATGTTTTTTAAAGGACTCCATCCAGATCATATCATAATTATGAGGGTTATCAGGGTATGCTACAGCTTTCACTACTACAAAATACCGTTGCTTGGAAGCATCTATACAAACAAACTGAGGTTGTTTTCCTAATGTACTGTTAATGGCTATAAATTCGAAGCCTCTTTTTTCCAGCTCTTTCCCTACAATATTCATCGCTAGGTTATGGAGTTCTTGTTTGGTCAATATCCTTCTCATAATGCTGGCAAAGATACTGCTTTGACAACAAAGAAAAACAGAATTACATCAACATATATCACTATCATCCAAAAAAAATATTTTAGTTCAGGAGCACTATCGAAACCGTATAAACTGTACTTTTTTAAAAACATATCCCGGTGTATCTACGGCTGTACCTTCTTCAAATGTGTACCAAGGTGATTGTTGAACAGAAGCCTTATTTTTTAACAAACAAACACTTTGTGCAGGCGTATATCCTTGTGCCAGCAAATATTTTTTCTCTCCCGCTTCATTTACGATTTCATCCGCAACAATCTCAATATGTCCCGGAGTACCAGGAGTTACCAACATATCTCCAATTTTCACATCTTTTACTGCAACCTTGTCTAATTCATTAAACAAGGATAATGATCCTGAATAAGCAAAGATTAAATTCAAATATTTATAAAAGTTTTTTTGAGAATGATTAGGAGTGGCTTTTTTAGAAAAAGTAACCGAATTTCCTTTGATTATTGGTCGGTACCCTTCTGCATACTGTTCCCAGGAACAATAATGTCCTGATGTAAAATTAAACCCGATTGTTGATTTTTTATTGTTATGCCATAAATATTCTGCACGTATTCTAATCAAAGCATCTGCACATTGTTGCAATCCATTAGAAGGAACTGGTATGTCCAAGATCCCTTCATGCCAGTTTTGATCATAATGCATACTCCCATCGTAATTGACAATCGGACTTCCATAAGGTTTTAATGTGTAATTCCTCAAATACTCTTCAAAGGAACCCGAAGAGTAAGATACTCTTCGATATCCTTCGGGTAGTAATACCCGCTTCTTAATTGTCATTCCCTCTTCATTAATATACTTCTCTGTTATTCTTTTTTCCTGCTTTAACGATAAAAATTCGTTTTTATCTGCCTTTGAAAGCCCCCAAAAACACCCTATCCCAATGACAATCATCAGTATCAGGAATAGTATTTTCTTTATTTGTTTATGATATGATCTCTTTTGTTTCTCCATTTTGTTTAATATAATACGCTGCCCTTTTCTGTATAACGTAAAGTCCATCTTGATTACTAAATCTGTTCTTTTTGACAAAATAGCAATTTCACATTTTTTTCTGTATTCTCCGCAATAGCATGTTGTTAAAACAACAAATCAACACTATCAATACTCTTCTCTTTTTTTTAAAACGTTCTATTTTTATCAAGGGATTCTTCTCTTTTTCTTTATTATTTTTGTTGTTTTTAATGATGTTTTACTGTAATTTAGAAGTATAAAAAGAGCGTAAATCCCAACAATAACATAGCTATATATGGTTCTGTTTTTATTAAAAAAACAGCTATTTTGCTATGAATAAAACTAAAGGGGGTCATTAAATAATATTTTATAAAATAATTAAGTCACATTGAGAAAAGCCAGTATTGAAGATAAAGAATTGGTGACAGATATATTAGTCTCTGCTTTTGCCCCACTAAAAGGAGACAACTCCATTAATTTAATAGTCAAACAAGATCATAAAAGGGTTCAAAGAATGCGGATTTTAATGGCGTATTTATTTGAAAAAGCTTTTTACTTTGGAGAAGTTTTTATTTCCAGTAATAACAAAGCCTGCCTTTTATTACATTTTCCTCATAAAGAAAAAACTACGTTACGGACTATCTTACTCAATATTAGATTGGCATTTTTCTGTATTGGAATCGAGCGGGTATTTGAAGTATTAAAAAGGCAGCGAATTGCCAAACAATTTTACCCAAAAGAGAGGCATATTCGCCCTGTAATTTTAGCGGTTAAAGAAGATGCCAAAGGAAATGGAACTGCCGCACGATTAATGCTTCACGTCAAAGACCAGTACAAAGACAATCAACTTCCCGTTATAATAGACACCTCATCGGAATACAATGTGAAGCTCTACAAAAGATTTGGCTTTAAATTGATTAAAAAGGAAAAAGGATTGAAATTCCCTATTTATTTTTTAAGACTTAATTAATCCAGCACACTCAATGCCATATCAATCGATGCTTGTAGTTTTTTCTTATCAGAAGCTATTTTGGCAATGACTTGTGTTCCTCCCATCAAGGTATAAATAAGACTTGAAATCGTTTTTAAGTCTTTTTTATCAGAAATTTCCCCTGTTTTCACCCCTGAAAGCAAATATTCATAAAACACATTCTCCATGGTTTTTTGATTATCTTTTAATTTCTCTGAAATCTCCTTATCAACAGACACCAGCTCGGTAGTAGCATTAACAACAAAACAACCTTTCTTATCAGAATCACATACTGCTTCATCTAACACAATCTCGAATAATCGCCTGAAACCTGTTTTTACCTGATCATGTGAATGCAAAAATGTACGAGTGCGTTCCATATTTGTTTTTCGATACATGGTCAACGCTTTATCGAATAAACTTCTCTTTCCCCCGAAGGTATCGTATAAGCTAGCTCTGTTAATCCCCAAAAACGTAACTAAATCCTGAATTGAGGTCGCATGATACCCTTTTTTCCAAAATAATTCTACAGCTTTATGCAGTACTTCTTCTTCCTTAAATAATTTTACTCTTGGCATGCTTCATCAAAAAAAACAGAAACACTTTCCAGTGTTTCCGCAAAGATATTGATTTACAGAACAATCATTCCAAAATAAATTAAAAAAAATCAACTCAACAATGGATTGATGTTCAGTCCCCCATCAATAGTATACTCTCCCCCTGTGATAAATGAAGCTTCATCAGATGCTAAAAATGTGACCAGGTTTGCTATATCTTCAGCCTGTCCAAATCTTTTTAAAGGGATTCGCTCCTGCAAGGAACTCGCCAGACCTTCTAACTGTTCTGCCGGCATTCCTGTTTTTTCAAAAATTGGAGTATGAACAGGTCCCGGGTTAATAGAATTTACCCTTATTTTCCTGGGAGCCAATTCTGTAGCAGCCGTTCTTGTATAAGAATTCATAGCAGCTTTTGAAGCGGCATATACGGCAGTATTAGGCATTCCCGTATAAGCATTTATTGATGATAAGTTAATAATAGAAGCCCCTTCATGTAAGATTGGCAAAAACTTTTCTACAGTAAATAGTGCGCCTTTAAAATTAATATCCATTATCTCATCGTATAAAGCTTCTGTGATTCCTCCCAAAGGAGCTGGTGAAAAAACTCCTGCATTAACAAATAAAATATCCACTCCTCCAAACCGCTCAGATATTTCAGTAACTAAAGTATCAATAGCAGATAAACTCTTTACATCTGCTACTAATCCAATAACACCTAATTCTGATGCCGCTTTTTCTACCTTAGTAGTAGATCTTCCTGTAATAACTACCGTTGCCCCATGTTCTTTTAATTGTTTTGCCGATGCATACCCTATACCGCTATTCCCACCTGTAACGATTGCCACTTTTCCTTTTAAGTCTCTCATTTTTTATATGTTTTTTTATGGTTACAAAATAACAGAACGATCGTTCCGAATACAAACATAAAAATAAAAGAACGATCGTTCCAAATAATTTAATTGTTTTTAGAAAACTTTAATAAAACTATTTTCTTTTTCCCTTAACCTCGAACTTATTCTCTAAAGAAGTAAAATCTCAATGATTAAGTAAAAAATACTCATTTATAGTGATTTTTAGGTTTCTTGTAACCAGTAGTTTTGCCCTTCCATAAACAATCTAAAAAAATGATTCGTTTTACAAAACACTACAATACAACACATTACTATCTATTTCTGATATTTCTATTGCCCATTTATACAATAGCTCAATGTCCGAATGTACCCCTGTCAATTATTGACGGAAATACGGGCTTTACAATAGAAAACCCAACCCCCAAAGACAAACTGGGATATAGTGTTAGTGATGCCGGAGATATTAATGGGGATGGAATTGATGATATTATCATTGGAGCACATTCAAAAGACAACGGTAGTATTACTGCCGCCGGAGAAGCATATATTATTTTCGGAAACCCTACATTTTCTCTTAGTTCTTTTGACCCCCAAACATTAGATGGCACAAATGGTTTCATTGTCAAAGGGAATACAACAGATGCTAAACTAGGAATATCAGTAAGTAAAGCAGGAGATGTTAACAATGATGGAGTAGATGACATTCTTATTGGGATACTCAAATATGATGCTTCAGGAATCGGCGCTGCCATGATTATATACGGAAAAAGAACTCCATTTAGAACTGTTTTTATCCCTTCAGATATTGACGGAAACAATGGGATTATCATAAAAGGAGAAAATACAACAAGTTCCCGAAGGGATGGGTTTGGAATGCATGTAAGTGCTTTAGGAGATATAAATGGTGATAGGATTGCTGACATCGGAATTGCAGCTCCCCAATATAGCCATTCTCCAAATACTGGCAGGTATTACGTTATTTTTGGAAACAATACATTGCCTTCCATACTTGACATCACTACGCTTAACGGTACTAATGGTTTTTATATTGATGGCACTGCAACTATATGGAATGGTCCTGGAAGCACTATAAACCCAGCTGGAGACATCAACAATGATGGCATTAATGACATTGCGATCGGAATTCCCAGAAAGAATGAAGACGGAATACGAAATAGAGGGATCGCTTATGTTATTTTTGGAAAAAACACCTCCTTTTCTTCTTCTTTCAATCTCTCTTCATTAAACGGGACAAATGGTTTTTCAATCTTAGGAAAACCCATAAGCGCTTCTTTGGGAACCACGATACAGGAAGCCGGAGATATAAATAACGATGGGATTACGGACCTTATAGTAAGTGCCCCACAAACAGAAATTGACGGAAATTCTTCTGTAGGAGAAGTGCATATCATTTTTGGAAAAAACACAGGTTTTAATTCTCAATTTTTAATCAATAACCTTAATGGAATCAATGGTATGACAATCATTGGAGAAAAAAGATATGATAATTTAGGAGGTGCTGCTGCTCCCGCAGGGGATTTTAACAATGATGGAATTGACGATATTATTATCGGATCAATACGGGCTAGTCGTTCTTTATCTGGAGGCGCCTATGTAGTTTTTGGAAAATCATCTCCTTGGGATCCTACTTTTAAACTGGAAACTATCAATGGTACAAATGCCATTCTATTGTTAGACGATAGAAGATATGTTTATACCAATACTGGTTTCGATGTTAGCACTGCTGGTGATGTCAACAATGATGGGGTTTCTGATATTCTTATTGGATCTAACACAAGGGATTATGACGCTGGTACCGCCTATGTAATTCACGGGGATAACATCAATTATACAGACACTACCCTCCCTACAATCAATTGTCCAACTTCAGAATCATTATATCTAAATGCAACCATTCCCAATTATATGTTCCACATAGACCTAGGAGACAATTGTACTTATCACATGGATCTAATGTATCGTCAAACCCCACCACAAGGAACAATTTTTACAGGAACAACTACAGTAACAATGACAGTCACTGATAAAGCTGGTAACAGTAATAGTTGTTCATTTCCGATAACTGTAAAACCTCCTCCTCCTTCTCTTAGCTGCACTGACACATATATTACAACCGATAATCTAAATGGTGTAAACGGTTTTTCAATTATCGGAGAACTTTCAGGAGGAAATCTCGGGCATGATGTTCGTAAAGCCGGAGACATCAATGGGGATGGGATTGCAGACTTTATTGTTGGTGCCCCTGGAGAATACTATTCTTTTTCGGGTCCTTATAGAAATGAAAGTTATAATGTAGAAGGTAAAGTATATGTAGTATTTGGCACAAGAAGTGGTTTCCCTTCACATGTCAACGTAGCCTTACTTGATGGCACAGATGGGTTCAGAATTACTAATGACACTCCCATTTCTCAGTGGCCGGAGACAGGGTATCAGGTCAGTACTGCCGGAGACATTAATAATGACGGAATTGACGATATTATGATGAGTGACCCGTTTCGCTCTACTTCATTAGGAAGAGAATTAGGACACGTTTACTTTGTTTTCGGAAAAACAAGTGGCTTTCCCCCAGTCTTAAACCTTTCGTCCCTAGATGGAACAAACGGGTTTACTTTCATCAGTGATAAAGAGTTTGATCAATCTGCAAGATCCATAGACCACATAGGAGATATTAATCATGATGGAATTAGCGATATCATAATTGGAGCCGGCACTTCTGGTGGAGCACATAAAGGCAGGTGTTTTATTCTCTATGGTAGCACATCCACTTTCCCTGATGTCCTAAGAAGTACTGATCTAGACGGAAATAATGGATTTATAATCGAAGGAGACGCAGATGGAGACCGCATTGGCAGCCAGGTAACCGGATTAGGAGATATCAACGGAGATGGCATATCAGATATCGGTTTTTCTGGAGGAACAACTAAAAAGACGTTTGTCTTATTTGGTAAAAATGGAAATCTCCCTCACCCCTTAACAACAAGCTCGATAAATGGATCTAATGGATTTTATGTCGATCTCTCTTTAGCTCCTTCTTCTACAAGCGGAACTATTAATAGTGTTGGAGATATTAATGGAGACGGTATTAATGACATCTTATTCGGTGGTAAATGGTTATTATTTGGAAAAAACACAGGGTATTCCTTAGCAGAAGATATTTATTCGTTAAACGGAATAAACGGTTTTTCATTCTCTGTCTCTGGTTTCTCTGATATTAGTTCTGCCGGAGATTTTAACAATGACGGAATCACAGATTTATTATTAGGAAGAATCAGAACATCAACAGTCATACTATTTGGAAGATCTACTGGATGGTCTCCAACAATCAACCCATATGTATTGGATAACTCTCAAGCGTTTCAGGTAAGAAGCCCTAGTTCATATACCGGAGCATCTGTAGATGGTATTGGAGATATTAATATGGATGGTTTTGATGATATTTTACTAGGAAGCCCTACACCTTCTTATAGCGCCAGTCTCACAGAAAATCCCGGATACGCCTATGTTCTTTTTGGGTTTAGCCTCACCGATACAGAAAAACCAGTAATTACCTGTCCTTCGAATCAGGTGTTAGCTTCAGGAAATACATTACCTGATTACACCTCTTTAGTTTCCGTTGTTGACAACTGTGATAGTGCTCCGGAAATTACACAAACTCCTGGTGTAGGAAGTCCCTACACTTCTGGTATGACGGTTACAATGATCGCAACAGATGCCAGCGGGAATAGGGTATCTTGTACTTTTATTGTTAGTGACATCACAGACACCACGCCCCCAAGCATTACATGCCCGACAGATCAAACAGTGAGCTGTACTACTACAACCGTACCTGACTACTCCTCTTTAGTCAGCGCTACAGACGCTATAGATCCTAATCCAACAATCAATCAAACACCCTCTGCTGGAAGCCCCCTTACTGATGGAATGA
>NZ_JBHULX010000006.1:0-12160 GCF_042684685.1 Aquimarina hainanensis | reverse complement strand
AATGGAGGGCATTTTTTTTGTTGTATAGTTCTCAGCAGGTGTACTTACTACCTATAACCTAAATACCCCATCCTATAGAAGAGAACTGTTTTCTTCCTTATGTTTATCTAGAAGCGCTTTAAGATGTTTGGCTTGTTAATAAAACTATAAAAAACGCTGCTTTTAAAACCATTTTTTCTTGTATCTCAGTTCTTTAGGATTGATTTGTTTTTTTTTTGAATTTGAAATCAAAGCGATTATTGTTAATTTCTTATATATTTAGTGTTTATTTTAAGATAATAAGAATGAAAGAAGATAATTCTCGGAGAAAATTTATAAAAAATTCAGCGTTGGCAGGAGCAGGAATTTCTATGATTCCAGGGGTTTCCTTAGGGAAGACTGCAAAAGAGGCTAGCAAGGAGCTAAGGTTGGGACTTATTGGTGTTGGACTCAGAGGGACGAACCATCTTAGAAATGTGTTGTTGCGCGATGATGTAAGAGTGACAGCAATATGTGATATCGATAAAACAAGGATAGACTTGTCATTAGATTCGATTAAGAAAGCCGGAAAACCAAAACCAAAAGTGTTTGGAAAAGATGAATTAGATTATAGGAATCTATTGGATAAAGAAAATGTAGATGCGGTCATTATATCGACTCCATGGTTATGGCATACCAGAATGGCAAAAGATGCTATGAAGGCAGGAAAATACACCGGATTAGAAGTTTCTGCAGCGAATACCTTAGAAGAATGCTGGGATTTAGTGAATACCTATGAAGAAACAGGGGCGCATTTGATGATATTGGAGAATGTGAACTATCGAAGAGATATTATGGCTGTTTTGAATATGGTCAGAAAAAATGTTTTTGGAGAATTGGTTCATTTTAGATGTGGATATCAACACGACCTGAGGTTTGTTAAGCTTAATGATGGAAAAACAGCTTATGGAAGAGGGGTTGAATTTGGAGAGAAAGGAATTTCAGAATCAAAATGGAGAACCTTGCATTCGGTAAAGAGAAATGCAGATGTATACCCGACTCATGGAGTAGGACCAATAGCTACCATGTGTGATATCAATAGAGGAAATAAGTTTGTTTCTATTTCATCCAATGCTTCTAAAAGTATTGGATTACATAATTATATTGTAAAACATGGAGGAAAAGAACATCCTAATGCCAGTGTAAAGTTTAAGCAGGGAGATGTAATAACGTCTACTATAGAAACTGCAAAAGGAGAAACAATTATCGTGACGCATGATTGTAATTTGCCAAGACCATATTCTCTCGGATTTAGAGTGCAGGGAGCGAATGGATTGTGGGAAGTGGATGGAAATCGAATTTATATAGAAGGAAAATCAGAGCCTCACCGATGGGAAGAAGCGAATAAATGGTTGGCTGAATACGATCATCCGTTGTGGAAGAAATATGGAGAGCATGCTACAGGAGCTGGGCATGGAGGGATGGACTTTTTTGTTATTAATGCCTTTGTAGAATCTGCTAAACAAAATATCGCACCCCCGTTAGATGTGTATGATGCTGCTGCATGGAGTGCGATCACTCCTTTGTCAGAAGTCTCGATAGAAAATAATGGGGAACCGCAGAATTTTCCGGATTTTACCCGAGGGATGTGGGTGAAAAGGAAGCCTTATGATTGGATAAAAGACACCTATTAAGTATAAAAAAGCCATTGTAAAACTACAATGGCTTTTTGTTTAAGAGAGTCTGGATATTTAATCCTTTAAAATGCTTCTGGAGATTACTATTTTCTGAATCTCAGAAGTACCTTCATATATCTGCGTGATTTTAGCATCTCGCATTAAACGTTCTACGTGGTATTCTTTTACAAATCCATTTCCTCCGTGAATTTGAACAGCTTCAACAGAAACATCCATGGCTGCCTGTGATGCATATAGTTTTGCCATCGCTCCAGAAAGGTCGTAGTTTTCGTGATTGTCTTTATCTTTTGCCGCTTTGTAAACCAGCATTCTAGCGGCCTCTATCTGTGTATGCATATCTGCTAGTTTAAAAGCAATGGCCTGATGATTCATGATTTCTGTACCAAAAGCTTTTCTTTCTTTAGCGTACTTTTTTGCCAGTTCATATGCTCCGGCAGCAATTCCCAATGCCTGAGCGGCGATTCCAATTCTTCCTCCTGACAGGGTTTTCATAGCAAACTTAAAACCAAATCCATCTTCACCTATTCTATTTTCTTTAGGGACTTTTACATCATTAAAAATAAGAGAGTGTGTGTCACTACCTCTGATTCCTAATTTATCTTCTTTAGGCCCTATCTCAAAACCTTCCCATCCTTTTTCTACAATAAAAGCGTTAATTCCTCGGTGCTTTTTTTCTTTATCGGTTTGAGCAATAACTAAATAATAATCTGCGGATGCTCCATTGGTGATCCAGTTTTTAGTACCGTTTAATACATAGTGATCTCCTTTATCGATAGCAGTTGTACGCTGAGAGGTTGCGTCACTTCCTGCTTCTGGTTCAGATAAGCAAAAAGCACCAATTGATTCCCCTGTTGTAAGCTTGGATAAATATTTTTCTTTTTGTTCCGGAGATCCATAGGTGTCCAGTCCCCAACATACTAAAGAATTATTAACTGATACGATAACAGAGCAGGAAGCATCTACTTTTGATAGCTCTTCCATGGCAAGAACATAAGAAATTGTATCCATTCCTCCTCCTCCATATTCTGGAGAAGCCATCATCCCAAGAAAGCCAAGTTCTCCCATTTTTTTTACCTGTTCGGTAGGGAATTCTTGTTTGTTATCTCGATCAATGACACCAGGAAGTAATTCTGTTCTGGCAAAATCACGAGCTGCATCTCGTATCATTATTTGTTCTTCCGTAAGTTTAAAATCCATATTTTCCTGTTTGTTGCTATGCGTGCATAATATACTATTTTGAAATTTAATGAGAAAAAATAGATATATAGCCCATATTTTTATTAATACTACAAATATAAGTTTAAAAATGATAGTTTTAATGTTTTATTTGTTTTTTGCGTCTTTCTTTATTTTTTGACTTTTTTTCTGCGAAATCTGCTTTTTTTTGATGTGTTTGTACAAATAGAATGCGTTGTCTACGAATGCGGTAATTTGTTACATAAATTTGATTTTATTTTAGTGTTGACCATACTTAGTTTTTTTATATTTGTGAAATTGCATTTTAAGCAGAAATAATTCATTGTATTAATAGTATAAATTATGACACAGCTCTAACCTCCGTAAGGGGGAATATGAAACAAAGACTTTGAAAAGACAGATGATGATTGCTAATATAGATATAGCAATTAAACCTAATGTAACAATGAATTAAAGTTTAAAAGAAAATGAAAGACATAAAAGAACTATTATATACTTACGAGAATAAATCACCTGAAATTGTTTTTAACTGGAAAGACTCTGAGACAGATGCAGAGGGTTGGACGGTTATTAATTCACTTAGAGGAGGTGCTGCTGGGGGAGGAACCAGGATGAGAAAAGGACTGGATATGAATGAAGTACTTTCACTGGCAAAAACAATGGAGGTAAAATTTACAGTTTCAGGTCCTGCCATAGGGGGTGCAAAATCAGGGATTAACTTTGATCCGAATGACCCTCGAAAAGAAGAAGTGCTAAAACGATGGTATAAAGCAGTTTCTCCATTGCTAAAAAGCTATTATGGAACTGGGGGAGATCTTAATGTAGATGAAATTCATGAGGTAATTCCCATTACAGAAGGATGTGGAGTCTGGCATCCACAAGAAGGAGTGTTTAATGGTCATTTTCAGCCTACCGAAGCAGATAAGATTAATAGAATAGGACAATTAAGGCAAGGAGTTATAAAGGTGTTGGAAAACACAACTTTTTCTCCTGATGTAAATAGAAAGTATACGGTGGCAGATATGATTACCGGATATGGAGTGGCAGAAGCTGTAAAACATTATTACGAGGTATACGGAGGCGAAGTAAAAGGAAAAAGAGCTGTGGTTCAGGGATTCGGAAATGTAGGGTCTGCTGCTGCGTACTATTTAACAGCAATGGGAGCCAAAGTAGTTGGGATTATCGATCACGTAGGAGGGTTGATAAAAGAAGAAGGATTTACAGTTGCAGAGATGAAGGAGCTGTATTTAAACAAAAAAGGAAATAAATTATATGCAGAATCTCTTATTCCTTTCGAAGAAATGAATGAAAAAGTTTGGTCATTGCAAACTGAGATTTTTGCACCTTGTGCAGCTTCCAGGCTGATAACAAAGGATCAAATAACCCAAATGATTGATTCAGGTTTAGAGGTCATCTCATGTGGGGCAAATGTACCGTTTGCAGATAAAGAGATCTTCTTTGGACCTATTATGGAATATACAGATAGTAAAGTAAGCTTAATCCCGGATTTTATTTCCAATTGCGGGATGGCCAGAGTATTTGCGTATTTTATGGAAAGAAAAGTTCAGATGACTGATGAAGCCATTTTTAAAGATACATCAGAAACGATTAAAAAGGCAATTCAGGATACATTTAATCATAATAACAAAAAAACAAATATAAGTAAAACTGCCTTTGAGATTGCCTTGCAACAGTTGGTGTGATAGACACAGTTTAGTAAGATTAAGTGCAATCGAAAGGTTAGTGTAATCAGTTAATTTTTTAAGTATGTTCAGATATTTTTTAGGTAGTAGTCCGAAGTGGTTTAAGATGGTAATGATCGGATTCCTTATTTTTAATGTTTTCTCCTATTTTGTACTAGGAGCAAAAGTAACCTCATGGTTATTTATCGGGGAGTTTATTTTTACATTAGCAATGGCACTAAAGTGCTATCCGTTACAATCAGGAGGGTTGCTGGCTATAGAAATTCTGGCACTTAATCTTACAACTCCAAAGAATGCTTATCACGAGGTAGAACACAATTTGGAAGTAGTATTGTTACTGGTGTTTATGGTAGCCGGGATTTATTTTATGAAACCATTATTGATGTATATTTTTAGTAAAGTTTTTACCAAAATTAAATCAAAATTGGTGATTTCGTTACTGTTTGTATTTCTATCAGCAGTATTATCAGCCTTTTTGGATGCCTTAACAGTAACTGCGGTTTTAATCAGTGTAGCAGTAGGGTTCTATGGAGTATATCACAAGATTCATTCAACACCAACGGCTGACTATGACCAGGATGGTTCTTTGGATACTAAAGAATTAAGTGGTGAAACACTGGAAAAATTCAGAGGATTTCTTAGAAGTTTGATTATGCATGGAGTAGTAGGAACTGCTTTAGGAGGGGTTTGTACACTGGTTGGAGAGCCTCAAAACCTGTTGATCGGGGACAGAATGGGATGGGATTTTATCACATTCTTTATTCAGATGGCTCCTATAACGATTCCGGTTTTATTTGCAGGAATGTTGACGACTGTATTGTTAGAAACTACAGGATGGTTCGGATTTGGGGATAAATTACCAAATGTAGCCAGACAAATTATAGAAAACTATACAGAGCAGGAAGATGCAAAACGCTCTGAAAAATCTAAATACGGATTGATTGTTCAGGCAGTTTCGGCAATTCTTTTGATTATTGGATTGGCTACACATGCAGCTCCTGTAGGATTTATAGGGTTGGCATTGATTATTGTGCAAACGGCTTTTATGGGGATTACAGAAGAACATCAGTTAGGAAAGTCCTTTGAAGAAGCCTTACCTTTTACTGGGTTATTGGTTGTTTTCTTTGTGATTGTAGCAATGATTCATGATCAGCACTTGTTTTCTCCGGTAATAGACTGGGTGTTGTCTTTACCATTAAAAGATCAACCGGCAATGTTTTATGCTGCGAATGGAATTTTATCCATGATTAGTGATAATGTGTTTGTGGCTACCGTATATATAGGAGAGGTAGAGGCAGCTTTTAAATCGGGAGCAATAACAAGAGAGCATTTCGAGAAATTAGCGATTGCTATTAATACAGGAACAAACTTACCAAGTGTGGCGACTCCAAATGGACAAGCAGCTTTCTTATTTTTATTAACCTCTTCTTTGGCTCCGTTAATCGGATTGTCATATGGAAGAATGGTAAAAATGGCATTGCCTTATACAATTGTGCTTGGAGGGGTAGGATTAATAGGGATACTAATGATGCTTTAATAGTAAGTAAAAATATACTTATACGTTATAATTCACGTTATATAATAGAAATAAAAACCAAAGACAATTTATGATGAACTTATTTATGCTTGGATCTTTAGCCCAGAAGACCAAAGAAGTTGAACCGGAAATTGAGGAAAAATCACTTTCCATTATAGAATTGTTACTTAGTGGAGGAACAGGTGGAGTAGTGATCATAGCCATTCTGTTTATCCTTCTTTTTGTAGCAGTATACATATATTTCGAACGATTATTCGCTATAAAAGCAGCTTCCAAGTTTGATGATAATTTTATGAATCAAATTAGAGAAAAGGTCTCAAGTGGTAAAATTGAGGCAGCTAAGATTTTATGTGCTCAAACGAATAATCCGGTTTCTAGATTAACAGAAAAAGGAATCTCAAGAATAGGAAGTCCTTTGGATGATATTAATACCGCTATTGAAAATGCAGGTCGTCTAGAAGTATATAAACTGGAAAAGAATGTCAGTATTCTAGCGACTGTTGCAGGAGCTGCACCCATGATTGGTTTTCTTGGAACTGTCATTGGTATGATTTTGGCATTCCATAATTTAGCATCAAGTTCAGGAAGTGCAGATATGGGATCATTAGCAGAAGGGATATATACTGCAATGACCACCACTGTTGCGGGATTAGTTGTCGGGATTGTTGCTTATATAGGATATAATCACCTGGTTGTAAAAACGGATAAGGTAGTGCACCAAATGGAAGCGACTGCAGTTGATTTCTTAGATTTACTTAACGAACCTGCTTAACAGATGAACTTAAGAGGAAGAAATAAAGTAAGTCCGGAATTTAGCATGTCTTCAATGACAGATATTGTATTTCTGTTATTGGTATTCTTTTTGCTGACATCCCCGGCAGTAACACCAGAAGCCCTGGATTTAATTTTGCCAAAGGCTAAGGGAAAGAGCTCTAATGTTCAGAATATATCGGTAAGCATAACGAATAAGCTTCAATATTATGTAGATAATGAACGAATCAGTCAGAGCAGGCTGGAAAGTACATTAAAATCAAGATTGGCAGGACAACATGAACCTACTGTGATTCTAAGGGCAGAAGAAGGAGTGCCTATTGAAAAAGCAGTAAGCGTTATGGATATAGCGAATAGAAATAAATTTAAAGTTATTCTGGCGGTAAAACCCGATTGAGAATAGTATATGTTAAAATTAGATACAAAACATAAAAAAAGGTCTATGATTCTCACTGTGATTGTACATGTGGGAATCATCCTTTTGTTGTTTTACTTAAGTCTTTCATACCTGGATCCAGCTCCCGAAAGTGGAATTGCTGTAAATTTTGGGACAACAGAAACCGGAAGAGGAAGGCAGCAGCCGACAAAACCGATTAAGTCAGCCCCCAAAGAAACGGTGGAAGAAGAAGTAGAAGAAGTACAAGAAAAAACTCCTGAGGTTTCAGAAAAAGTCATTACTCAAGATTCAGAAGATGCTCCAGTGATTACTGAGAAACCTGAGAAAAAAACGAGTGTAAAAAAAGAAGAAAAGAAAAAGCCTGAAAAAAAACCGGCAAAGAAAAAACCTGTAGGGAAAAAACCAGATCCTAAGCCGGACAAATCAACCTTGGATATTCTTAATAGTTTTTCTAAAGGACCTAAGAGTGATGGAACAGCTAAAGGAGGAGAAGGAGATGATAATAATCCGGGAGATAAGGGGAATCCGAATGGAGATCCTAATGCTCGCTCCTATTATGGAAATGGAAAAGGATTGGATGGAGATGGAAATTATAGATTAGGTGGGAGAAAAGCACTTAATAAAGAAAAGTTTAGACAAGATTGTAATGAATCGGGGATTGTGGTGGTAAAAATACAAGTAGATCAAAATGGTAGAGTTGTCAAAGCTACTCCAGGAGTAAAAGGGACAACGAATAGTGCCTCTTGTTTATTAGCACCTGCAAAAAAAGCAGCCTTGGCGACACGATTCAATAGTGATTCAAAAGCTCCTGTGAAGCAGGTAGGAACAATTGTATACGAGTTTAAGCTATCGGAATAGGCTTGTAGGATTATATTTTATTATATACAATGAATTATAAAGAAACGCTGGATTGGTTGTATGTCCAGTTACCTGTCTACCAAAAACAGGGAAAAAGTGCATATAAGGCTAACTTAGATAATATTGAGCAGTTAACTTCTTTTCTGCAACATCCTGAAAAGAAATTCAGAAGTATTCATGTAGGAGGAACCAATGGAAAAGGTTCCACAAGTCACTTATTAGCTTCTGTTTTTCAAGAAGCAGGATATAAAGTAGGTTTGTATACTTCTCCACACTTAAAAGATTTTAGAGAACGTATTCGTGTTGATGGGGATTGTGTCAAGCAGGAGTATGTAGTTGATTTTGTGACAACCCATAAAGCATATTTTGAAAGCCATCAGTTGTCTTTTTTTGAAATGACAGTAGGAATGGCATTTCAGTATTTCTCGGATCAAAAAGTGGATGTGGCAATAATAGAAGTAGGATTAGGAGGGAGATTAGATGCTACGAATGTTATTACCCCGGAAATCTCTGTGATTACAAATATAGGAATAGATCATACCCAGTTTTTAGGAAATACAATTACTAGTATTGCAAGAGAAAAAGCAGGAATTATAAAAACGGGAGTACCAGTTGTAATTGGAAGAAAACAGGAAGCATCCAGTGTGGTTTTCGAGGCTGTAGCGAAAGAAAAAAAAGCTCCATTAATTTTTGCAGAAACATTTGAAGGAGAACAATGTATATCTTCACTTAAGGGAGGCTATCAAAGAGAAAATGAACGCGCGGTTCTTCAGGTTTTAGCGATATTAAGAGAAAGAGGATGGGAACTTTCGACTAAATGTATAAAAGAAGGCTTTTCTAGAGTAGTAGAAAATACAGGACTACTGGGGAGATGGCAAATACTGAATGAGGCACCTAAAGTAATTTGTGATACGGCTCATAATGAAGATGGACTCCGGGAGGTAATGAAGCAATTGGTTAAGGAATCATTTAGAGATTTGCATATTGTAGTAGGAGTAGTGGATGATAAAAAATTAGAAACAATTCTTCCTCTTTTTCCCAAAAAAGCACGTTATTATTTTTCGTCTCCTGATATTTCAAGGGGGTTGGATGCAGGGCTACTCAAAGAAGAAGCTGCTAAGTTTGATTTACATGGTGAGAAATATGACGCTGTAAAAGAGGCTTATATGTCTGCATTACAGTATGCAAGAAAAGAAGATGTGATTTATGTAGGAGGGAGTACTTTTGTTGTAGCGGAAATTATTTGATTTTTTTGTTGAAATATTTTGCTGAAGAATAAAACTATCTTATATTTGCACCCGCAATCACAATGATAGCGGGCGCGTAGCTCAGTTGGTTCAGAGCACTTGGTTTACACCCAAGGGGTCAGGGGTTCGAATCCCTTCGCGCCCACAATGTGTAAAAATTTTATAACAAGTTCTTTTTACATACAGTAAGTTATTAGGGCGCGTAGCTCAGTTGGTTCAGAGCACTTGGTTTACACCCAAGGGGTCAGGGGTTCGAATCCCTTCGCGCCCACATCCTAATAAAAAAAGCCAGATCATATATGATCTGGCTTTTTTTATTTTTAATAGGTTCAATATTTCTCTCTGTTTTTTTAGAAGTTAGGCTTTTTGAAAGTGTATAATTCTCATTTTTGTCCTTCATTTTTTTATTTCACGATAAAAAAACAAGCAAAATATCATTAAAAAACCTCGCTGGGGTAACCGTTTTTTAGATAAAATGCATTTTATCTGGTTTTGATGTTTTTAATCGATTTGTTTATGGTTAATCCGTAAAATATATTTTTTACTCCTGCTTTTATAAGCATCTTTGAATCATAAACTTAACGAAACAAAACTTAAAAGAATTATTTATACGATATAAAATTACATTATTTATTTACGAAATTTTATGAAGTCCTTTCCTTCAAAAGGAGTCATAAGAAATTTAATGTTCTTATAAGATAGTACCTTTAAAGGGTGTTTATTTTATGAGGGTAACTAGCTGTATATAATATTGTTTTTTTTTAGTCGTTAACCCCGCGAATTATGAGAACAATTTTACTTCCCAGAATTTTCCTCATTAGTATTTTTTTGTTTTTTACATCGATACTATCTGCGCAATATATAGATATTGCCATCACAGGAGGACCAACAGGTACAAACCCACAAATATTCCCAGCTACATCAACTGCGAATCCAGTAATTACGCAGGTAAGGGTGAATATAATAAGTGGTACGGGATCATTTGCACAATCAGTAGACAACTTAACATTTGCACATCAGAATGCAACAGACGTGGTTGTAGAAATTGAATTCCTGGATGCTAGTAATAATCCGGTTGCAGGGAATTATTCTTTTGTGATTAACGATATTGATGGTCCTTCATTTGAAAGTGTTTCTATTCCTTGTACGGATCGGATAGCATTTATTAGAGGAGAACCTAATATTGCATTATCAGAAACCGGAGGAGAGATTTTGGCAGACGGACAAGCACAATCAGATAATGATGCGCAGTTTACCTATTTAAATGTAAATAAGGTAAATGTAACACTTCGAGCGACATCATCTGGATGGGTTAAAAACCTGGATTTAAATCTCAATAACTTTCCGGTAACAAATGGTTCAGTGATTCAATGTTCTAATTCAGATATAGACAATGATAATGTGGTAGATTTAGATGATGAAGATGATGATAATGATGGAATTTTAGATATAAATGAAGCGAATGGGAATAATCCTAATGGGGATGAAGATGGAGATTCCATTCCTAACTGGTTAGATCTGGTAGATAATGGAAATGGGGGAGATGGTTCTACTACTGATTATACAGATGCCAATGCAGATGGGGTTCCGGATGTATATGATACTGATGGAGATGGAGTTCCTAACCATTATGATTCTGATTCCGATAATGATGGGTGTGGAGATGCTATAGAAGCGGGGCATACAGATCCTGATAATGATGGTTTTTTAGGAAGTTCTCCTGTGACAGTAAATGCTACTAATGGTCGGGTGACTGGTCAGGGAGGTTATACAGGAGGAAATGTGAATGCGGTTACAGCTGGAACAGCTCCTGTTTTTACAACTCAGCCTTCTGATCAAACAGTGTGTTTGGGAGATTCAGCTAATTTTTCGGTTGCTGTTTCTGGTTCAGGCTTGCAATTTCAATGGCAAGAGAATACAGGAAGTGGCTGGAGCGATATTTCGAATGGAGGAAGTTACTCAGGTGCTACTACAGCTTCTTTAACAATTAATCCTGCAAATACACAAGATGGAAATGAGTATAGAGTAGAAGTGTCAAAAACGGATTATTTATGCCCGGAAACCTCTAATGAAGTGGCACTTACAGTTAATAATTTTATAACAGAAGGAGTTGTTAGTTCAGATCAAACTGTATGTACAGGAGGAGATCCTAGTGTGTTAACGGTTACGACTTCTACTGTAGCAGATGGAACATTGACACATCAGTGGCAAAGTAGTGTTACTAACGAAACTACTGGTTTTTCGAATATATCAGGTGCTACAGGGACTACATTTGATCCGGGGGTATTGACGCAAGATACTTGGTTCAAAAGAATAGATACATCGGTATTAAATGGAGTAAGTTGTACAGATGAGACGAATGTGATAAAAGTAACTGTGAATGCTCCACCTATTTTGAGTATTGATGATATTACTGCAGATAATATAGTAAATGAAACAGAAGCCGGAGGTACGATTGCGGTAACAGGAACTGTTGGAGGAGGATTTACTGCTGGAAACACAGTAACCTTGACAGTCAATGGTAATACATATACAGGAACAGTAAATGCCAGTGGTAATTACAGTATTAATGTGCCGGGAAGTGATTTGGAAAATGATGCAGATGCTACTGTTGATGGTAGTATTACTATAGCAGGACAGGATAATTGTGCTGATTCGGATACACAAGTATATAGTGTTGATACAACGGACCCAAGTGCTCCTACAGTTGCGATCACAGAAGATGCAAACAATGACGGTTTGATAAGTGAAGATGAATTAAGTGGTGATGTTGATGTTAGTGTAGGGCTACCAGC
>NZ_JBHULX010000005.1:0-27475 GCF_042684685.1 Aquimarina hainanensis | reverse complement strand
AACCTCATAACTAAACCATCCATAAGGAGGCTGATCCGAAGCCACAGATAATCGTAAATCAGTACCGGAAGAGACCGTAACTCCACTACTGAACATACTCAGATCTGGGCGAAACTCTAATCCAGTACCTGAATTGATTGCTCCAGCGATAACTGACGGATCATAAATAACTTTATACTGACTATAACCCGAATCTATAAAGAATAAAAAGATACAACAGACAAATAGATGATGAATTCTTTTTCCCATGAATACTCCTTTTTAGTGTGAACGATTAATTAAACGATATTCTTGATAATCTCCAGTCAGGAAAACATCTTCAGATGACTTTATAACGATATAATCTTTGATATCTATTCCTTCTGACAAAACGCCTTCTGAATACTCAAAAGTGATGATCAGACGACCATGATCCAGTTTCTTTACTCCTCTATCTCCTACAAAAGGAATCAGTCTGGAGAAAAACAATTCTTGTTTCTCCAAGCGATATGTATTTTTATTAATATGTAGTATTACTCTGCTATATGGATTTTGATTGGATTGCGAATCAGCTGTCAATTCACATAAAATGACGTCTCCTTTTTCGGTAGTCTTTCCCTGCGTATAATTTTTCATCAGCGTATTAAGCTGTACTACTTGTCTTTCTATAGAAGATATTTCCGGAATCGTATACACAACTGTTTTTTCGGTATGATTAATGGTTAATTGTCCTTCCGGGAATTGAAGTATATCTGTATTCAGCATTTTTATCTGAGATACTGCTTTATTTTTTATAATGCTTCCTTGGTAAGATTCTGTAGCTTTACTTCCCGTCAGTCCCTGATACATGGTATACGTCATATCCACCTGATATTGTTCTTCTGACTGATAAAATGCTAAGGCTTTATTTAAGAGCTCTTTTACTCCCGTATTTTGTGAATGCCCGAGTTGTATAGCCCCTATACAACATATAAGCAGGATTTTATATATAGATAAATTATTCATTGTGTTTATGTGGTTCCTTTGTCCTATAGAAACTGATCAAAAATTCTTCTTGAATCAGTTTCTACAGGCTTTTGTTTTAATGGTTTCGCTTTATATTTCCTGAGCGGGTTTCCTGAATTGTAAAGACCCCTCTTTCTGTTTCTTTTTTCACTCGAATCAGTCCTCCTTCCTGATCGTATTCATAGAAGGTTGCATAATTGTTTTCATCCAATTCTGATTTTAATCGTTGAGTGATTGGATCATAGACGAAGGTCTTCATATTTCCTTCGAAAGGATGCATTCGTATATCATCAAAATAGACATTCAATTGTTCTGTACTATTCCCCTGGATTCTACTCTCTAAATGGATCTGCATGTTTACTGCATCTACAGGAATCGTAAAATCTGCTGTGATTCGCTGCCATCCATCTACAATAGCTCCTTTAGGCATAAACTCTATAGCTGCATTATCAGGTGGTACAATATCTACTCCATCCTGATTGCGATAACGCAATCTCAATAGAGAATTGGCATAATCCATTACTTGATATGCTGGATCAGGAATATATGTATATGTCGTTATACTCGGTACTATCGCAGAGGAAACAATGCCTCTATCAACAATATTCGTCCTGTTATAGGATAGGTCTCCTCCATCAATTTTAAAAGACGAGGTCATACAAAAATTCGTTCCGCAAACAGAGGCATCTGTAAAGTTTAGCACTAGTGTCGGATTATGACGTAATGGGTAGCGATGTTCCTCATCTGCATAACTTCTGATTAGCGGTGTGCGATATAAGAACTGAGGATATTGTTCATTTCCCGGAGTCAAAGAAAACTTAAACCCAATGGTTCGAACCGGTCCGATAGGACGTCCTAAATTATCTTCATGCTGGCTTCCTTTTACATACGTAAAATCATATACTGTTAAATTTTTATCTACTGCATTTTTTATAAAAGGAATGAGTACATCAAACTCTCTGCTCTCCGGATTAGGAATATATTTTTGTGGAATATGACTTCCTTCAATGACTTTATCCTTCAGATGGTTTAATAACTTGACAAATACATCACTTACTTCACTAAAGTTTTTAGTCACCGGGTCAATCGCTTTTAGCCCATCTTCTCTCACCCAGGCGCTAATTACATAATGCGCTCCTGGTTGTGGTCTGAATCGCTCACAACCTATCAAAGAAGGTGGTACTTCATCCAATATCGACACGGTTACAGCTTCTCTAAATGAGCTCACACAACAACCGATATCCTCTGGATTACAATTGATCGTTGTTTGTGCTGCATAATAGGTTTGTCCATGTACCAAATGTTCTGTAGGATTATAGGCGGTTCCTCCAAAAGCAGCATCATACCATATAATATTGTTCCCTACAGCTATTAAGTCCGAAACAGTTGCTGTTTCATTGGTATAAAAAGTTTGCCGTGTATTCGTGACTACCGGAGGAGGAACATCAAAAATAGAGACTACTACTTTTCGTCTGGCACTTTCATTTTGCAATGGATCTCTTTGTACTGCATAATAAATTCCTCCATCAGTCAATCCTTCTGTAAGAGCATATGTTTCAGCTCCTGTCGCTCCTTTATACCATAGCAATGTATGATTGGGCAAAAGCGTATATCTGGCACTAAGATCTGCTACGGTAGCATTAACTGATTTACAGAAATACTGCCACCCATCTCCTTCTGGATCCTGAACTTTTATTGCTACCACAACTTCAAACCTACAACTTGCCGTTCCCTGTTGTGCGTAATATGATTTCCCATCTTCTAAAAGGGCATTTACATCTAATGGTGTTCCTGCTGTAGGGGTCGAATACCATGTAATGGAAGTTCCGGTAATCTGAAGATCTTTTATTTTCGAATTCGAAATAATTGAAAATTCCTGATACCCTTCTGTCTCCTCATTCCCCGGAGCTCCTTCATTCAGGTTTACTTTCACTCCAACTCTGGGGTTTGCTGTATTCCCTTCTGCCCAATAAACAACAGGATCTAATAAAGTGGTTCCTGGAAGTGCGACACCTCCTGTCTGTGTTGTATACCAGCTTACAACCGGAGTATTAACAATAGGAGATACCAAATCACTTACTGTGGGTGTTTTTTCGGAGCTACAAAATGATTGGACTGTATCCCAATTCGGTACAATAACAGCCAACGTGATGGTATGACGTGTCAATATTAAGTCTGTAACAATACTATTGGTAGCGGTGAAGTAATAATCTCCTGCATCTGCTGCTGTCGCATTCGTAATAATCAGGTCTTTATTAGTCGCCCCGGCAATAGCAACTCCATTTTTATACCATTGGTAACTGTTATTGGCACTAATCAATGCTTCACTACTAAAAGTGATATCTTTTCCGACATAAATGCTATGATATTCTCTTTTATCAACCTTTGCCTGTGGTATATATAAAAAGCTTGTAAGCTTTGTTTGATACGCCGTAAACTCTGGTTCTACATTCCAAAAAACAAATTTATTGCTATCAATCATTAAATGTTTTAGACTAGCCAGCTGACTTAAAGCTGGAGGAACTCTTCCTGAAAGCTGATTATTACTAAGGTATAATTGCTGTAAGTGTGTCAGACTTCCAAAAGAGGAAGGTATTGGACCTGACAGCTGATTGTTTGCTAACTCCAGGTACTTAAGGCTTATTACATTTCCTAATTCCTGAGGAATTATTCCGGAAAGCAGATTATTATTTGCTTTAAAATCCTGTAGTTTTCTCAAGCTTCCCAAGGTGCCAGGAATAGTATGGCTCAACTGGTTATCACTTAGCCATAGAAACTGAAGATTCGTAAGATTTCTAAAAGTATCAGGAATGCTCCCTGACAACTGATTGTGATTCAAATATAAATGCTGTAAGTTGCTTAGTTGCCCTAACTGTGTTGGTATTGTTTCTGAAAGTTGATTTCTAAATAAACTAAGCTCTCTCAATTGCATCAGATTTCCTAATGTAACCGGAATACTACCACTTAACTGGTTATCACTAAGTGACAGGTATTTTAATTTTGACAGGTTCCCTAACTCAACCGGAATCGTCCCTCTTAATAAGTTACGATATAAACTCAATCGTTCTAAATTTGTCAAAGTGCCTAAAGCTGAAGGAATCTCCCCGGTAAGCTGGTTCCCCATCGCCTCCAGCACTCTTAGGTTCATCAACCCTCCCAATACAGAGGGAATCTCTCCCGTCAAATGATTCCAGGAAAATTGTATTTCCTGTAAATTGGATAACTCTCCAATAGCTGTCGGGATATTTCCGGATAGTTTATTGTCATCTAATCGTAACCGTGTAAGGTACTGTAAGCCTGAAATAGCAGCAGGAATAGTTCTTGAAACATTATTTTTAGGTAGTGAAAGTTCAATGATTTTTCCATTAATCACCGTAACACCATACCAATCACAAACTGGTACCGTAGGTGATAACCAATGTGTACGATTTGTCCAGTTAACTCCATTTGTAGCTTGATAAAAATCGATCAAAGCTTGTTTTTCTTCCGGAGATACTCCACAACTATCTGCCGGCTCTACCGAGATCGTTATTGGATTACGCAACAATGTTAATCCGGTAACCACGGTATTAGTAGCTTCAAAATGATATACTCCGGCATCACTGGCACTCACGCTATTTATCACTAGTTCTTTTGCAGTAGCACCAGGAATTGCCACATTATCTTTATACCATTGATATGTATTATTGGGACTACTTAGCACATCTGATGTTAGTATTAAACGAATGCCTGTTACAGCTGTCTTGGAGACTACGTCATCTACCTTGGCTTGTGGTGCATAGATAAAGCCTGTACCTAACTTTGTTTTTAACCTGTCAAATTCTGGTTCTATTCCTGAAAAGATAAATTGATTATCGAAAATGGTAACTCCGGTTAGATTTACTAATTGTTCCAAACCAGCAGGCAATATTCCTGATAACTGGTTACTGTCTAATCCCAGTATTTCTAAATTCGTCAATTGTCCTAATGTAGACGGAATGTTCCCGGTAAAGTTATTATTTGATAAAAACAGCCTTTTCAGGTTAGGAAGCGTTCCTATGTCTGCTACTATATCCCCTTCTAAATTATTATTGTTTAGGTTCAAAACTTGTAGTTCCCGTAAGTTTATAATTTCATCAGGAAGTATCCCTGAAAGCTGATTGCTCATCAACCAGATTTCTTCTAACGCTTTTAACTTAAATATGGAAGGAGGAAATGTTCCTATTACTTGATTGTTCTCCAATCGTATTCCACTTACTCTTCCATTACGAACAGTTACTCCATACCAGTCACAGACTTTAGATGTTGGGTCATTAATCTTCCATGGTTTATCATTAGCTATTGTATTAGCCCAGTTAGCTCCATTAGTAGCCTGATAAAAATCAATTAATGCCTGACGTTCTTCGGCTGAAATCTCACAAGAGGAAGTTCCTACTTCTACTTGTATCGGATATCGGGTTAATGTTAACCCCGTAACTACACTATTAGTAGCTGTAAAGTGATATAATCCGGCGTCCGATGCAGTTGCTGTAGGAATTACATACTCTTTGGTGGTTGCCCCTGCAATGATGATATCATCTTTATACCACTGATAACTATTATGAATGCTGGTTAGAGTGTTTGTAGTCAAGGTAATCGTCTCTCCAATCGCTACAGAACGCGTAGATGCTTCATCGACTTTAGCCTGTGGAGCATAAATAAAACCTGCTCCTAATTGTGCTTGCAATGCTACAAATTCTGGTTCTAATCCTGAGAATATATACTGATTCCCCGAAATATCTATGTTTTGTAATCCAAGTAGTTGGTTCATTCCTGAAGGAATTCCTCCTGATAACATATTATTACTTAAGTCAATTATCTCTATCCCAATTAATTGATTAAATGTCAAAGGAATTTCTCCTGTTAATTGATTGTTGGCTACCTGAAGTGTCTTTAACTTGGTTAATTGCCCGATTTCAGGGAAAAGATTTCCTGTTAAAGCATTTGTATTAAGCAGTAACTGTTCTATATATATAAGTTTTCTCAAAGTAACCGGAAGTTCTCCTGTCAATTGATTTCCTGATATATCTAATTGTCTCAAATACGTCAGGTTTGAAATTACATCAGGAATGTTTCCTGTCAGGTTGTTTACTGCTAAATTTACTCCTGTTACCTTTCCTTTTTCTACGGTCACCCCATACCAGTTACATACTGGAGTATCTGTCAACCAATTTGTAGTATTCGTCCAGGCATTCCCTCCGGTAAGATTGTAAAAATCAATAAGTGCTTGTTTTTCCCTTGCAGAAACGGAGCAAGGATCAGAACTAATCGTTACTTCTATCGGGTGGCGTTCTAAGATTAAATCATGTACAATCGTATTGGTAGCTGTAAAATGATATATTCCTGCATCACCAGAACTAACAGCAGCTATTTCTAAAGTTGCATTGGTTGCTCCTGGAATAGCTACATTATTTTTATACCATTGATATTGATTATTAATACTGTTCAATTCCTGTGTTCCCAATACTATTTTTTCTCCTGCTATAACTGGTAAAGTTTCTTCTTCATCGACTTTGGCTTGCGGTATGTATACAAACCCTGAACCTAGCATTAAGGTGTATGCTGTAAATTCTGACTCTATATCTGAAAACACAAATTGATTTCCAGACATATTAAATAACCGAAGGTTTGGCAAGGTAGTTATTGCAGCAGGAACAGTTCCTGAGAACTGATTATCATGAACCCATAATGATTCTAAACTACTTAGCTGCATGAAACTTTCCGGAAGCTTTCCTGATAATTGGTTTCCGTGGATATCTAATGCTTTTAGCTGTACTAATTGTCCTAATTCTGCAGGTATATCTCCTGATAGTTGATTGTTGTAAACATACAGAGATTGTAATGCTGAAAGTTGTCCCAACTCTGCAGGAATACTTCCTGTTAGGATATTATTGTATAAATTAAGGTCTACTAAACTAGATAACCCTCCAAAACTTACAGGGATTTCTCCTGTTAATTGATTATTATCAAGGTGTAATGTTTTTAAGTTATTTAATTGACCTAACTCAGAAGGAATTACCCCGGTTAACTCATTACTATACAGGTTTAAATCCGTAAGATTGGATAAGGTTGATAGAACAGCAGGAATCGTACCTGTTAATTTATTCCCCTGTAAGTGTAAATACCTAAGTTCTTTTAATTGAGCTATCAAATCAGGAATCGTACCTGTTAATTTATTATGCCCCAAGTATAACGATCGTAAGGTATTAATATCTGCTATTGATGTAGGAATTTCCCCGTATAAATCATTTTGATTAAATGATAAAAACTCCAGATTTCTCAATTGATTTATAGTAGAAGGAATTGTTCCTGTTAATTGATTCGTCCCTAAGTCTAATTTTACTAAATGAGTCAATCCCCGAATAGAAGAAGGAATCTCTCCAACAAGGTTATTACTGATTAGTGTTAATTCTGTTACTTTTCCATTGGTTACTGTCACTCCATACCAATCACAAACCGGTGCATTGGTCAGCCAATTCGTACGATGAGTCCAATTAGTTCCATTCGTAGTGTTATACAAATCAATTAATGCTTGTTTTTCCGCTTCAGAGACTACGCAAGAACCAACTGGATTTACAGTTAATGTAATGGGATTACGTGTGAGTGTCAATCCAGTAATAATCGTATTAGTCGCTGTAAAATGATATACTCCAGCATCAGTCTCTTTGGCATTCGCAATTACTAATTCTTTACTTGTTGCTCCTGGGATAAGTACTCCATCTTTATACCACTGATAACTATTATTCGTACTAGTTAGCTCCTGACTTGTTAAAACTATTGTATTATTAACGATCACCGATTGAGTTTCTGTCAGATCAACTTTTGCTTGCGGCTGAAACGAAAAAGTAGTTAAGTTAGATTGGTATGCCGGGAACTCCTGTTCGAAATTACTAAAGATAAAATCGTTATTCTCAAAACTAAATGAAGTTAATATTTTTGAAGAAGCAAGTGTCGAGAAACCGGAAGGAATATTTCCTGAGAACTTATTGATTCCCATTCCTACATTTTTCAAACGAGGTAATTGTCCTATACTAACAGGTATACTCCCTGATAATCTATTTCGTGTAAGGCTTAAAACTTCTAAATTTATTAAATTCCCTATCTCCGCAGGAAGCACTCCCTCTAATTGATTCCAGAAGAGGTATAAGCCTTTTAAGTTTAGTAGGTTCCCCAATTCTTTAGGAATACTTCCACTTAGGTTGTTATTTCCAAGGTTTGCATATTGTAATGAAGATATATTTCCTAACTCTATTGGAATAGCACCTGTTATCACATTTCGTTCTAAGTGAAGTTCTTCCAGAACTTGCATATTCCCTAACTCAGGAGGTAGCGGTCCTTCTAATCGATTGATGTATAACATTAATTTTTTTAGTTTCAATAATCCTCCGATAGAAGCAGGAATTGTTCCTGTCAATTGATTGCTAAATAAATTAAGTGCTTCCAGATTTATCAGATTTCCTAATTCTGCTGGAATGGACCCTGTCAATGAATTTCTGAATAAACTTAGTATCGTAAGATTTGTAAGTTTCTGAAGGTCGGGAGGAATGGTTCCTGACAATTGATTGGATCCCAGATTCAGACTTCTTAATGAGACCATATCTCCTATGGATACCGGAATGGTTCCTGTAATAGCATTCCGCTCAACCGTAAATGTATGTACATTTGTTAGATTACCCACAGAAACGGGGAGTTCTCCTGAAAGTTGATTAATCGCTAAATTCACAAAAGTAAGATTTGTCAAATCTCCAAATGAGGCTGGTATTGGACCTTTTAGCTTATTATTAACTAAGGATAATTTAGTAACCTTTCCATTTTCTACTGTTACTCCAAACCAATCGCAGACAGGTGTATTAGAGCTCCACGGTCTATTTCCTGTAGTAGAATTAGTCCAGCTTGCTCCTCCTGTACTAGTATAAAAATCTAACAAAGCTTGCTTTTCTATAGCAGAAACTCCACATGCATCCTGAGCTGTTACTGTAAGTGTAATATCATTTCTATAAATAAAAAGTTTATCTATAACCGTATTTCTAACAAGCAATTTATAGATCCCTGCATCTGTATCTTTAGCATTTGTAATTGTATATTCTTTGCTCGTGGCTCCTGCAATAGCTCGGTTTCCCTTATACCATTGATATGTATTGTTAGGACTGGTAAATGCATTAGAACTTAATATAATGCTTCCTCCTGGAACAACGTTTAAGGTTTCTTCTATATCTGCCTTTTTTTGTTGATTATAAGTAAAGCTTGCTATGTTTGTCTTAATTGTTAAAAAATCAGTTTCAAAATCCGAAAACACATATTTATTCCCTGAAATTCCTAGATTAGTAAGGCTTGGCAGGGTAGTAATACTTGTCGGAATTTTCCCGGAAAGATTATTTGTATATAGATATAAGGCTTTCAGTTTAACCAATTGCCCAAAAGATTCGGGAATTGATCCTGTCAGCTGATTTTTATGCAGATGGATATTTTCTATATTACTTAATTGTCCTAACTCTACAGGAATACTTCCCGAAAGTTGATTATTTCTAATCCCTAAAAACTTCAATCTGGTTAATTGCCCTATAGCCGCAGGAATACTTCCAGTTAACTGATTGTCATTGAGAAATAAATTTTCTAATGCTGTTAACTGTCCTAAAGCAGAAGGGAGTACTCCTGATAATTGATTAGAGGAAAAGTTTACTTGCCTTACATTGACTAGCTGACTTATTGTTGTAGGGATTGATCCTGTTAACAGGTTATTATCCAATGATACCCTTCCTAATTTAGTCAAAGATCCTATACTCTCTGGAATCACCCCTGTCAATTGATTTCCTGATAGCCCCAGATTCCCTAAATTAGTTAACTGCCCTATTTCTGTTGGGATATTTCCTGTCAATTGATTATTGGATAAATAGAGAGAAGAAAGTTTTGAAAGCTGTGTAAGTTCTACAGGGATCCCTCCGGTAAACTGATTATTCCCCAGATTAATATATAGCAGGTTGCTCAATTGTCCTAATTCCGTTGGGATATTTCCGGTGAAATTATTTCTATCGAAATATAAGTGCGATAAATTGGGGATCTTTTTTAATGATACTACAGGGAGTGTTCCAGAAAAATTATTATTACTTATATGAATTCCTCTTAAACCAGTCATTTGTTCCAGAGTTGTAGGCAATGTTCCCCCTATTTCATTGGAACTAAGGATGAGTTGTGTCAAATTAGACAGATTACCAATTGAATTCGGCAATGTCCCGGTTACATTATTTTTAGACAGGCTAAGCTTCGTTACCCGATTGTTACTGACTGTCACTCCATACCAGGAACTAACCAAAGAGGTGGGATCATTGATTAACCAAGGTTTATTATTGGCTACAGTATTTTTCCAGTTTGCCCCATTTGTACTCGTATAAAAATCTATTAAGGCTTGTCGTTCTTCAGGAGAAACTTGTGCAATTAAGGTGCTGCTATTAACTATGAGTAGTAGCAATACCAAAACATATTTTATATGTTTTGATGGTATTATATATTTTAGATTTTTCATTTCTCTAAATAGATTTAGATGATTTTTTATATCTGTGTCAATTAAATATTAATGTTTGATTTGGTCAATATCTCCCCACTCTGGCTCCCCACATTTTTCTATTCTTTCTCCTTCTGATCTCAAATTAAACGAAGCTCCGTGTAGAGGACTTCCTGTGTGTTTATTAAGAATCATAAATTCCATTTCCCAGGTATTATTTCCTTCTCCTGATCCTCCTCGAACCACATCAAAGTCAAGGTCTATGTATTTTTTCCCTGTAATATCTAATACAATATCATTAAACATAAAACGCTCTCCTTCTTTTCCTCTAACATCATCATGATTAAAAACTACTTTGTCATTTATACTCAGTGCCATTTGTCTATAATTCGTCTGATGGAAAACAATTCCATATTGTATTGTGTCATTCGGGTTCCCATGTATGGTAAACTCAGCACTTCTACCTATACATTCTTTTATACCGCCCGCCAAATACAACACTTCATTTGTAGTATATCTTCCTGTAATTTGAGGAACAGCATCATCATCGCATATATCTCCAATTCCGTCTCCATCATAGTCACTAAGGTTTGTTCCCGGGGTATACGGACAATTATCTTCTTCTATGATTCCATCCCCATCATAATCTTCATCTTTTGGTGTTTCTCCTATTAAGTGACGTTCCAGAGTTGCTTTATCATTGGCAGGAATCAGAATACTATTTCTACCCGTATGTGCTACCTGATCGGTAATACGAATCCCTTCAAAACCATCTTTATCTACAGAGTGTTTGAAATTAAAATGCGCACTATCTACATTCATAAATGCATATTCTTCGAATCCATCCATTCCCATATCACTATATCTACTATTAGAGCCTACAGCTGTAGGTAATGTGTAATTGTAACCATATTGAGCAGCAGAGTATCTTCCTAAAGCATCTTGATTTTCTAATTCTGCCCCAAAAGGACTGTATTGAGTAACTTCACTAGCAAAGGTCCAGTCTGTATCTGCTGTTGTAGCTTTCTGCCATCCATTTTGCGTCGGACTGTAATAAGGTGTAAACTTCTTAAAATATCCTTCTCTACGTGTGTGTACTCTAGTAGGGACTCCTTCATTCACATTAGTACGCTCTGTTAAATAGGCATACGATTTTTTAGCTCTCCATTCGCCTTTGGCATTGTATACATACGGGTTAAAAGGGTTTTCGAATGGGTAATCTTCTTGAGAGATCTCTGTTAACTTTCCTCCACTTAAAGGTTCGGGAGCAAACTCTAAATTACTCTCACATTGGCAATTCCAAAAATCATTATACGCAACTGCACTTGCATTTATAATCCTAGGGTTATTAGCCAATGGAGTCTGCTGTCCTAAGGAAAATGTAGCAGCATCTATTTTTGTAACATGGTTTCCATCACTCTTCAAAATTGGATTCTTCATCATTGTAATGGCTGCCATATTTGCCATTTGCTGATTTCTATACCCTGATCTTATAATTTTAAATTTGATCGTATCGTTAATTTCTGCTCCGTTAGAAACATTAATTACTACTCCATTACGCTTCATGAGCATCACTCCATCTCCGGCAGGGTTAAACCCAACAACCCATAGACGTTCATTTAATTTTGCTCTCCCATAGGTAGCAATCATTTCATCTCCTAAAGTAAAATATCTGTTAGCCTCTGGCATCGTAAAGAAGTTTCCTGATTTTTGTAGTGTCCCTGTTAATCCAATATTACGGGATGCTTGCCCCATATTGTCATAACTCCAATAAGCAGGGAAATTAAAATTGTAGTATTCATCATCAAATTCATTAATGGTACGAGTCAATAATACTTGTCCCGTCTCCGCATCCCAAGCTTCATTGACCGTTGAAACTTTCGCCCCCAAATCTGTCGCTATTTTTTCTTTTAGTATGGCAGTGGTATGAATTACTTTTGTCGTTGTTGTAGAATATGCTACATTTTCAAGTTCCGTTCGAGAGGGCACTATTGTCGGAATAGGTATTACTACTACCCCAAATACCAAGGCAACGACATTGGCTTTGACGCCTTCTGTTTTAGAATTCGAATAACTTTCTCTAAAATCTGTAACTACATCATAATCCACTCCTATTTGCTGGTCTTTACCTACCGTACCATCCTTATTTATTACTACAACTTTATTATTTAATCGTGTTTCATCCCCTTCTTTGGTACTGTATTTATACGTCACAGACGACACTGGTTTCTCCTGTCCTTCTCCATATACTTTTTGGGATTTCATTTTCCCATTCATATCATTGGTATGTATTACAAACCCTTGTGACAAGGCATATTCATTTCTGGATTTTACTTCTCCTCCAAAAAGCCCTTTAAGCATATTCTCTAAAAACTGATTCTGATTCGTCGCATAATTATTAGGATGATCTATATCAGTATAATCCACTTGAGTCGGATAATCCTTAGAAGTAAAAAACTCTGATACAACTTTTCCTGTAGCATGTTTGGTAATCCCTTCTCTTGCAAGGTTACGAACGGTTACCCTGCTATAAGTAACATTGGCTGATGGGAAAAAAGATTCACCGAATGGTTTCTCTACATAATTAACTTCTCGAGGAGCAATCAAACGCTCGGAGTTATTATAAAATGGTTCCACTAATGGGTTTTCTTTACTCTGATTTGGCTCATAAGTAGCAACTCCGCTAGAACTACCATCTTCTAACATATATTGATAGGTTTGCCCATATTCTTTGAGGTATTTGGTATTCGTATCAGGAATTGTAGCATCCACCATCTTATTCCATTGATCTTTCATCACTAATTTTTTAACTCTGGCACCTCCTCCCAGCTTATAATTTTTAGGAGTTGATAATCGGATCCATGATTTTTCTGGAATAAATCGCTGTGCACATAAAATGCTGTTACTTCTCAACTTTCCATTGGGTCCTGTAAGGATATCAACATTAGCCTTAAAGCTACTCAGTACTTTTTTTGCTATTGACTGTATATTTTCAGTTCTATAATTAGCATTTAACCCATATATCAGGCTATTAAGGTATTTCCTTCCAAAGTACCATCCTGCTTTAGTAATCGGATTTACTTTTTTTGTTCCAGCAATCCCTCCTTCTAAATCTGTCATCTTCATAGGGATAGATGCATATACCTTCCCATCTTGTGTTTTAAACACTTTAATGGGTTTGTTTTTTGATATTTCGAAATACCCTGTTACATAATCATAATCTGCACTTCCTGAATTTTTTGCTCCTTTCTTAGTCATATTCATTAAAAACCTAAAATAGATAGGTTTATCTCCTATTCCCTGTAAGTATTTTGATCGAAAAGCAGCTTCTGTTGTAATGGTTTCATCAGATGGTAATTGAACATATAAATAATCCGCATCCCCATCAAAAACATTTAAAACACTTGACTTATAGAGTTTTTGATTTTCCCAGGGGTTTCCGGGAATCTCTCTCTCTCCCGCTCCAATTACCTTGAACATTTGCATTGTTTTTCGGTCTTGCACATATTGGTAATCATCACTCTCATATGTGAGTTCTACTTTCCCCCCGGAAGGAAGATGAACAGATGTCAACGACCAAGCAGATGCATAGGTGTCTTCTATAGCTTTATCGTCCTGGGTCACATAAGGAAATTCTGGAGTCGTTAATGGGTCTGAGGTATTACAGCCTCCATTGGTATTAGGTTTATAACCGCCCCAAACATTATATGATTTTAAGTTATAATTAGGATTGTTTCCTTCATAATTAAACTCATAAGGGGTATATTTTCCCATGTTAGAGCTTCTATAGGTAAAATAAACCTTTTTTAAGGTCAGTTTTCCTCCCTGATTGCTTAATTCATTTGAATTGGTTGTGCCTCCCAAATTATTTTCTATTCCTTTACATTGAGAGTAATCATATATAAAATGAGCTGTTTTTATAGTGCTAATTGGCAAATCATTTGTAGGATCATTATCTAGTATGTTTGCTTTCAGGGCTTCTGGTTTGGAATACAATCTGATTTTATCGATTTTATACATTTGTTGTCCGGATGAAAGCGCTCCTCCATTTTCTCCTGCTGCTCCCCTACCATCTTTACGAGGCGAAAGATCAAATAATGCTACATGTGTTTTGGTTATGATCCTATCTAAGTATTTGATTTCTTTCTCCCCATAGATATAACTTCCTTTTTGATCATACCTATCGGTATTTAACCCTGCATTATAAGATGCCTGCCTTGGTGTTTTACTGTACGGTACTCTCCAATTATAAATACCTCCTCTATTTTTATAAATAAAATTAGTATACGCTCCTAAGTCATCATCTGTTGGTCCATCTCCTTCTAGGTCTTCATAATCTGATGATAATACTGTAGATAACAAATAGCTATGTGCATATGCCGGAGTTTCTACAGCATCATAAAAATGATCAATCCCACTTTTATTGTTTATGGAATTTTCTCCACTTAGATATGTTACTACACCTTCTGCACAGTTATAAGAGCTGCTATTGGTAGCAAAAGTGACTTCTCGTTTTCTTGTATTATAAGCTGTTTCTCCAAAAACATAGGTAGCCCCATCTGCTTTTTGTATTCTTATTTCTGCGGTATGATGAGGTGCCGCCTTCGGGTTAATCCGGCTATTCGCGTAGGTTTCATTATAAAACTTGGCAAGTTCATTTACTTTTATCTTTTGTACGTTTTGATTTCGTACATCTCTTTTACTTCTTTTGAACTTAGTATTAAATCCGGGTAAACTTCGGTAGGTAGGTTTTTTGTTTGCGTCATACTCTTTGATTCTAAAGTTATTATTAGCATACTTATTAAAACTGCTTTTACTCCCTCCTATTTCTAATGCTATAGGAGCATACGCTCCTAAACCCTCAAACATTTGCTGATCATGATCTACCCTTGGCTCCCCTATATACTTAAAATATACAGGTTCATAATCTATTTTCTCATCAGAAGATCTGGTATTTTCTCTTTCTTGTTTGAAATGCTGTAATGCTTTCGTTTTCCAGATTCCGGTTCTACTAACAGAAGGGGCATTTGTAAAATTGGCTCCAAAATGGTATCCAGTTCCCGGTTCTATCTCTACTCCCAGACTAAGACTAGAACTCTCATCTTCTACCAGGTCATCATTAATCTGCCCAATTTGACTACGAAAAGGTCGAAACATTCCTCCAACTCCCTGTCCTTGTACCGAGTATAGATCATACGTATAATTAGCTACAGGAAGCATCAGTGTTGTTTTACTGATGATATTGTCTTTTTCCCTGTTATAATCCTTTATATCATCTGGAGTAGCATAGCCTGTAAATTCATATCCATACGCTTTTTCTTTTTTTATGGTTTCTTTTACTTTTTGTACAGCTCCCATTGCTGAAACTTCTCCTTCTACATCAGCTCCAAAAATATCTCCTCCAAGGGATACTGCTACCGTACCATTATTATTGACTAGTGCTGTTCTCTTTCGGGGAGTCATCGTTATATTATTAAATGAAACCGAACCAAACCCTTGACCTCTTGAAGAAGTTTGCCCTTTTACTCCTTCTACCCTTTTATATTCTGCGTGGTTTGTATCTTTTATTCCTGTGATTCCTAATGAGCTGGAAATATTAAAATTTGATAAACCTTGATTAGAATTATAGGAGATTCCTGCATTAAGAGAACCTGTAATTGCACTATCTTCCATATTCGCTAATAATGCACTAGCACTAGCTCTAGGTGATACTGACACTCCTTCTGTCGCTGAGGTTTCTACATCCACCCCTACTGTAACTGCATCTGCCAGGTTAAAAGAAATACCATATGAGGGAGAAAATGATATACCTGTATAGTTGTTATACTTTAGGTTTACTCCTAAAGATGCATTTCCTCCAACACCTCCTGTAAGTTTATTAACTTCATCTACTGTTTCATACCCAAAAAGCTGAAAATCTACTTCTGCTCTTACCCCTACAGTTACATTAGGCTTCATAGAACTTTCATATATCATCTCATCTCCTTTGAAATCATCTGGAAGTCCTCGTACCTGTCGATTAATTTGCCCTACATTGAGGTTCCATCCTAATCCTACCCAAGAAGCTTCCTGATCCATTGTTATCCCCGAGTCATAGGCTAAGTTTAACGGATATCCCCCTACATCCATTACAGGAATATTATAATTAAAGTTTCCTGAGGATAGGTTTACCATATCACTGGTACCTATTGGTGTAAAAGCTGTAAATTCGGGTTGAGAGGGTCCCCCCGTAAGTGCGAATAAATTAGATGGCTGAATGGTACTGATAAACAATTGTATTGAGAGATAACTAGCTAGTACCTTTGAAAATTTACTAGTCCGTATGGAGTGAATCATAGTGGGTCGTTATAATTTTAGTTACGTATAATTTTGCCTTCAGAGAATATGTGTTCGGCACTGAACTATAAAACAACTGTCTAGCTCGAATGCATCATAAACTGATTCTCTATTGTGTGATTTTGCAATGATTAATTGCTTTTTTGCCTTCTATATCTCGTTCGAGATTATTTAGCGTATCAAAGGTAGTATCCGTATAAAATTAGCCTCTATTTTTTACTTTTTTTTCCTGTCTTTGCAGTAAAAAGTTTCTCTAAAAAAAACAAAAATCAATGCGAAAGCTTATAAACAATGGAGTTTTCAAACTTTTCAATTTTGAAAACAAAATGCTCGTTTTTTTTATACTCCTCCATAAAAACTTTCCTAAAAATGACAAGAATTATTCTCTATATAGAAAAAGTAGTATCCTAAAACGGGTAATGAATTTTAATCAGATGCACTAGAGTATAGATCGGTCTAAACAGGAGGAAGCTAAAAATCCAATAAAAAAAGAGTAAGCAAAACAAATTATTAAAATTATGAGCACTAAAAAAATGCAATCGTTAAAAAACTTTGAAGTATCTAAAAAACAAATGGAAAGTACAACTGGGGGTCTCTATTATGGTTGGGGAATAACACTATGGCAAATAGATGAAGGTACTGGTAGTGGAGATGTTGGTACTTATGTAGATGGTATGAGAGAAGGGACAGATGCGTATGAGGATCATAACTAATTAAAACTTACCCACTCAATTTATATTTGTTGAGTGGGTATAATAATATGTATTTATGATACTCATCATATCCATAGAACAAGACGAAAGTACCATAAACATCATCAAATGGTTAAACCATTTAGGAAAAAAATACATTGTATTCAATAACAATGATATCATCGACCATATTACTGTTAATGTTACTACAGCAGAGGTGTTTCTTAATTGTTCTGGAGCAACAATTAATTTTAATGAAATTTCATCAATCTGGTATAGAAGAGGAAACTTTAAAATCAAAAAAAACGATTGGGAAAGTAACTTTGTCTCAGATAAAATTGAAGTTTTTGTACAAAAAGAGCAAAGAGAACTTTTTGAATATTTACACTTTCTATTAGATCAAAAATTCTCTCTTAACAATTATAATGGTAAAAAAGTTAATAAACTCATTGTACTAACAATGGCTAAACATCTGGGATTGAATATTCCCGAAACTATAATTACCAATCAGAAAAAAGAGTTAAACGAGCAGTTACAGAAAAGGGAACTTATTACAAAGGCAATTAATAACCCAATAGGGATTTATGGAGATACGTATTGGTTACCTAATTACACTACCATAATTAATAAAAAAGTGGTTGCTTCTCTGGATAAGACCTTTGGGATAAGTCAGTTCCAGAGAAACATACGTAAAACTTTCGAGATACGTAGTTACCTATTAGAAGAAGAATTCTATTCCATGGCAATTTTCTCACAAGCAGATCAAAAAACAGAAACAGACTTTAGGCAATACAATCATGAAAAACCTAATCGAACGGTCCCATACCAATTACCGGAAGAAATAGCATCAAAGCTTAAAAAGCTAGCCAAAAAATTAGGTTTAAACAGTTGTTCTTTTGATCTAATATATACAACTTCAAAAGAATATGTTTTTCTCGAGGTCAATCCCATTGGTCAATTTGGGATGGTTTCATACCCATGTAATTACAATTTAGAAAAAAAAGTAGCCCAAAAACTTATACAATATGATACCTAAAAAAGAAGCAGAAGATATTTTAGAAAGCATTAAAAATAATAAGAATAAAAAAATTCCTGTCATATTACATTTGTCAGAAATGACGTCTATTAGTGCTTTTTCATTAAAAAAAACAACCAATAGAATACATATTGCTCAATACCGTGACAGGTATGCCTCTAAAAGAACATTTTATAAAGCGATTTCTCTTCAACATCCTAGATACAAATAATGAATGAACAATACATAATATTATACGCTAATTGCATCCCTGTTAAGGGACAAAGTAAATCTGCAATTTATGATCTGCAACGAAATAAGATTATAGATATTCCTAATGATTTATATGACTTCACTCATTTTTTTGATACGCATAATGTATCGGAATTGTATGAACTGGGAGGGGCAGAAAATTATGAAACAGTACATGAATACATACAGTTTTTAATCGAGGAAGAAGTGGCTTTTCTGGTGGATAAAGGTCAGCAAAAATTATTTCCGACATTAGACATGATATGGGATTATCCTTCTCAGATCACAAATATGATTTTAGAAATAAGCGACCTAACATTTCCTGTTTTAAACAAAATTATTGAGGGTATTATATCTTTAGGCTGTGAGCATTTATATATCAGGATCAGGATGGAAGACCCCATAGAAGTACTCCGAACAATTTTACATCTTTTAGAAACCGCTCCTGTATATTCAATTGTATTTGAAGTGGAGTTAGGAGTTCATCAAAAAATAAAAAATTATGAAACGCTAATTGATAATAATAATCGTGTAGACACTCTTTTTTTATTAACTAATGAAATCAAAAAAACGAATTCTAAAAAAATAATATTCTCTACGCCTAAGGATTTCATTACCAGAAAAGAACGCTTCTTTCGAGTTAATATTTCTTTATTTACAGAAGCTCAGAGACACAATGTGTATTTTAACCGAAAACTATATATCGATAAAGAAGGGACAATAAAAAATGCCCCTGAAACAAAGGAAACATTTGGAAAAATCACTGACGTTTCCAATGACGAACTTTATGATATCATAAAATCCCCTTCATTTCAAAAATATTGGGAGATTAATAAAGATCTAATAACAGAATGTAAGACTTGTGAGTATCGCTATATGTGTATTGATAATCGACTCCCTGTATTAAGAGAAAATAGAACATATTCTTTCGAAACAGAATGTAAAATTAAAGCAGTACATACTATAGAAGATTAGGCTTTTCTATGAATAACGTGAACTTTTTATGTCAATATCATATTATTTAGTCTCGTACTTAAATCTTGAAATAAAAAAGCCAGATGAATACATCCGGCTTGTTGTCATGAAAGAGATCGAAATATCACGATTTATTTGAAAATCCTGTATTTATAAAAACCCATTCTACATTATTAACTGCTTCATATGGGCTATACTCTTATTTATTAATAATATTAATAGAATATCCATCTTAAAAAGTAGTAGTACTAAATATAGTAGGTAACCCAAGTCGAATATCTAATAAATTTAGTACTATTTTTCTAGCTTTCTTCAAGATTGAAAAGTGTTGTCTCCTCTGTTTTAGGAAAGCCTTTATTTATTTTAAGACTCCCGTAATCCATTTTATATAAATTATCACAATATTCATAATAACTATCATCATGGGTAATCGCAATAATCGTTTTATCTTCATTTTTTACTAAAAAAGGAAGAATTTCTAAATAGAATTTTTTTCTAAATACAGGATCTTGGTCAGCAGCCCATTCATCTAATACTAAAATAGGTCTATCTTCTAATATTGCATATATTAGAGCTAATCTTTTACGTTGTCCCAAAGACAGATCTATTGTAGAAAACCCAACAGCATCATCATACACTACTTTATGGTCAATTTCAAATAACTTTAATAAGTTACTTACCTTATTTTCTTTATTCTTTTGTATTCCATAATTTTTTTCAAATAAATGAAAATCACTAAACACAGGAGCAAAAAGGCTTTTTGAAAGATTCGACCATTCAATAGTTTTATATAAACGATCAAGAATAGTTACATTAATATTTTTTGGAGAATAAATTCCTAAAAGTGTATTAACAAATGTTGTTTTTCCACTTCCATTCCCTCCATGTATGAATATAATTTCATTTTTTTTAATATCGATATCAATAGGTCCAATTTTAAAACTAGAGTCTGAGTCATACTCATATGTCAATTCTTTAATAGAGATTGTATCAAAATTAACAACACTGCTCAACTGTTTGGTTTCCTCTTTTTTATTTACGACAAAAGAGGTTAGAATCTTCGATATTTTCTGGGTTGATATTTCTGCATTAGATAAATTACCAATAAGACTACTGAGAACTTCAATAGGTTTTAATACGAACAAAAATGTTAAAGCAAAATTTATAACTACTCCCCTTTCTTCTGGGAAATAAATCGGAAAAAATAACAGTAACACTCCTAAAAAGACAAAGCTAAAGCTTTCTCCCAAAATACCTGCTACGGACAAACCTGAATAAGCACTTACCCTATTGTCATACGAATCATCCAAATACTTATGGGTCATTTCTTTTAATGCTCTTCTTTTTAAAGGATACATTAGAAGTTCCTTATATCCGTTTAAGATTTCGTTCAAAACAGAAATAATATCATCCTGAATATCCCTAGACTTTTTTAATTTAGGATGCGCTACTCTTAATATTAATGCAAATACTAACACTGCTGACAAAAAAACTAATATTGTTGCTAACAGTAGTTTCCACGATAAGATACTCATATAAATAAAACAACAGATTATAGTTGATAATGAAACAACGATATATACCATGTGTATTAAGCTTTCTGCAATCAAATTAATATCACTTGATAAGGTTGTATACACCAAATCTTTGTGTTTCATAAGATTGAGATAATCTGAATTAAGAATTTTTTGGAAAATTTTTTCTTTAATCTCTTTTATCATTCTTTCAGAAATTTTGATCAGTCCTCTAAAAAATGCAACACTGACGGCTACATATAATATAATTAGAGAAAAGTATAGAATACTATTTTCTATAGTTACGCTTTGAACATCATCAATAAAGTCGTTAATTAAATATATTATTGATGTGCTTATTACACCAGTACAGGAGCCTAAGATAAATAAGGCTCCTATTTTTACAGTACTGGAATTTTGAAATAAAAATTTTATTAATTTCATTTTCTATTGATTAATCTTGTAAAATGATTGTTTTTTTATTCAACACTTCATTTGTTTTTCCATTAGAATATTTCAATGAATAATGTTGTTTATTCTGATCCGATTCTATTATATCATCTATCCGTTCTTCTCTTATTTCAGACAACCTCCAGGAAATCGGCAGTTCTTTGTTAATAGCGAGCTTTAACCATTCTTTAAGACCTATTTTTTTTAGGCTTATCTTCTGGGTATCAAAATACATCTCTAATAAATCAGACAATCTCTTTGACCCTTCAGAAAAATGATGCAACACATTATAATTTTTCTTTTTTTCTAAAGAAGGATTATTAATATACGTACATAAATTGTCAGAAAGTTCATCTACATGAATGGTATAATAGTCTGACTTATCACCAAAAGCAAACGGGTATGCCCCTAATTGTATACAGCTTTCTGCAAGTTGATAAAGCCATTGATTAGAATCGTATTGATGATGGATTGTATCCCAAAGCACTAGCCCTAAACGATGGACTGTTGTAGGCAATCCTAATTCGGATGCTTTTTTTACTAATTTCTCTCCAATCCATTTACTTGAAGAGTACCCTTCCGAATTATAATGAACTTCATTATCAATTGATGTTAATTCTGTAATAACCCTATCTTTATTTAGATTATGAGAACTAAAGACATCAATTGTTGAGATGAAGTGCAATGGTTTCACAACACCTAAGGTGCAAAAATGCAGCACATTTTCAACCCCTTCAACATTAATGTTTTTTGAATCTTTATAGGTTGTCAGGTGGTTCATATAAGTTGCGTTATGAACTACCATATCTATATTTTCTAACAACTTTAAATATTCCTGGAGTTCAATACCTAACATAGGTTTAGCTAAATCTCCCTGAACGATTTCAATTCTTTGTTCATAATAAATCTGCCATATCTTATTATTTATCATTTTTTCTTTAATTCGCGTAAACCCTTTTTCTTTTGTTTCACAACGAACTAGACAAAAAATCTTTTTATTAGTAGTTTCTAATAATGATTTTAACAGATGTATCCCTACAAAACCAGTTCCTCCAGTTAATAATATATTTTCCTTCTTTTCAATCCTTAATGGAGTTGAAAAAACAGCTTCTGTATCAAGGGAAATTTGATAATCTTCTTCATTTATATCATTAAAAATTGTATTGCTATAGGCTTCTAATGTGGGAGTATTAAATATTTGCTGAATACTAACCTCTATTCCTAATCTAGAATTTACTTCATTCTTTAATTTAACCGTTAATAATGAGTGACCTCCTAATTCAAAGAAATTATCATGAACTCCTACCTTTTCTACCTCTAATAAATCTTTCCATATTTCTGCTAACTGCTGCTCCATATCACTTGATGGGGCTGCATAATCTTCTTTTAAAGAATTTGATATGTTTGGTTTTGGTAATGCCTTTTTATCAACTTTTCCATTAATTGTCACCGGAATTGAATCCAATTCTATGTAGGTTCTTGGAATCATATAATCAGGCAATTTATCTGATAATATTTTTTGAATTTTTTTGAAACTTATGTTTTCATTAGTTGTAAAATATGCTATTATTTGTTTTCCTGTCTTTTCCTTTTCATGTGTTAAAACAATAGATTGGTTAATTTGTTCTATCTGATTTAACGCATATTCTATCTCTTTTAACTCAATACGATACCCTCTGACTTTTACTTGATCATCTTTTCTCCCTATGTATTCTATTACTCCATCCGAAGACCACTTAGCCAAATCTCCCGTTCTGTATAAAAGACTATGCTCATTAAAAGGACTTTGAATAAAACTTTTTTGTGTTAGTTCTGCTTGATTCAAATACCCATTTGAAACCCCTGTACCTTCGATAAATAATTCTCCAACGGCTCCTATAGGCACTATATTGAGATCTTCTGATAAGATATATATTTGGGTATTTGCTATTGGCTTTCCAATATACATAACATCTTCATTGTTGTATTTATGTATTATGGAGGTAATAGTGGTTTCTGTTGGACCATATGCATTATAGAAGTCATATGTTTCAGCTACCTTTTTGGCTAATTGTAACGAGCATGACTCCCCTCCTGACACAAATCTTTTTACACTTTTCAGTTTTGTGGTATCTAATAATTCTAAAAAGCTAGGTGTTGTATCTACATGAGTTAACTGATTTTCTATTATAAAAGACTCTAATTTTTGGGGATCTAAAATAGAGGAATCATTGGCAATAAATAATGATGCTCCATTCGCTAGGCTAATAAATATTTGTTCTATAGATGCATCAAAAACATAATTAGAAAATAAAAGGATTCGTTCTTTTTCATTAATTGAATAATAAGCTGATTGATGGACAATTAAATTATAAAGAGATCCATGAAGTACCTTTACTCCTTTTGGCACACCTGTAGTTCCAGAAGTATAAATAATATATGCTAGTTGATCTTCTTTTACTATTGTCTCTAATTTCTCTGAAGAAATCTCAGCTATCTCATCTGACCATTTATCCAAGAATACAGTAGGGATTGTTACTTCATTACTCGTAAATTTTAAGTGATGTATTTCTTGTGTTAAAACAATGCTTGCATCAATATCTTCTAGAATAAATTTAATTCTGGATTGTGGATATTTAGGGGCTATTGGAACATAAGCTCCTCCTGATTTTAATACCCCTATAATTGCGATTATCATTTCAACAGACCGTTCTATGCAAATAGGTACCAAAGTATTTTTTCCTACTCCGTGATTTTGAAGATACCTTGCTAATTGATTTGTTTTTTCATCAAGTTCTCTGTATGTTATTGTTTCTTCATCAAAGAAAACAGCAAGCGCTTCTGGAGTTTCTTGAACTTGATTTTCAAACAAGTTTAAAATTGTACCTGTTTTACTATTGGATAACAAGTCCCCATCATTAAAATCATATACAATTTTCTGTTGTTCTTCCTTTGTTAGAATATGTACACTATTTGTTTTTTCGTTATCACTTTCCAAATAAGTATTCAAAAACGCGTCGAAATATGTCAATAAATCTGAAATCGAACGTTCCGATTTTAATTCTCTGTTTTGAGTTATTGAAACTTCAACACTTCCTCCTGTTAAACTTACCGTTAAGTCGAGAAAAGTATTTGTCTCTGCATGACTTTGATCAGAAAAATCGCTTTCTTTGATCTTCTCTAAAGTTTCGCTCATATCTTTATCTTGAGCGTATGCATTTATTATTTGAAAATCAACATAATTAAAGATGATATCGAAAAAAGGATTAGCAGAATTCTCTCCATGAAGTTTAGAAATTTCAAGCAACGAAAATCTATCTTTACCTTTTATCGCATTCAATTTAGACTCCATTGCAGTGATAAAACTCAGCCAAGACTCTCCTAAACATTCATTCATCTGAACCCGGAATGGTACTGTATTTAAAAAACATCCTAATAACTTGTCTCCATCTTCAATCATAGGGCGTCGGTGAGCAACCAATCCAATTGTTATATCTTCTTCCGGAGATAATAGCTTTAGGATATATAGGTACCCAGAAATAAACAGTGCTTTTGGAGTAATATTATCTTGTTTACATTTCTCAAGAATTCTCTCTGAAAATTGTCTAGAATAAACTTTATTTTTATTACTATAATACGGTGTATTACCCAGTACATCTAGTCGCTGGAATCCTTTTAATTCTTCTACCCAAAATCTCTTATGGCTTTGGTTATTTTGTTCAATAAAATCTGAAATAACACTTTCTTTAGTGCCTATTAGCAGTTTTTTGGGCTTATACTCTTTATCTTTTTTAAGCGTAAAATATGTTTCGAGTAATTCTAACCTAAAACTTTTATCTGACCATCCATCGATAATTGCATGGTGACATTGAAAAACAAAAATCGAATCATCTGCTCCTATCTTAAAAATATTCATTCTCCACAGTGAAGATTGATTTGCGGTGAAAGGCTTATTTTCTCTTTCATGGATCAAGAAATCATTTATATATTTTTTTTGTTCTTTTTTATTTAATCCCTCAATATTTTCATATCCTATTTTAGAAGATGACTTTTTGTGTACAATTTGAACTGGTTTTTCATAAGTATACAAATGAAGTGATGTCCGTAAAATTTCATGCTTTTCGATTAATAAATCCAATGCTTGTTGCATTAAGTCAATATCTAATGCACCAACTTGAACAACCATTTGATCGTGATATATTCCCGGTGTACCTTTCTCATGCATCAAATTAGCAGTATATACCATCCCAAATTGAATATCTGTCATTGGATATATTCCTGAAATCACATTCGGCGAATTATGTTTATTCAATACCATTGAAGTGATCTCATCAATTTCTTTTAACGCCAATTCCTCTAACTCCTGAACCGAATCAGAGCTTGAGTCTTTTTCAGAAATCAAATTAGCGAGCATTTCTATTGTAGGCTTTTTATAAAACTCAGAGATAGAAAATATGGTATCGAATTTTGAATTTAAGGCACTAATAAGTTGTATTACCTTTATTGAGTCTCCTCCTAAAGCAAAAAAATCATCATTAATCCCAATCGTGTTAATAGATAATGATTCCTTAAATATTTCAGCTATTGCTTTTTCAATTTTGTTTCTAGGCGCAATCTTTTCTTCTTGTGACAAATTATTAATTGTATACGATAACAGTTTTTTTCTATCGATTTTCCCGTTGCTTGTCAAAGGAAACTTTTCAAGGAAAACGTAAAAATTAGGAACCATATACCCTGGTAAGCATTCACTTAAGCAACTTTTAACTTCTTGCTCATCTATAGCTGTTTCTGTTACTATATAAGCTACAAGTTGTTTATTAGTACCATTTGTTTCTTTGGCCAAAACAAGTGCTTGTTTTATTTCGGTTATTTTTTCAAGTAAAGATTCAATCTCTCCTAATTCAATACGGTATCCTCGTATCTTCACTTGATGATCTTTTCTCCCGTGGTATTCTAATTCTCCAGAATGCGTTATTCTTGCTAAATCACCACTTCTATAAAACCTATGTTTGTTTCCTGAAACCAAATCAAGATCTATGAACTTCTCTTTAGTCAGAGCTGTTCTATTCAAATATCCTTTTGCTACCCCTGCTCCCATTACGTGTAATTCACCTGTAACTCCTTTAGGAACTGGCTGCAAATCATCATCTAACACAACTACTCCTAACGTTGGAATCGGAACGCCAATATTACTCTGGTTTTTATTTATTTCTTCATCCCCAATTTCTTTATAGGTAACATGTACAGTTGTTTCTGTAATTCCGTACATATTTATTAATTTACAAAGAGGATAGTTTTCCTTCCATCTTTTTAGGTGGATTGGATGTAAAGCTTCACCTCCAAAAATGACATATTTGATTGTAGAAATATTTTTCTTATTGAGAATATACTCCTGTAAACCATTAAAATTAGTTGGGGTTTGGTTTAAGACAGTAACTCCGCCTTCCACAATTAACTTACTAAATAATTCAGGATCTTTAGTGTGTTGAGTCGGTACAATAATTAGTCTTCCTCCAAAAAGAAGTGCTCCATAAATTTCCCAGACCGAGAAATCAAAAGTGAAAGAATGGAATAAGGTCCAAACATCATTATGATCAAAATCAAATAATGAAGTTTCATTATAAAATAAACGAACCACATTAGTATGGGTTAACAATACCCCTTTAGGCGTTCCTGTAGTTCCAGAAGTGTATATCACATATATCAACTGATCTGGACTTATTTTAACCTCTGGAATCGATACACTTTGTCCTTGTAATAT